>DASYQZ010000195.1:0-37174 GCA_036004865.1 Vicinamibacterales bacterium
CTGCCCGACGACGAGCGGTACGCGATCGAGTCGCACCTGGCGGGCTGCGCGCCGTGCGCCGCAGTGCTCGCGGATCTGAAGCGCGTCGTCGCGCGGGCGCAGGCCGCGGGCAGACCTGGGAGTAAAGACGTCCGCCCTCCACAAGCCGATCTGTGGGCCGGCATCGCGGCACGCATTGACGATCGCTCGGCCTCCAAGATCGTCGCGTTCGAGCCGCGCCGGCGCGTGTCGTTCACGCTGCCGCAGCTCGCCGCGGCGGCGGCGATCCTGATTGCGATCTCCGGCGGCCTCGCGTGGCAGACGGCGGAGCGTCTCGCTGGACGCTCGACTGAAGCCTCGCGTCCGAGCCAGGCCAATGCGTCGTCGGCCACAACCGTGGAGCCCGAACGCGCCGTGCCGGCCGACGATGTCCAGGTGGCGACGGTGGGCTTCGCCGATCCGCAGTACGACGCCGCCGTCGCGGATCTCGAGAAAGCGGTCAAACAGGGACGCGGCCGGCTCGACGAGAACACGATCGCGATCGTCGAGCACAACCTGCAGATCATCGATCAGGCCATCGAGCAGGCGCGGCAGGCGCTCGCCGCCGACCCGGCGAACAACTATCTCAGCAGCCATCTGTTCGAGGCGCGCCGCCGCAAGCTGGATCTGCTCCGGCGCGCGGCCGCGCTGTCCGAATCGAATTAGACCAACGACCAAAGAGCAACGACCAAGGACGAATGACTATGTTGGCAGCGATTATTTTCATGATGGGCGTCATCACGCCGATGGACCAGACGGTGAACGTCACGAAGGGCACGAAGCTGGACATCAACAACTTCGCCGGTGACGTGGCCGTGAAGACGTGGGACAGGGACGCAGTCCGCGTTCAAGTGACGCACTCGGATCGCGAGACCGTCGAGATCAAGCCGGCCGAGCAGCTGCTCACGATCCGCTCGCGATCGGTGCGCGGCGGGCGGCCCCGGTCGCTCGACTACGCGATCACCATCCCGAAGTGGATGGCGATCAGCGTCAACGGCACGTACGTCGACGCGAATCTCGACGGCGTGGGCGGCGACGTCGCGGTCGAGACGACGAACGGCGACATCAAGGTCAGCGGCGGATCCGGCTTCGTCTCGCTGAAGTCGGTCCAGGGCGAGATCACGCTCGAGAAAGCCAGGGGCCGCGTCGAGGTCCGCGCCGTGAACGAGGGCATCCGCCTCGCCGACATCAGCGGCGACCTGTCCGCCGAATCGACCAACGGCAGCATCATCCTGGACCGGATCGACTCGGCCAACGTCGATCTCTACTCGGTCAACGGCAACATTTCCTACGACGGTCCGATCAAGGACAAGGGCCTCTACCGGCTGACGACGCACAACGGACTGATTGCGATTGCGGTGCCGGAGCGCGTGAACGCGGTCCTGCGGGTGCGGACCTACAACGGCAGCTTCCGATCGACGTTCCCGGTGAAAACCGACGACGAGAATCAGCGGAAGCGCTTCACCGTGACGCTCGGCAACGGCAGCGCGCATCTCGAGCTCGAGTCGTTCGGCGGGACGATCGCGCTGCGGCGTCCGGGCGAGGCGCGTCCGGAAACAGAGCGGCGCCGCCGCGAGCGGGATCAAAAAGACCACGGCGTCCGGTTCCATCTCGACGACGCGGTCCACGCGGCGATGCTCGTATCGCAGCCGGAGATCGAGTGGGCGGTCGAGGAGGCCATGTGGGAGGCGCAGCCCGAAATCGATCGTGCGGTCGAAGAAGCGATGGCGGAGGTCGCGAACATGCAGCCGGAGATCGAGCGCGAGATCGAACAGGTGATGCGCGATGCGCAGCCTGAAATCGATCGCGCCGTCGAAGAGTCGATGCGCGAGCTCGACAAGGTGTTCCCGATGGTACATCCGACGCCGCGGCCAATGCCGCAACTCCACCTGAAGCCGCTGCCGCGGCCTCAACCGAGAATCCGTTAATCGGAGAATCTGGTAATCGGATTGGCGCAGCGGGCCGCGACGCGGGCGACGTTCTCGATGAACGGCGACTCTCGCCAGACCGGATCGTTCAGAATCCCAGGCGTCACAATGCGAGGAAAGATTTGACCAACACGGCTGAACTGTCGCGAGCACGAAGACAATCGGGGCCGAGGTTTGCATCGCTCAACGCTCGCACTGGCAGGCTGGCACATTGGGTTCATGCTCTGCCGGGTGGAGTGCGGAGCGCTGCTTGAAGCGTTCCTTCACCTCGGCATTCAAATGCGGAAACGTCGGCGCGAGCGCGTCAGGCCTCATGTCGCGATGCGGGCTCCCTCCAGCCGCGCCCGAGCACGATGCTTACGTGGACCGATTGAGGTACTGCTCGATGGCTGTGAGGTATCGGTTGAAGTCGTCCAGGCGATCCTGCAGGAGACCATACACCGTTCGCAGATCGACTTTGCCGTAGAAGTGCACGATCCGATTACGGAACCGCGCCATCGCCCTCAGATCGTCGGCAAGCACGCGATCGACGATGCCGGCTTTTTCGATGAAGTCAAAGGCTTCGGCGTACGACGAGGGCACGCCGAAGTTGTCGGCCGCACAGATGTGTGTGGCGATATCAACGGATGCCTCGATGGCGAGTTGCAGCGCGTGGCGCACGGCGTACTGGCGCTCCCGATTTTCCAGAAACGCCGCTTCACGAATGTCGGCGAAGTTGCGCAGATCGCGGAGATATTCGCGAATGCGGCTCTCGCGATCGCGGACGACTTCGACGTCGGCCACCATCACCGGCTCTCGAGGATCGCATCGCGCACCAGCGCGAACGCCCGATCGCGGAGCGGTTTGAAATCCAGATACTGAAGTACCGTCTCCGTGATGAACCGCTCCACGGCCGCGGCGTCGCGACCGAGGACGAGCAGTCCGTCACGGATCGCGCGGTAGCGGAGCGGCATCGGCGCGGTGGCAAGCGACACGACATCGACTCGCGACGTGGCGAGCCGCCGGCACAAGGCATCTACGGTCCGGCCGCACACGAGCGCGGCGCCGTCCGCGTCGGCGAGCAGGAGCCCGACATCGATATCGCTCAGCGGACCAGCGGCGCCGCGCACCAGCGACCCGAAGATGTAGGCAGCCACGACCGTCGGCTCCTCAGCGAGGATGTCGATGAGCGCAGCACGCGCCGCCTCCAAGGAAACGACCGAGGATTCGCGTGAAGTCACGACTGGCATTGTACGGCACGCGCCCAGGTTGGTTGGTCCGGCTGAAGTCGGACACCACCGAAACTCTGTGAGCCGGACATCACCGGCGGGTGTTCGACCGAGCGCGCGGCGCCGTACGGCGTCGTGTTGCTAACCATCGTGTGATATCGTCCACCGACCAACCTCACGTCAAAGGCTCCTCCTTGGTGATGCGGCTTTCGCAGGTTCTCGCACCACAGGTTTCACAGCGCTCGCGTTCACGCGGTCATGCGTACTTCATCGGCGGCGCCGTTCACAATTTGACCGCGCGAGATGGCGGCATCGACGCAACGGTGCAAGGCTCGGAGCCTTACTTCGTGCGGCTCGAAGCATCGTCTGATCTCTTGACCGGCTCGTGCACCTGTCCGTACTTCAGCGATCGGCTCGAGATCTGCAAACACGTCTGGGCAACCATCCTCGCCGCCGAAGCCAGGTCACTGCCGTTGCTGCCGCCAGGCACACGGCCCGACGCCGTGGAGCTCGCGCCGATGGATCCGGACGACGACCCAGCGGCGGCGCCGGAGAGCGACTTCGAAGAGGATCTCGACGAAGACTGGCCGTCCCTGGAAGAAGCCGACGCGCGGCCGCTGTCCCCAGCCGGACGCGCGAGTGTCTCGGCACGAATGAAGCTGTACTGGGCTGAGCGCAGGCGCGCGCAGGGACACAAGGTGCGGCAGGCGGCAAAAGTGCCCGCGCCTCCGCCACCAGAATGGCAACGGTTGTTGGACGGGATTGCCGGCGCAGCATCGCCGGCGGACGCGTCTCCGCCGCGACTGTCCGCCGGTCAGTTGTTGTATGTGATCGATGTCGCCGCGTCGCGCGCGGCGGGTGTGATGGTCGTCGAGCTGATGACTCGCGACCGCAAGAAGAACGGCGACTGGGGCAAACCCAGACCGATCACGATCGCTCGAGCCGACATCCGATCGCTGCCCGATCCGGACGAGCGCCACATCCTCGAGCGCCTCTGCGGCGTGCACGGTCATCTCGACTATGGCGGGTGGGCCGACCCCGGAATCCACCTCTCGCGCTTCCGTCTCGCCGGAGTCCTCGTGTCGGAAACCATCCCGCGCTTCTGCGCGACGGGCCGCTGCATGGCACGGCTCGAGACGCCCGGCGCGCCCCAACCCGCGAATTCATTCAGGCACCACCCCATGGTTGGCCGTCGGCCGGAGCCATCACCGTTGGCGCCGATTCAGTGGGACGCGGGGCCACCGTGGAGATTTCTGATCGAGATTCGGCGGAACGACGCGGCTCGCGAATACATCATCGATGGATGGCTCGCACGTGACGGCGAGCGGATGGACATGGCGGAACCGTTGCTGGTCCTTGCCGACGATGTGGTGCTGACGCGGACGCATGCGGCAGGACTCAACCACTGTGGCGCGTTTGCGTGGCTCGCGGCGCTGCGCCGCACCGGCCGCGTGACGGTCCCGATCGACGCACGCGTCGCGCTCATCGACACGCTGCTGGCGCAGCCGCCCGAACTCGCGGCAGCGCCCGAAGAACTTCGGGTCGAAGCGGTCTGCAAAGCGCCACGTTACGGCGTCCGGCTGCGCCCGGCCCGGGGCCGATCCGATCGCCTGCTCGCCGATCTGACGTTCACGTACGGCGATATCGACGTACCGGCCGACGCTCCCGGCCTCGTGGTTCGATCGGCCGACGCAACGCGTGCGGTCCGGCGCGATCCCGGCGCGGAACAGCACGCCCTCGATACGCTCCGCCATCTCGGCTGCCGGAAGGAATGGACGCACTACGACGGCGAACCGATGCTTCAGCTCGCCACGCACCTCATGCCCCGCGTGGTGCGAGAGCTCCTCGCGCAGGGGTGGCACGTCGAGGCCGACGGCCGCATTTATCGCGAGCCGCAGCATCCGCAGCTGGATCTGCGATCGGGAATCGACTGGTTCGAGCTGCACGGCCGCGTGGACTACGGCGAGCAGCACGCGTCGCTGCCCGCGCTGCTGGCGGCGCTCGAGCGCGGCGAATCGTTCGTGACGCTCGGCGACGGCAGCGTCGGGCTGCTGCCCGAACAGTGGCTGCGAAAGCACGCGGTCATCGCCCAGCTCGGCTCACCGGAGGACGATCACATCCGCTTCAAGCCGTCACAGACGGCGCTGCTCGATGCCTTGCTCGCCGCGCAGCCCGAGGTGACGTGGGATGCGGCGTTCGACCGCGCGCGAGCGAGGTTGAAGACGTTCGAAGGCCTGCGTCCGCTGGATCCGGCGGCGTCATTCGTCGGCGCGCTTCGCGACTACCAGCGCGACGGCCTCGGGTGGTTCGCGTTCCTCGAGCAGTTCGGATTCGGCGGCTGCCTGGCCGACGACATGGGGCTCGGCAAGACTGTCATGGTGCTCGCGTGGCTCGATCGCCGTCGCGAGCCGCGACAGAACGGCGAGCGGCGTCCGTCCCTGGCCGTCGTTCCCCGGTCCCTGGTGTTCAACTGGCGCGCGGAAGCGTCGCGATTCACGCCGCGACTGCGTCTGCTCGAATACACGGGAACCGGGCGCGCCGACCTGGAATCGAAGTTCGACGACGCCGATCTCGTGCTCACGACGTACGGCACGCTGCGCCGCGACGCGGGGCGTCTCACCGCTCGCCAGTTCGACTACGTGGTGCTGGACGAGTCGCAGGCGATCAAGAACGCGAAGACGGCATCGGCCAAGGCCTGTCGGCTCCTGAACGCCCGCCATCGCCTCGCGCTCAGCGGGACGCCAATCGAGAACCATCTCGGTGAGCTCGGCAGCCTGTTCGAGTTCCTGAATCCGGGTCTCCTCGGCCGCAGCGCGTTCACGCATCTCGCGCGCGCGGGGGTGATGGACGAGGAGGCGATCGGAATCCTGGCGCGCGGCCTTCGGCCGTTCATCCTGCGCCGGACCAAGGATCAAGTGGCCCGAGAGCTGCCGCCAAAGACAGAGCAGACGATCGCGTGCGAGCTGAAGCGGCCGCAGCGCGTGCTCTACGACGAGCTGCGCGATCACTACCGCCGGGCTCTCCTTGGCCGGGTGCGGACGCACGGTCTTGGACGGGCGAAGCTGCAGATCCTCGAAGCGCTCCTGCGGCTCCGGCAGGCGGCATGTCATCCCGGCCTGATCGACCGAGGACGATCGAGCGACACGTCCGCGAAGCTCGAGGTCTTGCTCCCGCGGATTCGGGAAGCGGTCGACGAAGGGCACAAGACGCTCGTCTTCTCGCAGTTCACGAGCTTGCTCGCGATCGTCCGCGCGCGACTCGATGCGGACGGCGTGTCATACGAATACCTCGACGGCAGCACGCGCGATCGCGCCGGGCCGGTCGCGCGCTTTCAGAACGACGCGGACTGCCGGCTTTTTCTCATCAGCCTCAAGGCTGGCGGGCTCGGTCTGAATCTGACAGCCGCGGAGTACGTCTTCCTGCTGGATCCGTGGTGGAACCCGGCGGTCGAGGCACAGGCGATCGACCGCGCCCACCGCATCGGACAAGCGCGACACGTCTTCGCGTACCGGCTGATCGCGCGCGACACCGTCGAAGAGCGCGTCCTCGAGCTGCAGCAGCGCAAGCGCCGCCTCGCCGACGCGATCCTGATGGCCGACAACGCGCTGATTCGCGATCTCACGCGCGACGATCTCGAGCTGCTGTTGTCCTGAAAGATCTACTTCTCGATCTCGAAACCAAACGCGTAGAGCGTGCTGTCGGAACCGGGCACGTAGACGTTGCCCTGTCCGCCCGACAATGCGCCACGCACCGGCGACGTGATCGTCCTGCCGCTGTTCCAGAGATCCTTGCCGCTGGCCGCGTCGATCGCGTACAGCACGCCTGGTGCGGTTCGGGTCCCGCTCGACGCCGCGAAGAGGACGCCGTTGATCACGAGCGGCGTCAGCGGCGCCGTGATGACGCGCGAGGTCCAGCCGGGCTGCAAGGCGGACGTGCCGCCTTGTTCGACAAACGTGAACGTCGCAATCCCGCGATCGGAAGGCACCGCGATCCATCGTGTGCCTTGCGCGTCCAGCCAACTCGCGAGCGCACCGGCCTCGAAGCCGGCGGTCCCAACCGGCACGCTGGCGATCGGTCCGGCCTGGAGCACCGCGGCGTCGAACACGAACAGCTTGCCGCCGCCCGCCGCGACCACGGCGTCGCGGTCTTTCCACTGGAACACGAGCGGCGACGATCCGAAGTCGGCCTTCGGGACCGGCACCGACGTCTTCAGCTTCAGGGTTCTCGGCTCGAGCGCAATCAGCGAGTTCGACATCGGCACCGAGCCGTCAGTCGTCGTGACGTACACCGTGCCATCGCGTCCGAGTGTCGGGCCCGCCGTGCCGGCAATCGTGGCACCGCCGGCCTTGAAGGCGATGACGGTCTTCTGCGAACTGGCGAGATCCATCGCCCACACCGCATCAGGCTGACTGCCGCAGCCATTCGTCGTCGCGGTGTAGGCGACCGCGCCGCTCTCGGCTGTCCCGGCCGTGATGATCAATCCCAGCGCGCGCGTGTTCGCGGGCAGGAAGAGCGCGGGCGTCATGTTGTCCCAGCCGTTCGACACGTTGAGCGCGTGCAGGTAGCCGTCGCTGCCCACCACGTACGCCGCATCGCTCCCGGGTACGAAAGGCCCGCCGGCTCCGCCACCGCCACCACCGGGCCCGCCCGCGCGTGCGCCGCCCGGCAATCCGCCCGGCGCTGCGCCGGCCGCTGCCGCCGCCGATCCTGGTACGGTCCCCGCCGGTGTACCGGCAGGCGGAGGCGCTTCCGGTCCGGCGCCGCGGCCGCGTCCCGTTGCCGCGAGCGTGATGGCGCCCTTTCCTGGTTCGCCCACGCCCCCGCCCGATCGGCCGCCGCGCCCGCCGCCGAAGCCGACTCCGCCAGTCGACGGCGCAATCGCCGTGGGGCGCGACAACGCCGCGGTCAGGCCGCCCGGACAGGCCGCGGGTCCGCCGAGAACGGGCGGAGGGCTCGCCGTGTAGTTGATGTGGTACTTCCAGAGCGGAATGCCGAAGTCGATGTCGATCGCGTGCACCGTTTCGGACGCGGTGCCGACGAACGCGATCGACTTGAACCCGCGATAGCCGATCAGCCGATCGAGGAGGATCGGCTGGGTAAGCGTACCGGGCGCGTGCGGATCGTGCTCGAGCTTCAGCTTCCACAGAAACTTGAACGGTCCGTACGCGCCGGGCTTCTGCATCGTCGCGAGCGAGATGCGCGGATCGGTGCGGATCCATCCGCTCCGTTGCGCGTCGAAGCCGCTCGTCGTCCATTCCGAGGCGCCGCGCCCCTGCGCGTGCAGGACGACGGCGCCGAGCGCGCCTGCCGCCGCGAATGCGAGTGCCGGCCGCCATTGACTCGTCATCGCCCGTCTCGCTGCGAGGTCGCGTCTGTGCCCGCAGGCAGACTCGCCGCGCCAAAGCAGTACAAGATTCCGTCGTACGTGCCGATGTAGACACGGCCGTTCGCGACCGACAGCCCGCTGAAGTGATTCCACGACGCGATCTGATCGCCGCTCGACCACAGCTCGTCTCCGGTTCGCGCGTCGAGTGCGTAGATGACGGCGTGCGTCGATTCCTGAATCCGTCCTGCCGCTCCGCCGACGTGCCCGGGTTCCGGCCAGCGTTGCGTCGTGCTCTCGCCGCTGCCGTAGGCGAACACGATTCCGTTGGCGACCACGGGCGGGTCGGCCATGTACATGTCTCGCGAGATCCACGCGTGCGTCAGCACCGGTTTTCCTTGCTTCTCCTGCACTCTGAACGCCGCGACCGCGCCGTATACGACTTGGCCGTGCTCGGCCTCAGCCTTGAATTGCCGATGCTTCGGTCCCCAGAACGGCGTCAACACCCAACGCGTGCCGTTCGGCTCTTCCCAGGTTGCGAGCGCGCCCCAGACGCCCATCGTGAAGTTCACTTCTTCGTTGCAGAGAAGCGGCGTGCGGTAGGCCGGCGTGCGATGGTCTTCGCCTCCGAGCGAGGTCGTGTCGAGCAGCCAGAGCCGGCACTCCTTGCTCGACGACACGAGATACTCTTTGCCCTGGAAATCGAAGATCGGTGAGGAGGCATTGAAGTCGAGGTCGCGCTTGCGCATCCAGTACGCGTTCGACGGCGCGTACCAGTCCTTCAGCTCGAGCACCTTGGTCTGTGGGTTCTGCCTCACTCCGATCATCGCCTGACCGTAGATCTGCTCTTCCGGGAGATAGTCTCCATCGCCGCTGCCGGCGTAGACGGTGCCGTCCTTTCCGACCGACGGTCCGGTGCGCGGCCACATCCCGCCGCTTCCCGGCGCCCAGTTGCCGACCTTTTTCGACGCGAGATCGTACGAGTAGAAGTTGTTCGGGTTGCCGCCGCATCCCTGCGCCGTCGCCGTATAGATGACGCCGTTGACGAGATTCAGCGCGTACGGCTTGCCGTTGGCGGGTATGAACAGCGCCGGCGGCTCGATCTCTTCACCGGTCGCAACGTCAAGCTTCCGCAGCCGGCCATCCCATGACACGGCGTACGCGACGTACTTGCCCGGCGCTGTCTTCTCGAGAACGGGCGTCGCGGTGAGCCCTCCCGGACAAAGCACGCCGCCGCCGCGGCCTCCCGACAGGTCCCGATAGGTGCTGTCGAACGTCTTCTTCCACAGCAACGTGCCCTTCGCGACGTCGATCGCGTAGATGTTGTCGGACACGCCGGCGACCACCGCGATTTCCTTTTCGCCGGCCGGCGTGCTGACGCTGCCCGCGATGAGCGGCGGAAAGAGGTTGTGCATCTGCCGCGGCTGGTTGTCCAGCTGGATCTTCCACAGCAGCTTCATGTGCTTGACGGTGTCCTTGGTGAGGATCGTCTCGTGGCGCTGCCATGCCGTGCGCTGCGGATCGCCGCCGTCGGTCAGCCAATCTGCTTTCGGCGTCTGCGCGTGCGGCGCCCGATGAAAGACGCTCCACGGCGCGAGCAACGCCACGATCGCCGCGAGCCATCGTCGGTTCATTGACCTACTCCTGTCCGCGGGCGACGGTACGCTCGACGGTAAGCGCTGTCAAAAACCTTCCCGCGCGGGCGACCGTTTTCGCAGAACAAAACGGCAGACCGACGAGAGCGCGGCTGGGCCCCCGCAGCCGGAACGCCGGTCGTTGCATATTGCGAAACCCACGGCTGACTGGCCGCAGGGAGCCGGCGCCGAATTCAACCAGGCAAGCGGTTCAGCAACTCGATCACCGTGAGCTGCGTGACGGGATCGATCAAGGAGGGTGCGATGGCCGCGAGCGGCTCGAGCACGAACCGCCGCTCGCGGAATCGCGGATGCGGCACGACGAGATCCGGTTCGTGGATCACGGCATTCCCGAACAACACGAGATCGAGATCGAGTGTGCGCGGAGCGTTCTGGAACGGACGCTCGCGCCCCCGCTCGCGCTCGATCGCGAGCAACTCGCCGAGCACAGACCGGGCCGATCGGTTCGTCTTCCCCACCGCGGCGGCATTCAGAAACAGCGGCTGCACGCCGGTCACCCCGACCGGTTCCGTTTCGTAGTATTGCGAGACTTTCAGATCGTCGATGAAAAGTCGAAGGCGGGAAACGGCGAAATCGAGATGTCCGGCGCGATCACCAATGTTGCTCCCCATCGCAATCGCTGCAATCACGCACCAATTACTCGATGACCCGATTCTCCAATTACCAGATTCATCACTCGATCCATCGAGTGGGTAACACTTCACCACTGGCCGGCTCGAGCACATCGGCGCGCCGGCCGAGCAGATCGGTCCGGCCGGCGAGCGCCTGTTCGAAGAAGCGCTTCGCCTCGAGCGCTTCGCCGAGAATCACGCCCAGCATCTTCGCGTGGCGGGCGTGGGTCATCGCATCGATCCGCGGGCGCCAGCGGTCGACGAAGGACTGGGCATCGCGCACGTCTTCTTCAAGAGCTGCGCGACTGGCGCCGTCGCCCTTCCCTGAAATGCTTCGGCCGCCGTTCGTGTTGTCGGTGACCGTGCCGCCCAGCTCCTCGATCGCCTTCGCGACCCACGTGAGCTGCGTCTCTTCACGATTGATGACGTATTGGTAGGCGTTGTTGGCGTCGTACTGCGCGATCACCCGCGCCGCGGCCGCGTGCCGCAGCATCATCGTCAGTTTGTCGCGGTAGAAGTCCTGGAGCAGCGGGACGAGATCGGTCACGACCCCTGTTTTTCCTTGCACGTGATGCAGACGCGCGTCCACGGGATCGCCTTGAGCCGCGCTTCCGCGATCGGCTCGCCGCAATCGCGGCAGATGCCGTAGGTGCCTTTCTCGATCCGCCACAGCGCTTCTTCGATCGCCTGCAGGATCTTCGCGTCGGTCTGTTTCAGCTTGAGCTGAATGTGGACTTCGTTGTTGCCGCTGGCCTGATCCGCCATGTCGCCCTGGCGGGTGTTGTTTTCCATCGAAGCCTGCAGCGGTTTGATGCCGCCGGCGCCGAGTATCTCGCCGCGCTTCTTGAGAAGTGCGTCTTTGTGCGTCTGCGCGTCCATCATGACCCTCTGGGATGACCCTCTGGGACGGCTCTCGGTGTGCGGCCGCCCCGACCGGGACAATCCCGCATCATAGCACTTACCCCTCATCACCGGAACCTGGAGCGGCGCTCGGCGTTACTCGGCGCGGAGCGTCGCCAGCGGTTTGTGCCGCAGCACGTCGAGACTCGAGACGACGCCGATCGCGGCGACGAGGATCGCGGTCAGCACGACGCCCGCCACGTGCTCGGTGACGAAGATCTTCCACGGGATTTCGAGCGCGTACTTGCTCACGCCCCAGGTGAGCGCGACCGCGCCCGCCGATCCGATGATGCCGGCCAGCGACCCGAGCACGCCGTATTCGAACAGCAGCATCCGGCCGATCATGCGCGTGTTCGCGCCGAGCGTCTTGAACACGGCCGCTTCGTAGACGCGCTGAAACTTCGTCATCGCGACGGCGCCGACGAGAATGAGCGCGCCGCTGAACAGCACGAGGCCGCCGACGACGGTGATGGCGAGCGTCACCTTCGACATCACGTCGCGGATCCGCTCGAGCACGTCGCGGAAATCGATCACCGAGACGTTGGGGAACCGCTGGACGAGATCGTGCTGGAAGCGCGCGCGCGCCGCCGGATCGGCCGGGCCCTTGAGCGGCGACACGAACATCTGCGGCGCCTGATCGAGCGCGCCCGGACGGAAGACGAAGACGAACCCGCCGTTGCGCGACTCGCGCCACTCGACGTTCCGGATGCTCGTGATGCGCGGACTGACGACGCGGCCGAGAATGTCGAACTGGATCGTGTCGCCGACGTGCAGCCGCGCGCGCTCCGCGATCTCGCGCTCGACCGATACCTCGGGTTCCGCCGACGGCGAGCTCCAGAACGCGCCGTCGATGACGCGCTCGTTCGGTTCGAGGTGATCCCTGTACGTCAGCGTGAACTCGCGTCCGAGCGAGACGCCCCGCTCGCGCACTTCCTGCGGCCCGTTGAGGTTCATCTCGCGCCCCGACACGCCGACCACGCGCGCGCGGAGGACCGGAATCAGCTGGAAGGTTCCGGCGCCATGACCCGCGTCGCCGAGAAAGGCGCGCACGCCGTCGGCCTGTCCCCGCTGGATGTCGAGCAGAAACATGTCGGGCGAGTCGGCCGACGTTTGAAACGAGAATTCGTCGAGCAGGCTCGCCTGCAGCGATCGGATGCCGACGATGAAGAACGCGCCCAGCCCGACGGCGAGCAGTACCACGCGCGTCTGATTGCCGGGCCGCGACAGATGGAGCACCGCGTGCCGCAGCGGAAACGATTTCGCGTTCGCCAGAGGCGCGACGAGCGCGACAAGCGCTTTGCCGGCCAGGTGGAGCACGAACGCGAGGCCGGCGAACCCCGTGCACACGACGATGCCCACGCGCAGCGAGGACGCCTGCCACGCTGTGACACCGACGAGCGCAAGCGACACCACGACGAGCGCCGCCATGCCGAGCCAGTCGCGCCGGCGGCGCGCGGTCTCGTCGCGCAGCAGCAGCGACGGCTTGATGAACCGCACGTGCAGCAGCGGCACGACCGAGAACAGCAACGACACCAGCACGCCGATGGCGACGCCCTGAACCGCAGCGCTCCAGGTCACGCCGTAATGCGCCTCGGTCAGCAGCGATGCCGACGAGGATTTGAGCGCGAGCGGGATCGCCGCCACCGCCGCGCGCGCGACGGCCACGCCCAGCAGGCTGCCCGCGAGCCCGAGCGCCATGACCTGCAGGATGTAGACGGCGATGATCTGCGCGTTCCGTGCGCCGATGCATTTGAGCACGGCGATGCTGCGTATCTTCTGCAGGATGAAGACGCGCGTCACGCTCGACACGGCAATCCCGCCGAGGATGACGATGACGAGCCCGACGAGGCTCAGGTAATCTTCGGCGCGATCGAAGTCGCGTCCCACCTGGTCCTCGCGCGATCGATAGGAGCGCGCGTTGACGAAGTCCTGCCGCAGATCCTGCCGCAGCGCAGTCATCAGCGCCGGCACGCGATCGTCTGGCACGCGGACGAACAGCAGCCGGCCGGCGCGGCTGCCGAATCCGAGCAGACCCGTCGACGCGAGATCGTCGTAATCGATGTAGATGCGCGGCCCGAGGCTGAAACCGCCGGGACCGGAGCCCGGCTCCTTCGCGATGACGCCGCGAATGGTGAACGTCGTCTCGCCGACGGCGATGCGATCGCCGACCTCGACGTTCAGCGCAGTCAGCAGCTCGGGGCGCACCAGCGTGCCGTGCTGCCGGAGCAGCGCGTGCGAGTACACCTGTGCCTGCTGCAAGGTAATCGTGCCATAGAGCGGATACCCCGACTGAACCGCGCGCAGCTCCGCCATCTTCGCAAGCGGCTTCGACGGATCCGCCGGCCTCACCATCGTCGGCGTCTCGGTCGTTTCGGTGCGCGCGAAGGCGCCCGCCGCCGCGAGGTGGGTGTCGATTTTCTGCCGCGCCTCGGGTGTCCACTCGCGGTTGGTGCTCATGACGACGTCGGCGCCGACCAGCGCGCGCGCCTCGCCGTTGACCGCGACGCGAACGTTCTGAATCACCGACCGCAGCGCGACGATCGCGGCGACGCCGACGGCGATGCAGACGAAGAAGAACAACAGCCGGCGCCACGAGGCCCGCGTTTCCCGAACCGCCATTCGAAGGACGAACATCATGCGACCTTCTCCACGACGCGGCCATCCCTGAGAACGAGACGCGCGTCCGCAATCGCCGCCAGCTCCGCATCGTGCGTCACGAGCATGATCGTCGTCCCTCGCGAGTGGTGAATCGTGCGCAACAGCTCCAGGATGTGGCGGCCGTTGCTGCTGTCGAGATTGCCGGTCGGTTCGTCCGCGAGCACGATCGGCGGATCGTTGGCGAGCGCGCGCGCCAGGGCAACGCGTTGCTGTTCCCCGCCCGACAACTGCGACGGGTAATGATGAGCGCGTCCCGTGAGCCCGACCTCTTCGAGCAGCGCACGCGCGCGCTCCCGCGCGTCGGCGGCGCCGGCAATTTCCATCGGCACCGACACGTTCTCATGGGCGGTCAGCGACGGAATCAGGTGAAAGAACTGAAACACGAAGCCGATCTTCTCGCCGCGCAGCCGCGCCAGCGCGTCCTCGTTCAGACGTGTGATGTCGACGCCGTCGATGATCACCTGCCCCGACGTCGGCGCGTCGAGCCCCGCGACCAATCCGAGCAGCGTCGACTTGCCGCTGCCCGACGGACCGACGACGGCGACGAACTGCCCTCGGGGAATCTGAAGCGTCAGCGGGTGAAGAATGGTGAGCGGCTCGCTCCCGCTCGTGACGGTCTTGGAGACCTCGCGCAGCTCGATCATGGGGACGCTTTGACCGCGGGCTTCAGCACCTTCCACACGTTGTCGGCGACGATGCGCGCGCCGTCGGCGGATGGATGGATCCCGTCGCGCTGATTCAGCGTCTCGTGGCCGGCCACGCCGTCGAGCAGGAAAGGCACGAGCGCGACGCGATACTCCGTCGCCAGCGCGGGGTACACCTTGTGAAACGCGACGATGTAGTCGCGGCCGTAGTTGGGCGGCGCTTCCATCCCGGCCAGGATGACGGTGATGCCGCGCGACTGTGCGCGCCTGATGATCGTCGCGAGGTTCTCCTTCAACTGCTCCGGCGGCAGTCCGCGGAGGCCGTCGTTCCCGCCGAGCGCGACGATCAACACGCGAACATCGCCTTCGAGCGCCCAATCGAGACGCGAAAGGCCGCCCGCCGATGTATCGCCGGAGACGCCCGCATTCACGATCTGGTAGCGCACGCCCTCGTCGTTGAGACGCTGCTGCAGCAGCATCGGGTACGACTGCTCCACCGGCAGGCCGAGACCTGCCGTGAGACTGTCGCCAAGAATCACGATGCGCGGTCCCGCCGCCGCCGAGCTCGACGAGCTCGAAGAGGTCGCGTTCGCGCCGGGCCGTTGAGGAAACGGCGGAATCGTCCGCGGTTCCTGGGTGCTTCGTGAACCGTCGGGTGATCCGCACGCGCTCGCCATCACCGCCGCAGCGAGAACCAGCGTTCCGAGACGCATGACCTCATTATGTTACGATGCCGGCCCATGCGCCGGTTCCTCACGATCGCCGCCGCGCTCATCAGCGTCGAGCTCGTCGTCTCCGCGCAAGCGCCGTCCCGCCTGCGCTCGCACGCACGCATGGCGAGCTACGGCGAGGCTCGCCAAAGCGCCGAAGGCGCGACGGCGGCCAGCGACCGCGTCCTCACCCATCGCGAACAGGCCGCGGTGCAATATCGCTGATCAAATCGCGTCATCGTTCCCGGCGTGACGACCAACGAGGATGTCGCCTGGTGGATGCGGCAGCGCGTCGCCGATCTCGGCTTCGGCGGATGGTTCCATCCAACGATCACCATCTACCGCAAGGGCGGCGTTGCGACGCCGGCGCCGCGCGGCGGGGACGTCATTCAGCGCGGCGACATGTTGCACTGCGACTTCGTGCTCGTCTATCTCGGCTTCTCGACCGACACGCAGCACAATGCGTACGTGCTTCATCCCGGAGAAACCAACGCGCCGCAGGGACTGAAGGACGGACTGAACGCGGCGAATCGTCTGCAGGACCTGACGATGCGGTACGCGATCGCGGGGGCAACCGGGAATCAGGCACGCGCGAGCGCGCTCGCGCACGCGAGGAAGGAAGGAATCACGCCGGCGATCTACTGCCACCCGATCGGCTATCACGGTCACGGCGCGGGGCCGCCGATCGGCATGACCGATGATCAGCAGGGCGTGCCCGAGCGCGGCGACGACATCCTCCGGCCGAACACCTGGCACTCAATCGAGCTGAACGTGAAGCACACGGTGCCCGAGTGGGGCAATCAGCCGGTGCCGTTCGCGTTGGAAGAAGACGCGGCCCTGCTCGACACGGGCTGGAGCTGGATCGCGCCGCGGCAGACGCAGTTCTATTTCATCCGCTGAAGCTGCGCTTCTAGCGACTCGATCGCCTGCGTCAGCATCGCTCGATGGGCCACCGAGCGGGCGGAACTGAGATCTGCCTTCATTCGCGCCAGCGAGAGCTCGATCGTGTGACGCTTCGTTTTCGCGGCGCGCTCCTCGGACGTGAGCTCGTGCCTCCCCTGCCCTTTCCCGCGTTCAGCTTCGGCCTGCTGGAATTCCACGTCTTTACTCTCGAATCCTCGCGCCATTGCTTAGTATTCTACGGAGATGCTCGCGTCTACTGACAAGCGCGCCTACCTGCAAGATTCGTTGCGCGTCGCCGCCGGACCGCTCACGAACCTCATCCACGTCAACGCTGACTCCGCCGAGCGCGCAGCAAGAGGTCTCTGGCGTCGCGATCCCTCGGTGTGGAGCGGAGATCCGGCGACCCAGAAAAAAATTGCGGATCGACTCGGTTGGATGAGCTCCCCGCAACTGATGGCTGAGTCGATTCCGCGACTCGGCGCGTTTGCCGACGCTGTGAAGCGTGATGGCTTCACGGATGTCGTCTTATTAGGCATGGGCGGTTCGAGTCTCGCGCCCGAGGTTATCCGCGCGTGCATCGGCGTCGCGACCGGATGGCCGCGCTTTCAAATGCTCGACTCGACCGATCCCGCTGCCGTTCTCGCGGCGGCGACGCCGCCCGAACGCACGCTCTACGTCCTCGCGAGCAAATCGGGTACGACGATCGAGCCCAATTCCCTCGCGGCGCACTTCAAGCAGACCCTGCTCGATGCCGGCGTCGCGCGATGGGCGCAACACTTCATCGCGATCACCGACGAGGGCACCGCGCTCGCCGCGCGAGCGCGCGCGGAAGGCTTCCGAGAGGTGTTCATCAATCCATCGGACATCGGCGGCCGCTACTCGGCGTTGTCCTTCTTCGGTCTCGTGCCGGCCGCGCTGATGGGCGTCGATGTCGACGCGCTCGTCGGGTGGGGCCTCGCGATGCTCGAAGCAGCGGATCCGAATCGTGGCGCGGGCGTGAGCCGTACGGCTGCGCAGAATCCCGCAGTGGCGCTCGGTCTCGCGATGGGCGCCGGCGCCAAAGCCGGCCGCGACAAACTGACGCTCGTGCTGCCGCAGTCGCTCGAGGCGTTCGGCCTCTGGGTCGAACAGCTCGTTGCGGAAAGCACCGGGAAGCAAGGCACAGGGATCGTGCCGATTGCCGGCGAGCCGCACGCCGATCGATCGGCGTACGGATCCGATCGATTGTTCGTGCGCCTTCGGACCAACCAGCACGACGCGAGCGTCGCGGATGAACCGCGGGTCGACCTCGAGATACCGGAGCCGGTGGCGCTCGGTGCCGAGTTCGTTCGCTGGGAAATCGCGACGGCCATCGCCGGCGCGCTGCTCGAAATCAATCCGTTCGACGAGCCGAACGTGCAGCAGGCGAAGGATGCCACGCGCAAACTGCTCGACGAATACAGAGCGACCGGCCGGCTGCCGATGCCGGCGCCCGATCGCTCTTTGCACGGGATCGATCTCACGTCGAGTCGGGCGGCTCGGCAGATGCTGAAGGGACAGGATCCCGACGCGATCCTGACGCTCATCTCGGCCGGCGACTATGCGGCGTGGCTCGCGTACCTCGGTCCCGATCGCGCGCTCGCCGACGAGCTCGCGTCGCTGCGCCGCGCGATTCGCGATCGCACGCGCGCCGCCACGATGTTCGGCGACGGCCCGCGATATCTGCACTCGACCGGCCAGCTCCACAAAGGCGGTCCGAATACCGGCGTCTTCGTGCTCGTCACCGCGACCCCGGTGCAGGATCTGCCGATTCCCGGCGAGCCGTTCTCGTTCGGCACGCTGGAGCTGGCACAGGCGCTCGGCGACTTCGCCTCGCTCGATGCGACTGGCCGCCGCGCGCTGCACGCGCATCTGCCGTCGCCGGATCCCGCGCTGCTCCGCCGGCTCGGGGAGGATCTGCTCGCGCGACTGCCGTCGCGCGCACCTTGAGTACTCATGCCGGCACGCTAGAGTGCTTTGTGTGACGAGCACTCTCGGGTGCTTTGCGTAACAAGCACTCGAGTGTGCTTTGCGCGACAAGCACTTCAGGGTGCTGCGAGGATTGCGATGCAGCTCGGTTTCGTTGGTCTCGGCCGAATGGGCCTGAACATGGTCACGCGGCTCGCGCGTGGCGGTCACACGATCGTCGCCTACGATCGCAGCGCCGAGGCCGTGGCGCGAGCGGAGGCCGCCGGCGCAGGAGGGGTCGCGTCGCTCGACGACCTCGTGCCCGCGCTCGCCGGGCCGCGTACCGTATGGGTCATGGTTCCCGCGGGCGCACCGACCGAGTCGACCATCGCCGCGCTCGCGGATCGGCTCTCCGCCGGCGACGTGATCGTCGATGGCGGTAACACACACTTTCACGATGACGTGCGCCGCGCGAAGATGCTCGCCGAGAAACAGCTTCACTACATCGATGCCGGCGTGAGCGGCGGCATCTGGGGGCTGCAGGAAGGCTACTGCCTGATGGTCGGCGGCGAAGCGGACGTCTGCAGGCGGCTCGAACCGATCTTTCTGACGCTCGCACCACAGGACGGCTATCTGTACGCCGGCGGTCACGGCGCCGGTCATTACGTGAAGATGATCCACAACGGCATCGAGTACGGGCTGATGCAGGCGTACGCCGAGGGCTTTCATCTGATGCACGCGAGCGAGTACGAGATCGATCTCGCGGCGGTCGCCGCGCTGTGGAATCACGGCAGCGTCGTCCGATCGTGGCTGCTCGAGCTCGCGGCGCGCGCGCTCGCGGAAGATCGCGCTCTCGCGACGATCGAGCCGTACGTCGACGATTCTGGAGAAGGGCGCTGGACGGTCCAGGATGCGATCGATCGCGCCGTGCCGCTGCCGGTCATCACCGCGGCGCTGTTCGCGCGCTTCCGATCCCGCGACGACAACCCGTTCGCCGAGCGCTTGCTGGCGGCGCTGCGCAATCAGTTCGGCGGCCATGCGGTGAAGAGGCGCGATGCCTGAAGCTGCTGCCGCCGCTCCGCAGAGGATGAAGTCGAGCGCTGCCTCCGATTCGTCGAACAGCTCGCTGTTCGAGAAGCTCAAGGTCGGCGAAACGCTGCCGGTTGCCGTCGAGCCGGCGTCGCTCGTGATCTTCGGCGGCGCGGGCGATCTCGCGCATCGCAAGCTGCTGCCGGCGCTTTATAACCTCCACCTGGACGGCCTGCTGCCGCCGCGCACCGCCATCGTCGGCGTCGGGCGCAAGACCATGACCGACGAGGCGTATCGCGAGTTCGCGAAAGACGGCGTCACGCAATTCTCGCGGCGGCCGCTCGACGAACGCGCCTGGGAAACGTTCGCTCCAAGCCTGTTCTTCGTCACGGCGTCGATCGACGATGACGCGTCGCTGGCGCCGCTCGGCTCGCGCCTCGACGTCATCGAGCACGAGCGCGGACTGCCGGGCAATCGCATCTACTACCTCGCCGTGCCGCCGTCGGTCTTCGTGCCGACGGTGAAGCAGCTCCACCGCGCAAGGTTCGTCGCCAAAGGACAGGAACGTCCGTGGGCCCGCATCATCGTCGAGAAGCCGATCGGAAACGATCTCGAGAGCGCGTGCGCGATCAACGATGCGATCGCGGAGGTGTTCGACGAGCGGCAGATCTACCGCATCGACCACTACCTCGGAAAGGAAACGGTTCAGAACATCCTCGTGCTGCGGTTTGCGAACAGCATCTTCGAGCCGCTGTTCAACCAGAAGTACCTCGACCACGTGCAGATCACCGTGGCCGAGTCGGAAGGCGTCGGCACGCGAGCCGGTTACTACGAACAGGCGGGCGCGCTGCGCGACATGGTTCAGAACCACCTGCTGCAGCTTCTCGCGCTTGTGTCGATGGAACCGCCGTACTCGCTCGACGCCGACGTCGTGCGCGACGAGAAGCTCGAGGTGATTCAATCGCTGAGGCGCCTCGAGGGTCCCGACGTCGACCGCTTCGTCGTCCGCGCGCAGTACGCCGCCGGGTTCGAGATGGGACGGCCCGTTCCCGGATATCGCGAGGAACAGGGCGTCGATTCGAGCTCGCGCACCGAGACGTTCGTCGCGCTGCAGATCTCGATCGATAACTGGCGATGGGCGGGCGTTCCGTTCGTCATGCGAACGGGCAAGCGGATGCCGAAGCGCGCGAGCGAGATCTCGATCCACTTGAAAGAGGTCCCGCCGATTCTGTTCAACGCGAACCCCGCCTCGAAGCTCGATCCGAACGTGCTGTCGATTCGCATTCAGCCCGACGAAGGGTTCGCGCTCGGCATCAGCTCGAAGATTCCCGGTCCGCGTGTGCGCATCTACCCCGTGCAGATGGACTTCCACTACGGCAGCACGTTCGGCGGCAGCTCGCCCGAAGCGTACGAGCGATTGCTGCTCGACGTGATGGCCGGCGATCAGACGCTGTTCATGCGGCGAGACATGGTCGAGGCGGCGTGGCGCTGGGTGATGCCGATTCTGAATCGCTGGGCCGAACAGACAACCGAGCCGCTGCCGGCGTATCCGGCCGGCGAATGGGGACCGCCGGAAGCGGATCGCCTGATCGAGGCGATGGGACGAAAATGGCGCAATCCGTAGTCGATCGTGCATGGCGCGCGACCACACCGGACGAGATCGAGCCGGACCTCGCGGCACTGTGGCGGGACATCGCGAAAGAGCGTCCGATCGCGCGCGCGGTGATGTCGAATCTCGTCGTGGTGCGCGAGCGCGCGGCCGCGCGAGCTGACGAGCCATTGACGCCGTTGACCATTATCGAGCTCGCGCGTGACTTGCCGCTCGAGGACGTGGTCGCGCGTCATCCGTCGCGCGTCATCCTCATCCAGCACGACCGCTCACCGCAGACCGTCTGCGCGCCGTTCGCCGTCAGCGTCGGCGTCATGACGTTCGGTCCGCCGGAGGCACGCTACGGCGTCGAAGAAATCATCGTGCAGTCGGCGTGCGCCGAGCAGTCGCTGCCGTCGATCGTGCGCCGCCTGCTGCGGGGCGATGTCCCGACGTCTGTGTGGTGGACCGAGGATGTTTCGCAGACACCGCCGCTCCACGCCCTCGTCTCGATGGCGCGGCAGTTCGTGTACGACAGCCGCGACTGGCAAGACACGCGATGCGGTGTCCTGGCGCTGGCGCCATTGATCAACGCAGGTCAGGCCCGTCTGGATCTCGCGGATGTCAATTGGCGAAAGCTGACGCCGCTTCGGCACGCGCTGCTCCACGCGGGGGGCGCCGCCGATCTCGACCATCTGCGTCAAGGCCACGTGGACATCTTTTATCGTGCCGGCGACGAGGCGCTTGCGTGGCTCGCCGTGGGGTGGTTGGCCGCTCGGTTGGAGTGGGCGCCGGAGACAACGCCGCGCGTCGAGGAGACGCGAGATGATGACGAGACGCTTTCGATTGCCGTGGGTCCCGATCTGACCGTCGCGCTGAACGATCATCGCGTCCTGGTGACGCGGCGCGACGCGCCGGGCTTCACCGTCAGCGTGCCGCAGGAGGATGGAGCAGACGCCGTGGCCGCGGAGCTCAGGAATCTCGGCCACGACGCCTGCCTGCGCGACGCGCTCCGCGCGCTCGTCGCCCGATTCTCTCGATGACGTCAGCGCTGCAACATCATCTTGATCTGAGCCACATGGGCCAGAATCTCGTCGAGCGTCGCACGATCGACGATCACCTTGCCGGCCTTCCCTTCGACACTGCCACTCGTCCCGACCGCTTCTTTCTTCGACTTCTTGTCTGACTTGTCCTGAAGTGCCTCGTCGACGAGCTTGTCGATGCGATCGAGCAGGACCAACGCCGTCTTCCTGTCCGGATCGTTCGAGGGAGACAGCATCGAAGGATTCGTGGGCACCGCCGACGGCGTCGGAGTCGGCGCGGGTTGCTGTTCGGCCGGCGGCCGCGAGACCGGCGGCTGTGGCGCAGGCCGCGTCTGCGGCGACGCGACAGTCGGCGGCGTTTGCGTCGGCGGCGGTACCTGCGTCGGCTGCCCCGGTGGCGGTTGGGCAATCAGCGACCCTGGAAGAAGCGCCAGAAACGTCAGAAACGCGGCGACCATCCATGCGCTCATCATTCGCACCACGTCCGTTCCTCCTTTGCTTGCGTCGAGCGACAGCGGGAGCAAGTCAGGTACCACGCTACAATTGATGACGTGCGCTATCTCGTCACAGCTCGACTGAAAGCCGGACAGACCGACGCGCTCGCGCGCGCGATCGACGACGGCACGCTCGGCGCCGGCTCGATCGCGGGCGACGAGTACCTCCGCAACATGAACGACGCGCGTCAACTGGACGATGGCCGCGTGCAGTGGGTCGAAGTGTGTTATTGCCCGACGCCGCTGCAGGAAGAGCGCGAGTACTGGGAGGAATATTTCGATCTCGTCAAAGTACAGGACGCGCACGCGCGCACACGCTGCCGCGATCTCAGCGGCTCCGAGCCGTGGGCGTGCGGCGATTGCGACTGCTCAGCGCGCCTCGAAGCACGCCTCGCCTCCAAAGGCAAGCCCTTCAAACCATAGTCCCGGTCCGGACTTCTCAGTTCGGATTTCTCAGTTCCAAGTTCAAAGTTCTATACTCGCGACGTGCCGTCGTCCTCCCTGCAGGCGCTCCTCACACGGGCAAGTGCAGCGCTCGAACGCGGCGACGGTTCTGAAGCCGCGCACATGCTCGCGCCGGCGGTGCGCTCGTCGGCGCTGACGCGCGACGAGGAGCTCGCCGTCCGCTCCATGCTGGCCGAAGCGTGGCTGCTGCAGGACGATCTCGATCAAGCGGCGTCCGCGCTCGGCCGCCCGCCCGACACCTTCCGCGAGACGATTCCGTCAGGACGGCTCTCGACGCTGTGGCGGCTGCACGGCCGGCTCGCGTCGGCGCGCGGCGATCAATCGCGCGCGATCGCGCTGCACGGCCGCGCGCTGAAGGCAGCCGACACGGCGCACGATTCGCGCGCGATTGGCCTGGCGCACTACGAGCTCGGCCAGTGCTACCGCCAGGTCGGCGACATCGCGATCGTTCGCGAGCACATCACGAAAGCGGCGTCCGCGCTGCACGCCGCCGGCGATCGCCGGCATCTCGCGCTGGTCCACTCGCTGTCCAGCATCTCGCTCGCACAGCTCGGCCGGTACGAGGAGGCGATGGCGGCGCTCGGCCAGGCCGAACGGCTGGCCGCACGCGTCCACGCGGACGACGTGCTCGCGACCGTATGCGGCAATCAGGCGAACGTGATGATGCTCCAGCACCGCTACGAGCAGGCGCTGGCGCTTGCCGAGCGCAGTGTGTCGCTGCACGAAGCCCACGGCGCCGGGCATGGACTCGCTGTCGCGCTGGCGACGCTCGGCCAAATCTGCGTGCGGCTCGGCGACCTCGTCCGCGCCGAGGATGCGCTGCACCGCGCGCTCGACGTCCGCAGTCCCATTCAGTTTCACGAGACGACCGGCGCCGTCTTCGACACGCTCGCCCAGATTCACCTGATCCGCGGCGCCTACGAGACGGCGAGCGACTTTCTGGGACGCGCCAGCGAGGCGTACGGCGCGTATGGGCGGCAGACGAGCCATTGGTACGAATGGTCGGTCCGCGTGCTGGGCGCGCGTCTGGCGCTGCGGCGCGGCTTGCTCGACGAGGCGCTGTTCCGCGCCGAGGAAATCCTCCAGGCGGGCGCGCCACCGTTCGATGCGCTGCAGGCCACGCTGATTGCCGCCGAATCCCTCACGACCGCCAATCGCTTCGCGGACGCCGAGAAGCGTCTGGCCACCGCCGCCGACGCACTGGATCCGAAGGTCGCCCCTGCGGCATGGGGCGAGTATCTCCGGCTGCGCGGCGCGCTGCACGCCAGGAACGGGAGCGCCGTCGACGCGTATCACGATTTCGCGCAGAGCGCCACGCTTCTCGATCTGCTTGGCGAGCGCTATCAGTCGGCGCTCAGCCATCTCGCGCTCGGACGCCTCGTCGCCGAGACCGGCGCGCGTTCGATTGCCGAGCGCCACCTGAACAAGGCGTTTGCCATCTTCACCCAGCTCGGGGCGGAGCGCGATCTGGAAGACACGCGGAGCGCCCAGGCGCTGCTCACGACGATCGGCACCGGCCAGTACCTCATCTCCCCGGCCGATGCCGACGATGCGATCGTGAGGCGGATCGTGGATGCGGCGGCGCTGCCCGATCTGCTCGGACGCGAAACGGCGGCCGCGTTCTTCGAAGCCGCCAACGCCGACTGCGGCGTCGTCTTCGTCGAGCTCGCCGGCGGCGACGTGCGCGTGGTCGCGGCGGCCGGCTGCGATCACGACGCGGCACGATCGCTCGCCCGCTCGGCCGGCCTCGGCCACGTCTACGGCCGCGGCGCGCTGATCGTCGAGCCGCTCGGGCGCGATCCCGAAGGGCCGCGCTTCGGCCTCGTCGCCTCGCCGCGTCCCGTCGGACATCCGGTGATGCGGCGTCTGAAGATGATTGCCGCCGTCGCGCGGCAAGGCTTCGCGCTCTGCGCGGCTCGCGATCGCACCCTGCCGTCGGTCGATCTCGGCGTCGATCGCCCGCTCGAGCCGCTGCTGCCGGGATTTCTCTCGGCCAGCGCCGCGATGACGAAAGTCGTCGAGCAGATTCAGCGGTTGCAGGGCAACGATCTGACGGTGCTGATCACCGGCGAGAGCGGCACAGGGAAAGAGTTGATCGCGCGCGCCATCCACGTCGGGTCGCATCGCAGCGCCGCGATGTTCCTCCCGTACAACTGCACGACGACCGGCCGCGATCTCGCCGACAGTCAGTTGTTCGGCCACCGCCGCGGGAGTTTCACCGGCGCGGTCTCGGATCAGCCCGGCCTGGTGCGCAGCGCCGCCGGCGGCACGCTGTTCCTCGACGAAATCGGCGATCTAACGCTCGACGTCCAGCCGAAGCTGCTGCGGTTTCTCGAGCAGTCGGAGATCCTGCCGATCGGCGACACGCGCCCGCAGCGCGTCGACGTCCGCGTGCTCGCGGCGACCAATGCCGACCTCGAGCAGCGCGTCGCCGAGGGCAAGTTCCGGGAAGATCTCTACTATCGCCTGGCCGTCATCCGCATCCACGTCCCGCCGCTGCGCGAGCGGCGCGAAGAGATTCCGCACCTCAGCACGTTCTTCCTGCGCGAGGCTTCGGAACGCCTTGGCAAGCCGGAGGTTCAGCTGAGCTCCGAGACGCTCGACGTGTTTTCGCAGTACTGGTGGCCGGGAAACGTCCGGCAGTTGAAGAACGAAATCCAGCGTGCCGTCGCGCTCTCGGCGCCCGGAGACACGATCGATCCGGGACAGCTTTCTCCGGAAATCGGGACGGCTCGCCTGCCGACAACGATGATGTCTGCCCGGCCCGGAAAGGCGGTGGCGAACCTGGCGTCGGCCATCGAACAGGTCGAGCGCGACATGATTCAAGCCGCACTGGACCGGGCAGGTGGGAACATTTCAGAAACGGCTCGAGCGCTGGGCCTGACCCGGCGCGGTCTCTATCTCAAGCTTCGACGCCTCGGCTTCGATTCGCGGGCCGAGGTGGATACCCGTTGAAGTGGATACTGAATACTCGATTCACAGGTATCTTGGATACTAAGTAGTCGCGCTGCACGCTGTTTTCATCAACTGCACAATTTCATAAACCATTGAAGCGTCGTTGATTAGTGCATCGTCCCTAGCTTTGAACTTCACACGTCTGCACAGGGCGTGGACCTTGATACAAGAGTCGGCACACCCTACCTGGAGACTCTCGTGAAACAGATCTGGACGACGCCCGAACCGTCGACGCACCCTGACAACAACACGGACAAGCGCTTGTCCGAGCGGCGCGCGATGGCGCTGCCGGCCCGGCTGACCTGGAAGGATCAACGGGGGGCGACCCGGTTTGCCACGGTCATGACGCGGGACGTCAGCGAGTTCGGTGTGTACGTCGAGTGCCAGTCAGCGGTGTCGATCCCGTTGTACCGCCTGGTGCAGTTCCAGCTCGAGCGTGAAGTGCGTGACGGCGAGTGCCTGCCCGGCTCGCTGCGCCAGGGCCGCGTGCTATCGGCGGTCTATCGCGTCTCGCCGCCCTCGCCGTCGCTGCGGCAGGGATTCGCTCTGCGTCTGATGGTCGATCCGCGCCGGTCGAGCGCGGTTGAACAGACGCGCGCCACGGCGTGATTGGAATTCAGGAGAACGCAAGGGCCGCAAGGCCGCAAAGGAGAGTTTTAGTTCCCTCGTTTCCGCCAGTACCGCGCCAGCCCGCGCCAATTCAAATCGAACCGGCCCGCGATTTCGTACGCGTTCGCGTCGGCGCCGGTGGCGCGCCGTACGAGCTCGCGCCGGATTTCGTCGGCGAACCACGCCTCGCGATCCTCGTCGGTGCCGTCGTGCGCGAGCGACGCCTTCGCGAGACCGCTGACCCACTCGATGCGATCGGCCACATCGCTGAGATGCGCCGCCGGGGACTGGTGCGGGCCGAAGTGCGTGACGAACAGCGTGTCGGCGCCCCAGCGGCCGATGCGTGCCAGGCTGTCGCGCCATATCTCGAGATCGATATCCGGCGGCGGCGTCGGCGGCAGATTGAATCCGCCCGGATTCAGACGGACGCCGGCGGTGTCGCCGACGAACGCGAGTCCCGAGTCCGCGCTGAAATAGCTGACATGATGCGACGCGTGACCGGGCGTATAGGCGACCTCGAGATCGCGTCCGCCCGCCGATATCCGCTCGCCTCCTTTCAGCGCCGTGATCGCGCTCGCGGGCACCGGCCGGACTTCTCCCCACAGCGTGTCCATCGCACCTCCGTACAACCGCGTCGCGCTCGCCAACAGCTTCTCCGGGTCGACCATGTGCGGGGCGCCCTTCTCGTGCACGTACACGCGCAGTGCAGGATGCTCGTGCACGAGCGTGCCGGTCGCACCGGCGTGATCGAGATGGATGTGCGTGAGGACGAGCGCCCGCACGTCCGCCATCGACATGCCGGCTTGCTCGAGCTCGCGCCGCAGCGTGGGCAGCGTGCTCGACGGACCGGGATCGACGAGCGCGACGCCGCCGGACCCGTCCACCACCGCGGTCGCGATGATGCCTGGCACGCCGCGAAATCGCAGATCGAGGTACGACAAACCGGACGCGAGTGTGATCATGATTACTCCGGGAGACCGAGCCGATCGCCCGCCCGCCTCCCGCGGACGATGGCGAAGACGGCGAGCGCGGCGACGATGATGAACGCGATGAGGCCGCTGCGGCCGATCAGACGTTCGAGCCGATCCCAGCTTTCGCCAAGCGCGTAGCCGACCAGCGCGATCGTCGTCGACCACACCACCGCGCCCGTGGCGTTGTAGAACAGAAACGTCGACCAGCGCAACCGGCTCGCGCCCGCGAGCACGGCGCCGAACACGCGCAGCCCGGTGATGAACCGGGCGATGAAGACGGTCTTGGCCCCGTGACGCGCGAAGAACCCGTTGAACTGATCGAGGCGGGCACGCGTGAGGCCGATCCGCCATCCATGACGTTCGATGAGCCCGCGCCCGGCACGGCGGCCGACGAGGAAGCCGAGATTGTCGCCCAGCACCGCGGCGATGATGGCGGTGATGATGACCCGCGCGAGCGAGAGGCGACCGTAGTGCGCCAGCGCCGCGCCCGCAAGCAGCGCCGTCTCCCCCGGCACGGGCAGGCCGGCGTTCTCCAGGAACACGCCGACGAAGACGACGGCGTAACCGTAGCGCGCGAAGAGATCGACGATCCAATCTGGCACGGCTAGCGCGCGCCGGGCCCTCGAAGCGGACGCCCGGGACGCTCGCTCGTGATCGATCCGTCGGCCACGACACGGCGGCCGTTCACGAACACCTGCTTCACGCCGACCGCATAGTGTTTCGGATCGTCGAACGTGGAGACGTCACGAATCGTCGCCGGGTCGAAGATGGTGATGTCGGCCATCAGCCCGGGCCGTAGCAGGCCGCGATCGTTCAGGCGCACACGGCTCGCGGCTTTCGACGTCATCTTGCGGATCGCCTCTTCGAGCGTCAGCAGCTTCTCCTCGCGCACGAAACGTCCGAGAATCCGCGGAAACGATCCCCACGCGCGCGGATGTGACTTCGATTCCGACAGCCGGCCGTCCTCGGCCTGCGCGCCCGAATCGGTGCCGACGCCGACCAGCGGATGCGTCAGTGCCGTCCGCACGTCGACGTCGCTCATGATCGAGATGATGACCGAGCTCTCGCCGCGATCGGCGATGACCAGATCCATCACCGCGTCGCGCGGGTCCTTCCCCATCGACTTCCCGATCTGCGACAGCGTCTGGCCCTCGTATTTGCGGAGCTCCGCGTTGAGCACCGACGAGAGCATCACGCCGTCGCCGCCCCCCGCGCCCTGCCACTGGTTCTCCCACGCGGTCGCGTTGGTGTCGTCCATGTCTCGCTTGATCCGCTCGCGCGTCGCCGGATCCTTCAGGCGGGCCAGCATCTTGTCGAGGCCGCCTTCGCGCACCCAGAGCGGCAGGCAGGCATCGAGCCCGTTCGACGCGCGGTTGTAGGGGTACTGATTCGCCGTGATGTCGAGCCCGCGCGCCCGAGCCGCGTCGATGCGGCGCAGCACCTCCGCCATCTTGCCGAACTGCGGCTTGTACGCCGTCTTCAGATGCCAGATCTCGGCGGGGATGCCGGCGCGT
Organism: Vicinamibacterales bacterium; assembly: GCA_036004865.1. Classification (GTDB taxonomy): domain Bacteria; phylum Acidobacteriota; class Vicinamibacteria; order Vicinamibacterales; family CAVVIG01; genus QHWF01. The sequence goes on from DASYQZ010000195.1 coordinate 29,153, forward strand.
TCCGCGATCGCGAACACCTCGTCGAGCGAGTCGAAGATGCGCGCGCTCTCGGAGCGCTGGTGCGTGAAGTACACGCCGCCGGCGCGCGCCGCGACTTTTGCCAGCTCGACAATCTCGTCGGTCGACGCAAAGCGATCGGGGACGTATTGCAGCGACGTGCTCAGCCCGAGCGCGCCCTGCTCCATCGCCTGCGTGACCAGCCGCTTCATCTCGTCGAGCTCCGCGGCGGTCGCCGGGCGATCGTCCTTGCCGATCACGTAGTTGCGGATGCCGCCGGCGCCGGCGAACGTCGCGACGTTGATCGATGTCCGCGAGCGCTCTTCGAGCCGCTTGAAGTACTGGTCCAGCGTGCGGAAGTCCTGCGCCACGCCAAAGTGTGCGTAGGCGGCATGGGCGTCCTTGATCATGCGGTCGTTGACTGGGGCGATTGCCGATCCCTCGCCCGTCACCTCGGTCGTGATCCCCTGGAGAATTTTGCTCGCCGCGCGGCCGTCGACGAGCACATTGAACTCCGACTGGCCAAGCAGGTCGATGAAGCCGGGCGCGACGACGAGGTTCGTCGCGTCGATGGTGAGCGCCGCGTCCGCGCGCGCAAGCGGACCGACGGCCGCGATGCGGTCGCCGTTCACGCCGACGTCGCCGCGAAACCAGGGCGCGCCGCTGCCGTCGACGATCTGTCCGTTCCTGATGAGGACGTCGAAGCGCCCCCCGGGCGTTTGACCGTGCAGCGTCACGGCAGCGACCGCCGCCGCGGCCAGAAGGAGCAGTCGCAAGGTCGTCATCATGCGGCGCATCGTACCAGAAGCGGCCCAAGGAACCTCGGACGAGGCCTTGACGTCCTCCACAGGCGTCGTGTGTCCTCGAAACCTTGCACGGAATCTCTCCAATCCGGCCGTCGACCATCAATCAATGTGCGCTAAGGTTCACGCACAAGTTGTTGACACGGTCTAAGCAAGGAACGCGAGCGCGAGCCGATCGGGCTGACAGTTGCGCATTCGACAGTACAGCAATGGCAACGCCGCATCGCGCCCTCGTAATAATCAACTAAATGGCGCTGTCGATTGACTGATTGAACGCTTTGTTCAGCCGCCTGGTCCACGCCATGCACGCGCCGCTCGTCGTCATTCCGATGCGTCGTCCGGCGGTTCGACTCGTACTCGCACTGCTTGGTGCAGCAGTCTTCGGCAGCCTCTCTGTCCGGGCGGCGACCGTCGCTTCCAGCAGTGACGCCTCGATCGCGCACGACGAAAGCGCCGGCACCTGGACGTTGACCGCCGGCGGCACGAGCCTGAGGCTCGCGCTCGACGCCAGCCGCGATTTCTCGATCGTCAGCCTCACGACCGCATCGGCCGTCGCGTGGACCGGCAGCCCGTCGCCTGACACGGTTGTCCGGGTCGGCGGCCAGACGCTGCCGTTCGGCAGCCGATCCGCCGGCTTCACCTACCAGCGTGTGACCGTCGAGACACACGACGACCGTCTGCAGTTGAACGCAACGTTCGATCTCGCCTCTGCCGGTCTGCGGTTGACGCGCCACTACGCGATCGCGGCCGGCGCGCCGGCCTTCGAGGTCTGGACGACCTACGCGCCGGGCGCTGGAGGCGCGAACGCGAAGCCGCTCGAGGATCTCAACGCGCTGCAGATCACGGTTGCCGCGGGTCCGCTTCGATGGATCAACGGCCTGCAGGGCAGCGCCGCCGACGTGCGAAACGACGCGGCGTTCATGCTGCAGCAGAAGACGCTCGCCAACGGTGAAACGCTCACGCTTGGTGCGGAGGGGCGATCGTCGGAGCAGACGGTGCCCTGGTTCGCCATCGACGGTGACCAGGACGAGTTTTTCGCCACGCTGATGTGGTCGGGCGCCTGGTCGCTTGGCGTGACGCGAGGCCGGACGGGTCTCGAAGTGTCGTTCGGTCTGGTCTCCATGTCGACGGCGGCGGGCGCGCCGTTCGATGGTCCGCACGCGGTCTTTGGCGTCGTCCGCGGCGGTCTTCCGGCGGCGACAGCGGCGCTGCGATCGTACGCGGTGAACGGGATTCGAGCGGGGCGCCCGCTGGTCCCGCTCGTCACGTACAACACCTGGTTCGCGTACGGCACCTCGATAGACGAGAGTTCGATACGCGCCGCCATGGATCGCGCCGCCGCCCTCGGGGTGGAGCTGTTCGTGCTCGACGCCGGCTGGTATCGCGGAGCGGGCGCCGGCGGTCCGACCGACTTCGACAGCGGCCTCGGATCGTGGACGCCGGACCCGGCGCGGTTCCCGAACGGCCTCAGGCCGCTCGCCGACTACGCGCACGAGCGACGGATGAAGTTCGGCATCTGGATGGAGCCGGAGCGCGTGAATCTCTCGCTCGTCGGCTCGCCGGGTGGCCCTGGCAGCATTGACGATAGCTGGCTCGCCACGCGCGGAGGTGGATACGGAGCCGGCCGCGTCGCGCAAATCTGCCTGGCCGGCAGCGCCGGCCGTGCGTGGGTGCTCGACCAGATCACCGCGCTCATCGACGAGGTCCGGCCGGACTACCTCAAGTGGGACAACAATGGCTGGATCAACTGCGATCGCGACGGTCACGATCACGGCGAAGCCGACGGCAACTTCGCGCACGTGAACGCGCTCTATCAGATGCTTGAGACCCTCCACGAGCGGTATCCCGACCTGATGATCGAGAACGTGTCAGGCGGCGGCAACCGGCTGGATTTCGGAATGCTCCGCTACACCGACGTCGGGTGGATGGACGATCGCACGGCGCCCGCCGTGCACGTGCGCCACAACATCGAAGGGCTCAGCGTCGCGTTTCCGCCTGCGTATCTGTTCTCGTTCGTGACGAGCTCCGACGTCGAGTCACTGCACGAGTCGAAGGACATGTCGATGTATATGCGCAGCCGCATGCTTGCGGCGCTCGGCATGTGCTTCCGCGCCGAGGAGCTCACGGAAGCCGACGCGGCAAACCTCACACGCGAAGTCGAGATCTACAAGACCATGCGGGAGACGATCAGCTCGGCCGCGGCGACGCTGCTGACGGGGCAGGCCGCCGAGGACGGCGGGCCGCCGTGGGACGTGCTGCAGGAAACCTCGTCCGACGGCACGAAGATACTCATCTCCGCGTTTCAGTCGGATCTGGGCGTCGATCGGATCATCGTCAAGCCGGCGGGTTTGGATCCCGATGCGACCTATTCCGTCCAATCGGTCGACGCCGGCGATCTTGGTGAGGCGTCAGGCACCGATCTCATGATGGACGGCATCGACGTGCGCCAGTCACCCAACACTGGCGCGCACATTTTGATCATCACCCTCAAACAGTAGGCGCGGCTCGCGAACCGCCCTCACGTCAGGAATTCTGTTTCGGGTACACCGTTTTCCCACCCACGACAGTCCGATTGATCTTGATGTTCATGATCTCGTTCGGCGGAACATCGTGCGGATCGTTCTCGAGGAAGACGAAGTCCGCGAGCTTCCCGGCCGTAATCGATCCTTTGATGGCCTCTTCGGACGAAGCGTAGGCGCCGTTGATGGTGCCGATCGTCAACGCTTCGTCGACGGTCACCTTCTGGTTTGCGCCCCAGACGCGGCCCTTGTAGTCGGTGCGCGTCACCATGCTTTGAATCGCCATCATCGGATCGAACGGTCCCGGCGTGTAATCGGACGCGCCGGGCACGCGGATGCCGGCGTCGAGGAACGAGCGGTGCGCGAACATCCACTTCACCTTCTCGTCGCCGTACTGCGCCCACTTCTCGCCGTGGTAGTAGACGTAGGTCCAGAACGGCGTCGGGATGACGCCGCTTGCCTTGATGCGGCGGATCAAATCGGGATTGACGAGCGTGCAGTGCTCGATGCGGTGCCGGCGATTCGGGTCAGGCCATTTCTGCAGCGCGCGCTCGTACGCCTTCAGCACCATGTCGATGGTCACGTCGCCGTTCGCGTGCACGCCGACCTGGAAGTTGTGGCTGTGCGCATCGTCGACCGCTTCGTACAACTGATCCTGCGTCATCGTCAGGATGCCGTAGTCGTTCGTGCCGACGTACGGCGTGCTCATGCGCATCGTCCGCTCGGACGCTGACCCATCGGCGACGAACTTCACGCCGCCGACCCGAATCCACTCGTCGCCGAACCCGGTGTAGATGTTCGCTGCCTTGAGGCCGTTGAAGGCGGGCTGCGAGCGGATCATCATGTACGCGCGGTGCGTCAGCTCGCCGTTCTTCCGGCAGTCCTCGTAGGCGAGGATCGCGTCCTGACTCGCGCCCGCGTTGTGCACCGACGTGAGGCCGACGGCATTGAACAACTGCGACATGTGCGCCATGCCCTTGCGCGCGCGGTCACGCTGCTGTTCGGGCGTGAAGGTCTCGCGCTTGCCGACGCGGTTGAACACGTTGCGGGCGTTCTCGGCGACGCGGCCGTTCAGCTCGCCGTTCTCCCGGAAGAAACGGCCGTCAGGCGGATCGGGCGTGTCCTTCGTGATGCCCGCGAGCTCGAACGCCTTGCTGTTGTAGAAATTCGTGTGACCGCCGCGGTGCGCGACCGAGACCGGATGCTCGGTCGTCGCCTCGTCCAGATCCTTCCGGGTCAGCGGACGATCGAGCTTCGTGTCGTCGAACATGAAGCCCGTCACCCAGACTTCCGGCGCCGTGTTTTCCGCCTTCCGCTTGATCGCGGCCTGAATCTCGCGCACCGTCCGCAGGTTCGTGTTGACGCCGTACAGTTCCTGCACCCCGCTCGGATGACAGTGGCCGTCGATGAATCCGGGCGTGACCGTCATCTGCCGCGCGTCGATCGCCTGCGTTCGCCGCGTCGCGAGATTGCGGATGTCGGCGTTCGACCCGACCGCAACAAAGCGGCCGTTCTTGACAGCGAACGCCTCGGCGCGCGGCAGAGCCGTGTCGCTGGTGAAGACCTTGCCGTTGACGACGATCAGATCGGGTTCGGCCGATGTCGCGGGCGGTTGCTGCCCCGGCGCGAACGCCACTGGCGTCGCGGCGGGCAGCCGGCCGAGTGTGAACGCTCCCGCGAGCGCCGCGCTGAATCCGAGAAATTCGCCGCGTGTATACTTGGCCATAACGGGTCTGCCTCCAAATCCTTAGGAAAATCGCCCCTTCGGCCTTGATCTTGAGACGGATTGAGACGACCCGCGTCCGCGTCAGCCACCGGCGTGCCGCCCCCAGCCGCGACCAGCGCGGTCCGCGCGGGCGTCAACTTCCCGTTGATCCGGTCGATGAACGACCGGTCGGTCTTCGGAATCCACCGGCCGTAGTATCGCACCGTCACATCGATGCTGGAATGCCCAGCCTGCGTCATGACGTAGGTCACCGGCACCCCTTCCGCCAACAGGAGCGCGCAGAACGTGTGCCGCAGACAATGCGGTGTGTGATGCGACGGCAGGCCGGCGCGCCGCAGCACGCGGGCGAAGACCTCGCGGCACCGGCGATCGTCGAGCGGCACGCCGTGCATCCGCGTGGTAAACGCGAACTCGGACAACGTCCCTCCGTTGCCCCGACGCATTGCCTCGACTCGTGCCGCGTTCTCAGCCTCCTCGAGCACGTCCACCAGCAAGGCGTTCATGTCCACCGTGCGCGCGGCCCCGGACTTCGGCGAGCCGAGCCGATCGTTGAGCGTCAGATTCTTGGCCGCCGGTGCGAGGGTGCGCCCGACACGAATCTCCCGCTGCACTCGATCGATCCCCGCCCACTTCAGCCCGAGCGCCTCGCCCAGTCGCAACCCAGCCAGCGCCATCGTCGCGAACAGTGGGTAGAACCACGGCTCCTCGGCCTGCGCCACCGCGAGGAACCGCGCGAGCTGCTCGATCGTGAACGGCTTGATGTTGTCGTCCTCTTCGTCGTACGCGCGACCCAGTTTCATTTTTTTCACGACGCCCACCGTCGGGTTGGTCATGATGATCCCATCCTCCACCGCAGCGGAGAACATCGAGCGTGTCGCGCCGATGATCGTCCGGACTGTGTTTCGCGCCAACTTCTTGTTCTCGAGGAGCGTCACGACGAACGCGCGGATGTGGGCGCGATGCACCTGGCGGACCTTGAGGTGGCCGAGCGCCGGGAGGACATAGAGCCGCCCCAGGTCCGCGTAGAGGCCTCGCGTGCGCGGCTTCACCAGCGCCCCGAGCGCCGCCATCCAGCCAGTCGCCGCCGTGGTCGGCGAACCCTGTGACCCGAAGTACTCGCGAATCGTGATGTTCGGATTCAATAGCGCCCGCGGCAGGGCCTGACCGGACTCGATCGTCCGGCGCGCCAACTCGCGCACGGCTTCTTCCTTCGACACAACGTCGAACCGGCGACGCTGGCCGGCGCCGTCGGTGTAGTCGACCGTCCATTTCTCGCCGCGTTTTCGAATCGTTCCCACGGGTTCGACCCTCTCACGCCGTCGGTGACACACCGTGCGGCGGCGCCATCCTAATTCAAAATCGCCTGTCAGCGTTTCGCCGTAGCGACGGCGCCACCGTTCAGACGTTGCTGAATGAACCGCTCGAGGTCCTCGCGGCGCACCCGGACTACTCGTCCCTGCTTGAACGCCGTCAGCTCGCCGCGCTTCACGAGCTTGTAGACATACGACACGTCCATCTTCAGCCGCTCGGCCACCTCGCGCACGTCGTAGCAGGTTGGGCCGCCATCAGACGAGCCTACGCCGACCGCAGCAGCGGCGAGGATCGCCAACCGTGTCTGCAGCGCGCTGAGTTGAAGCATCAACGCGAGTGCCTCATTCGGCGATATGTCCGGTGGAACGTCAGGGTTCTCGACGAACCTGATCAGCGCATCCCGACAACGCTCACCCTGGAGTTCCATCAAGACAGCGCCTCCGGCTGCGATGCCGTTGCTCGGAGCGAGGCCACCTGCTGCGGATTCACTGGGCTTGCTGAGCGGCAATCAGACTGCGGCGCCTCCATCACACGGTCTCCGCGCCCGACGCATTGAGCGACGCCGGTCGTTCGTTTCGTTCACCGCGCTTTTCGTCCATGCTCGTTTCGCCTTCCGATCCGCCCCGTTCGTCATAGGTGCAAGTCCTCCGGCACCGACCCGCGACGAATTTCCCTTCTCTTGTATGTCTTAAAGAGAAGGGCTCGTCGTCGCTGCACAGCCGCAAAGCCTGACTCGCCACCACCACCGGGCTCGGACCCGCTGCTCAAGGCCCGCCGGTGCGTCGCTGTCAGCGAGTGCCCGCTATGCGCCAGGACGGCGTGCGAAAGTTCGCCGCGGTCCAGAAGCGAGCACGCGCGAGTCGGGAGCCGACGGCCGCCGAGTTGTCATCCCCGGCCCAGGGGCATTGGTGCCGCGTCGCGTGCGATAGTGCGCCGCGATCGCAGAGCCCCGGATTCCTGCCCCGGCCAGCGTCGGCCTTGCGGGCCGCTTCTCTTTTGTGCTGGCAGGGCCAACGCCCATCGGGTTCGCCGGATGTCTCGCCGATCCGGCACGCGCAGTTTGTGACCTCCCCACCGTCGGCGGGCTCCCGTGCCGCTTTGCAGCGAGCCGCGAATGGGAAAGTCTCAGGTTCATCTGTCACCCTTTGACGCGCACGATAAAACTCGCATCGGCCGCCACGTGTGTCGCTTCTTTGTATGGCGCCGCGACATCAGCGCGGGGGAACCGGGAGCGGTTTACTTTTGGCCGTAAAGTCGTTTAGACTTGCGGTCGGGTCAAGTAGAGCGTTCTCGGTTCCACGCATTTCGGTTCTGACGCGCCCGGCCTGCACAGCCGGGCGTCGTCGTCTCTGGTCCTCTCTGATCACTCCCATGTAGAGCCGCCGGGCGTTCGATGTCATGGAGTCGTTCCGGGACCGCATTTCGATGCCCGCCCGGAAATACCTGGCCAAGTGGGCAGGATGCTCGTCAGCGACTCCGTGTGTTCGGGCGACGCCTGAGTGTGTCTTTGTTCGCGGCGGGCTTCGCCCGTCGTGCTGGTGGCTTCGAGCCAGGCATCCAGCCACTCAGGACGGAGCCGGATCGCCCGCCGGCCGCCCACGCGCGTGTATCGGAGTCGCCCGCCTTTGATCTCGCGGCGCAGGGTCGCGACATGGACGCGTACCTG
>DASYQZ010000196.1:0-10681 GCA_036004865.1 Vicinamibacterales bacterium
TCCCGGCGATTCTGCCGGGAAGTCGGCGGCCCTCAAATCAGGAGCTTGAAGAATCATGCACACGCGGAGTGACGGGTTTCCGGCACGTGTGTTGGCGACCGCGCTCGTCATCGCGTGGTCGGCGGCGATCGGCCTCGCGGCGGCGCCCGGTCAGGCGGCGCGCGCCGCCGCTCCGGCGGTCCGCGGCGAATCGCCGACGGCCGCGGACCAGACCGGCTATGCCGGCGAGTCGACGTGTCTGATGTGTCACGAGGATCGGAAATACCACGGTACCCGTCACGCGCTCGCGTTGCTGCCGAACTCGCCCGCAGCGACACGGGGATGCGAGAGCTGTCACGGGCCGGGACGAGCGCACGCCGAATCGGGCGGCGACGCGGCGCTGATTCAGAATCCGCTGAAGATGACGCCGCAGCGCGCCAGCGAGACGTGCGCGACGTGTCACAAGCGCGGCGACCATGCGGTGTGGATCGGGAGCCAGCACGATTCGCGGAACGTCGGCTGCATCTCCTGCCACAGCATGCACGCGCCGAAAGGGCCGCGGCAGCTGAAGGTCGCCACCCAGCCGCAGCTGTGCGCCACGTGCCACCGCGACAAAGTCGCCAAGGTCGATCGATCCGGGCACATGCCGGTGCGGGAAGGCAAGATGCAGTGCTCGACGTGCCACAACCCGCACGGATCGACCAACGTCAGGCTGCTGCGGATGGGCGACTCGATCGCGGAAGCCTGTACCTCCTGTCACGCGGACAAGCGCGGCCCGTTTCTCTGGGAGCACGCGCCGGCGCGCGACGGCTGCGTCACCTGCCACGATCCGCACGGCTCCTCGAACGAGCGCATGCTCGTCTCGAAGCCGCCGATTCTGTGCCAGCGGTGTCACGTCTCGACCCGGCATCCGAGCACGATTTACGACGCGGCGCTGATCGGATCCGGCGCGACGCCGAGCGTCCGCGTCTACGCGCGATCCTGCGTGACCTGTCACTCGGCGATTCACGGATCGAATCATCCGAGCGGTCAACGCTTCATCCGGTGAGGGTCATCATGCGCAGGGTTCTCGTGACGATCGCGTGTGCACTGGTCCCGCTGACGGCGAGCGCGCAGCCGCCGGTGCAGGAGGCCCCGACCGCGACGCCGATTCCGCCGTGGACCGGCTCTTTCGATTTCGGCGTCCGCGGCACGAGCGTCGGTGGCGATGCCGCACGGTACGAGCGCTATCGCGATCTCGGCGACGGGCTCTTCCTCGAAGGCCTCGGCTTCAATCGCACCCGGAACAACTGGATCCTGCAGCTCACGAGCGAACACGTGGGGCGCAGCGATCAGCGGTATGCGGCGAACGCCGAGCGCCTCGGCACGTTCAACGCCTGGTTCGTGTGGGATCAGATCCCGATGCTGCTGAGCCGCGCCACGCGCACGCTGTTCAGCGGCGTCGGGACCGGCGAGCTGCAGATTTCCGACGCGCTGCAGGCGCAGGTGCAGGCGCAGCCGTCGGCAATCGGCCCGCTCTTCTCGCAGTTCGGGCAGCGGTTCGACACGCAGACGCGCCGGCGGATCGCCGAAGGCGGCTTCAAGTACCTGGCGAGTCCGGATCTGAGCATCAGCGCGAAGCTCCGGCACACGCGCCGTGAAGGCACGATCCCGTACGGCGGATCGTTCGGCCACAGCAGCCTCGTCGAATTGCCGGCGCCGACCGACCACTCGTTGACCGCTGCCGATGCGGGCGCGGAGTTCGCGCGGGATCCCGTCGTGCTGCGCGCCGGCTACACCGGCTCGTGGTTCCACAACGACGTGACGTCGGTGATCTTCGACAACCCGTTCCGCGCGATCGATATCGCCGCGACGCCCTCGCGGGGACGCCTGACGCTCCCGCCGAGCACTTCGTTCATGGGCGTCAACGGCCTCGCGTCGGTGCGGCTGCCGCGCCGATCGCGGGCGACGGCCTACGTGTCGGTCGGGATGCTGGCCGACGCCGGCGATCCGATCGTGCCGCTGACGATCAACTCGGCAGTCGCCACCGGCCCGCTTGCGCGCACCACGGTGGAGGGCGAGGCGCGCACGAGCGCCGTCAACCTCACGTTCGTGTCGCGGCCGACACGCTTCGTGGACGTCACGGCAGGCTACCGGCAATACGAATACGACAATCGCACGCCGGCGTTCGCCATGCGCGAGCGGGTCTCCTACGACAATGCCGTCGCGGCCGTCGACCCGGCGGTCCTCACCGAGCCGTTCGGCGTCCTGCGGCACACGTTCGACGCCGACGTCAAGCTGGCGCCCGCCCGCGGCGTGTCGATCGGCGTGGGCGTGACGCGCCTCGAGGAGGAGCGGACGCACCGGATCTTCGAGTCGACCGCCGACAACGTGGTGCGGCTGACCGGCGATGCCGTCAGCAGCCGCTGGTTCACGCTGCGGACGAAGTACGAGCACGCCGAGCGGCGCGGCAACGGCATCGAAGAAGGGGAGCGCGAGCTCGCGGCGATCGGCGAGCAGCCCGGCATGCGGCATTTCGACATCGCCGCGCGCGATCGCAATCGCGTCACGCTGTTGGGATCGTTGACGCCGGCCGGCAACGTCGGCGTCAGCGTGTCGATTGCTGCCGGCAAGGACGACTATCTGCAAAGCCTGTTCGGCGTGCGTGACAACACCCATCGGATTTACGGCTTCGGCTTCGACGCGACCCCCAACAACCGTGTCGTGCTCGCGACGTCGTACTCGTACGAGCGATACACCGCGTTGTCGCGTTCCCGTCAGGCCAATCCCGGCGCACAGTTCGCCGACGCGTCGCGGAATTGGGCGACCGACGCCGCGGATCGGGTGCATTCGGTGATCGTGAGCGCCGACGTGCTGCGCGTCGCGCCGAACGTCGATCTTCGACTCTCCTATGACTTCAGCCGCGCGCGCGCGCGTTATGACTACGTCACCGGCGCCGTGCCGGATCGCACGCTGCCCGAAGAAGTCGTTGTCCCGACCACGCTCCCGACGCCCGCGGAGCTGCCGCCGACGTTGAGCGAGCTGCAGCGAGGCACGATGGACCTCACGTATGCGCTCGCGTCGCACCTGTCGATCGGGTTGTCGTACTGGCACGAGCGGTACCGGGTGCACGATTTCACGCTCGACGTGGACGCGAATCCGGATCTGGCGCGAGGGCAGACGTTGCTGATGGGGTACCTCTATCGGCCGTACACGGCGAACACGGTGTGGGGCCGCTTGATCTATCACTGGTAGCGCGCCGGGAGACTTCAGACTTCAGACTTCTCAGTTCTGAGTTCTAGGTTCCGAGTACAAGGGGTTCGGGTTTCCTCCCGAACCCGGCAGGCCTGGCGAACGGTTCCTCCCTCCGCGCCGTTCGTCAGGCCTCTTTCATTTGCGGAAAAATCCCCACGCACCCAGAAATTCCCGCGGGTCCGGCGCCGGGATTTCGGCGGACCGCTCGAAAACATTCAGTGAACGCTCGGAAAGCGCCCGGCACTCGCTTTGCCCTTCGGTCGCGCAGATGTCTTGTCATCTCGTGCGCGAGCGGGCGGCGGCGTCACCCAGGACACTGACGCTGCGCGCACGCCCGCTCCGGATCGCGCTGGTCGGCCAACCGAACGTCGGCAAGAGCGTCGTGTTCGGCCGGCTCACCGGCCGCTACGCGACGGTCTCCAATTACCCGGGCACCACGGTGGCGATCACCAAAGGACGGTCGCTCGTCGGCGCCGAGGTCTGCGACGTCATTGACACGCCCGGCGTCAACTCGCTCCACGGCGCGATCACCGAGGACGAGCGGATCACCCGAGATGTGATTGCGGGCCGCGGCGCCGGTCTCATCATCCAGGTGGCCGACGCGCGCAATCTCCGGCGCGCGTTGATGCTCACGAGCCAGCTCGCCGAGTTCGATACGCCGATGGTGCTGGCGCTCAACATGATCGACGAGGCGTGGACCCGCGGCGTGTCGATCGACGTCGCCGCCCTCTCGATGGAGCTCGGCATCCCTGTCATCGAAATGGTCGCGGTCGAAGGCCGCGGACTTCCCGAACTGCGCGACGCGATCGCGCGTGCGACCCGACCGGATGTGCCGGGGCACCATCACGCGAACGATCGCGCGGTCTGGGCCCATGCACTGACCGAGCGCGTGCGCCGCACCAGCACATTCTCCCTGGCTCACGTCCAGGAAGCGCTGGCGGCGGCCACACGCCGGCCGGTGACGGGCCTTCCGATTCTCGCCGTGGTGCTCTACGCGTTGTATCTGTTCGTCGGCGTCTTCGGCGCGCAGACCCTCGTGAAACTGTTCGAAGACGATGTGTTCGGCCGCGCCATCAATCCGGCGTCCGTGTGGCTCGCGGACCGCTTCATCCCGATCCCGCTCGTCCGCGACTTCTTCGTCGGCCAGTACGGACTGATCACGATGGGCGTGACCTACTCGATCGCGATCGTGCTGCCGGTCGTGGCGACGTTCTTTCTCATGTTCGGATTCCTCGAAGACAGCGGCTATATCCCGCGGCTCGCGATCTTCTGCGACCGCATCTTCCGCCTCATGGGGTTGAACGGAAAAGCGGTGCTGCCGATGGTCCTCGGTCTCGGCTGCGACACCATGGCGACGATGACGACGAGAATTCTGGGGACGGCGAAGGAACGGCTCATTGCGATCCTGCTGCTGGCGCTCGGGATTCCGTGCTCGGCGCAGCTCGCGACGATCATGGGCATCCTCGGCGGCATCTCGTTCGCCGCGCTGGCCACGCTGTTCACCGTGGTGCTCGGTCAGATGTTCCTCGTCGGCTGGCTGGCCGCGCGTGTGCTGAGAGGCGAGCGATCGGAATTCATTCTCGAGCTGCCGCCGATTCGCTGGCCGCGCCTCGGCAACCTGCTGACGAAAACGCGCCTGCGCGTCTGGTGGTACCTCGGTGAGGCGGTGCCGCTGTTCCTCGCCGGCACCGCGCTCCTGTTCACACTCGATCGGATCGGCGCGCTCGCCGTGATTACCGCGGCCGGCCGGCCGATCGTGACCGGGTTGCTGGGCCTTCCCGCCGCCACCGCGCAGATTCTGGTCATGGGATTCCTGCGCCGCGACTACGGCGCCGCCGGGCTGTTTCAGCTCGCGCACAGCGGCCAGTTGACGGGCGTCCAGGCGGTCGTCGCGCTGACGGTGATGACGCTCTTCGTCCCGTGCGTGGCCAACTTTCTGATGATGGTCCGCGAGCGCGGACTCAGGACCGGTCTGGCGATTCTCGGCGTGGTCACGCCGGTCGCAATCGGAACGGGAGCGGGGCTCAATTATGTCCTCCATACGTTTGGCGTCCGGTTTTGATCCGGTGCGATCGCTGGCGTCGCTCGCCGAAGGCGCGCACGGCGTCATCGTCGAGATTCACACGCACGCCGATGCGCGCGTCGACCGGCTGCTGGCGCTCGGAGTGACGCCGGGCGCACGCATCCGCGTCCTCCAGACGTTTCCCGGCATCGTCTTTCTGTGCGACCAGACCGAGCTGGCGGTCGAGCGCAGCGTGGCCGCCGCGATCTTCGTCCGCGAAGAAGTCCGGCGATGACTGCTGCATCACTCCGGCTGGTGTTCTGGGAAACAACGAAGGCGTGCAACCTCACGTGCCGGCACTGCCGCGCGGTGCCGCAGCGCGAGCTGGGACCGGCGGAACTGACTACGAGCCGTGCGTTCGATCTGATCGACGGGATCGCGAAGGTCGCCCGGCCGGTGTTCGTGCTGTCGGGCGGCGAGCCGTTGTTCCGTCCGGACCTGTTCGACATCGGCGCGTACGGCGTGGAGAGCGGATTCCGCATGGCGCTGGCGACCAACGGCACGCTCGTCACCGATCGCGTGGCCGCGAAGATTGCCGCCACCGGTTTTTCGCGGGTGGCCATCAGCCTCGACGGCGCCAAACCGGCCACGCACGACCTGTTTCGCGGATTGCCCGGCTCGCATGCACTCGCGCTCGGCGGCATCCGGCGCCTTCGAGAGGAAGGCGTCTCGGTCCAGATCAACTCCACGATCGCGAAGCACAACGTCGGCGAGCTTCCGGCGCTGCTCGAACTGGCGCTCGCCGAAGGGGCCGACGCGCTGCACCTGTTCATGCTCGTGCCGGTCGGCTGCGGGCTCGAGCTCGCCTCGACCGAGATGCTGCCCGCCGACGAGTACGAGCGGGTGCTGCACTGGTTCGACGAGCAGTCGAAGACCTGTCCGATCGATCTGAAAGCGACCTGCGCGCCGCACTACTACCGCATCCGGGCGCAGCGGCTCGCCGACGATCGCCGGCGCGGCGATACGACGACGACGTTCATCGCGCCGGGGACGAAAGCGAAAGCGGGGCACCAGCATCTGTCCGCAATGACGCGCGGCTGCCTCGCCGGGACCAGCGTCTGCTTCATCTCGAACGAAGGCCGCGTGTACCCGTGCGGCTATCTTCCGGTCAGTGCCGGCGACACGCGCGTGCAGCGCTTCGCCGACATCTGGAACGACTCGCCGGTGTTCCGGCAATTGCGGGATCCGGACGCGTACGAAGGAAAGTGCGGCGAGTGCCGGTTTCAGGCGATCTGCAGCGGCTGCCGCGCGCGAGCGTACGCCGCCACCGGATCGTTTCTCGCCGAAGAACCGTTCTGCACGTATCGTCCGGAGCTCGACGAGGGTGGTAACGGACGGTCTTCAGACCGTCCCGCAGCGACAGCGGAGGTGCATCGTGACTCGTAAGGTGTGCGTTCATCTGTTCATCCTGAGCCTGCTGGCGGCGCCGATCGTGGCGCAAACGGCTGCGATGCGATCCGGCTCGTACGATCGCACAGCCGAGACGATCGTGGCCGGCACGATCGACGGCGTCGACGCCTACGCGGCCGCCGACGGCACGATCGGCGTTCATCTCGAAGTGAACACCGGCCGCGACTTCGTGCGCGTCCACGTCGGCCCGGCGACGTACATCGGTCAGAACAATTTCTTCTTCCTCAAGGACGAGCGCGTCTCGATCATCGGGGCGCGCGTCCGCGGCGGGTCGGCCGTGTGGGCGCGGGCGATCACGAAGGGTTCGGTCGTGCTGGTCCTGCGGAACGAAGACGGCACGCCGAAATGGACACCCGCGACCGACGGGGCGGACGGTTGCGGCGTGAATCATGCGCCGCTCGTATTGACGACCGAGAGATGAGGGAATCATGGCCGACGATCGCGAACATCACGTGACGGTCACGCTGGCGCGCGGCTACGAGTTCGTCGCCGAATTCCCGGACAGCATCGGTTCGTCCGCCGTGCTCCTCGACGAACCGCAGCCGCTCGGCGGCAATCGGGGCCCGAATGCGGCGGCACTGCTCGGAGCCGCCGTCGGCGACTGTCTGGCCGCGAGTCTCGCATTCTGCCTGCGCAAGTCGCGCGCGACAGTCGTCGGCATGACCGCGCGTGTGACGACGCACGTGGCGCGCGACGACGCGCGGAAGTTCCGCATCAGCGGGATCGACGTCGAGCTGACACCGGAGGTCGCCGACGCCGACACCGCGAAGCTGGATCGCTGCGAGCACCTGTTCGAAGACTTCTGCATTGTCACCGAGAGCGTCAGGAAAGGGATTCCGGTGAACGTGACCGTGGAGCAGCCTCACGGCACGACGGTGTAATAGCCCATGGCGCTCGACGAGCCGTCGTTCAACATGCCTGACTGGATCGATGCACCGTCTGCCGGGAGCGTGCGGTTCAACCGCCGCACGTTTCTCGATGCGCTTCTCACGGTCGGCTTCGTCTCGACCGCCGCCGCGATTGCCTATCCCGTCGGCCTGTATCTGGTGCCGCCGCCGAGCGGCGAGCCCGAGACGGCGTCGGTCGTCGCCGCGAAGGCGGCGGAGCTCAAGCCGAATTCGGGGAAGGTGTTCAGATTCGGCAACCGTCCGGCGATTGTCGTTCGCACGGCGGACGGCGACCTGCGCGCGTTCAGCGCGGTGTGCACGCATCTCGATTGCACGGTGCAGTTCAAGGCGGACACGTCGCAGTTGTGGTGCGCGTGTCACAACGGCATGTACGACCTCGGCGGCAACGTCGTCTCGGGGCCGCCGCCGCGACCCCTGGAGAAGTTCGCCGTCAACCGCCGCGGCGAAGGCGCCGACGAAGAAATCGTCGTGTCGCGAATCTGAGAATCATGCTGCAGCAGACGATTTCGTGGCTCGACGAGCGATTCGATCTCAGCGACATCAGACATTTCGTCGCCGAGAAGGGCGTCCCGATCCACGCGCAGAAAGTGTGGTACTACCTCGGCGGCATCACGCTGTTCCTCTTCGCCGTCCAGATCTTCACCGGCATCCTGCTGCTCTTGTACTACCGGCCGAGCGCCGCCGAGGCGTACGAGAGCGTGCAATTCATCGTCACGAAAGTGCAGTTCGGCTGGCTGATTCGCAACGTGCACAGCTGGTCGGCGAACCTGCTGATCGCCGCGGCGTTCGCGCACCTGTTCAGCGTCTTCCTGCTGAAGTCGTATCGCAAGCCCCGGGAGCTGACCTGGGTGAGCGGCGTGCTACTCCTCTTCCTGATGCTCGGCTTCGGCTTCAGCGGATACCTGCTGCCGTGGAACGAGCTGTCGTTCTTCGCGACGAAGGTCGGCACCGGCATCGCCGGCGCGGTGCCGGTCGTCGGTCATTTCATGCTGCGTCTGCTGCGCGGCGGAGACGATGTGACGGGTGCGACGCTCTCACGGTTCTATGGACTGCACGTCGCGGTGCTGCCCGCCCTCACGACTGCGCTCGTCGCCCTGCACCTGTTGTTCGTCCAGCGTCAAGGGATGAGCGTGCCGATCAAGACGGCGCTGCGGATCAAGGCGGGCGAACGGCTGCGGCAGATGCCCTTCTTTCCCAACTACGTGCTGCGCGACGTGCTCGCGTGGTACGTGGCGCTCGCGATTCTCGCGGCGCTCGCCGCGTTCTCTCCCTGGGAGCTCGGCACCAAGGCGGATCCGTTCGCGGCGGTGCCGGCCGGCATCCGGCCGGAATGGTACTTTCTCGCGACCTTTCACACGCTGAAGCTGCTGCCGAGCCACATCTTCGGTCTCGAGGGCGAACGGATCGGCGTCATCGCATTTGGAGCAGCCGCCGCTTTTCTGGTGCTCGTGCCGTTCCTCGATCGCCGGGCGTCGCGCGGTGAACGGAGTCCCGTATTCACGATCATTGCGGTCCTCGGGCTGGTCTATCTCGTGACGTTCACGCTCGTCGGCCATTACGCGAAGTAGGCGCGTCATGAAACGTTCTGTTCTTTGCGGCCTTTGCGAGCTTTGCGTTCTTCTTCTTCTGGCGCCGCAGCGCGCCGCGGCGCAGGCCGTCCGCGAAGCGAACGCCTGCGTCGCCTGTCATTCGACGTTGCCCGACCAGCGGCTCGCCGCGCCGGCGGCGTTGTTCGCCGGCGCCGACGTTCATCGCGACCGCGGGTTCGCGTGCGTCGACTGCCACGGCGGCAATCCAGCGGCGTCCGACAAAGTCAGGGCGCACGACGCGACGGGTCGCGAGGCGGCGCCGCCCTTCAAGGGCAAGCCCGCCGGTCAGGCGATCGTCACCACGTGCGCGCGCTGCCACAGCGACGCGGAGCTGATGCGCAAATTCGCGCCGAGGCAGCGCGTCGATCAGGCGACCGAGTACGCGTCGAGCGTGCACGGCAAACAGCTCGCGCGCGGCGACAGCCGTGTGGCGACCTGCGCCAGCTGCCACGGCGCGCACGGCGTCCGGCTGGTCAACGACGCGAAGTCGCCGGTGTTTGCGACCAACGTCGCCGCGACCTGCGCGACGTGTCATGCGAACGAGAAACACATGGCCGGCTACATGCTGTCGGGCGGGTCGCCGCTACCGACGAATCAGCTCGCCGACTACCGGAAGAGCGTGCACTACACGGCGCTCACGAAGGCGAACGACCTGTCCGCGCCGACCTGCAACGATTGTCACGGCAATCACGGCGCGGCGCCGCCCGGCGTCGGCTCGATCGCGAACGTCTGCGGCACCTGCCACACCGTGTTCGCGCAGAAGTTCGAGACGAGCGTGCACCGGCAGATCTTCGACAAGGGCTGCGTCGAGTGTCACGGCAACCATGCGGTGCTGAAACCGTCCGACGAGATGCTCGGTGCGAGCGGCCACGCCATCTGCGCGACGTGCCATAGCGGATCTGGGAACGACGTCGACAAGGGCGCGCAAGCGGCCGACGGGATGCGGGCGGGGATCGAGCATCTGAAAGGCGGCATCGATCGATCGGACACCCTCGTCGCGCGCATCCGCAACGCCGGCATCGCAGTGAGCGACGACGAGCTCGCGCTGCGCGAGGCGCGGACCAAGCTCACCCTCGCGCGGATGGAGATGCATGCCGCCGATCCCGCCCGCGTGCATGTGGTGCTCGCCGAAGGGACGACGATCGTCGCCGGCGTGGACCGCAATGCGCAGCGCGGCGTCGAGGAGCTGCAGTACCGCCGCCGCGGGCTCGCGCTGTCGCTCGGCGCCATCCTCCTCGTGGTCGTCGCGCTCGCGCTGAAGGTGCGGCAAATCGATCGACGATAGCGCTGCCGGTTTTCCGACACGTTCCCGCCGGTCCGACACGGGCGCGGCGTTCCCACCGCAGAACCGGCCGAAACCACATTCGAGCCTGGCACCTCCGTTGCTGAACAGTTGTTCAAGCCGCCGGCGCGGCGCCGGCGGCGCGACGCGGAGGCGACATGCTGGCTGCGATCCCGTTCCAGGACCATTCCGGATCGCCGCTCGTGTCCCGCCGGGA
>DASYQZ010000197.1:0-12178 GCA_036004865.1 Vicinamibacterales bacterium
GGACCACCTCGCGGGCGGGGCATCCCGGCTGGCTGCGTTGCTCCTCCCTCACATACTCCCGGTATGCTCGGTCGTCGCGCCTTGCCATCCGGGCGCCGCGCTCCGCGATCTGGTCCTTGTTCAGCGTGGACGCGCCACTAGGGCTTGTCGGCGGCCTTCTTGAGCAGCTCGAGCAGCTCGATCGGGACCGGGAAGAGGATCGTCGAGTTCTTTTCGGCGGCGATCTCAGTCAGCGTCTGCAGGTAGCGCAGCGTGATGCTGACGGGCTGCGACGCGATGACCCCGGCCGCCTGCGCCAGCTTGGCCGACGCTTCGAGCTCGCCCTCCGCGTGAATGATCTTCGCCCGCTTCTCGCGCTCGGCTTCGGCCTGGCGCGCCATCGATCGCTGCATGTTCTCCGGCAAATCGACGTGCTTCACCTCGACGGCGGCCATCTTGATGCCCCACGGTTCGGCGTGCTGGTCGAGAATGGTCTGAAGCTGCTGATTCAGCCGATCGCGCTCGGCGAGCAGATCGTCGAGCTGCGCCTGCCCCAACACGCTTCTGAGCGTCGTCTGCGCGAGCTGCTGCGTCGCGTACTGATAATGTTCGACCTCCACGATGGCCCGCCGCGGATCGATGACGCGGTAGTAGAGCACCGCGCTCACCTTCACCGACACGTTGTCGCGCGTGATGACATCCTGCGGCGGCACTTCCAGCGCGACCGTCCGGAGACTGACGCGCACGATCCGATCGATTGGCGCGAACACGAGGATGATGCCCGGACCCTTCGGCCGCGGCAGCAGCTTGCCGAGGCGGAAGATCACGCCGCGCTCGTACTCGGCCAGGATCTTGATCGAGTTGATCACATAGAACGCGACGATGACCGCGAGGATCAGGAATGGAGATGGACTGAAGAGCATAGTTGGTCGCCTGTCATTCGACTGTTGACTGTTGACTGTCGACTGATTTCATCCGCTCCTCACCGTCAGCGTGAGGCCATCGACGCCGGTGACGCGAATGCGAGCGCCCTGCGAAATCGGTTCTGACGAGACCGCGGTCCAGATTTCGCCATGCGTCATGACGCGGCCGGTCCGGCCCGGCTCGATCGCGGTCAGCGCCTGTCCCGGTTCGCCGATCATCGCGGCGACGCCGGTCACCGGCTGAAGCCGCTGCGAGGCAATCGCGAGGCGGATCAGGAATGCGGCGATCGCCGCGCAGCCAAACACGATCGGCAACACGAACCGCAGGCTCACCTGGAGCTCGGGCAGCGGCGAATCGACGAGGATCATCGCGCCGAAGACGAGACTCACGAGTCCGCCGACGGTCAGCAGACCGTAGCTCGTCACCTTGAGCTCGAGGACGAGCAGCACCATCCCGAACAGGATCAACAGCACGCCGGCGAAGTTGACCGGCAGGATCTGGAACGCGAAGAACGCGAGCAGCAGACACAATCCGCCGACCACGCCCGGGACGAGCGCGCCGGGGCTCCAGAGCTCGATCGTCAGCGCGAGCGTGCCGAGGCTCAGCAGCAGGTACGCCACGTTGGGATGCGCGATCGCGCTCAGAATGCGCTGGCGCAGCGTCATCGCGATCGTGACGACCGGGGCGCCCGCGGTCTTCAACACGACCGTCGTGCCGTCGAAGCGCGTCACCGATCGGCCGTCCAGCGTCTTCAGCAGTTCGTGAAGGTCCGGAACCACCAGGTCGACGAGCGGCGGCGACGCGTCGCGCGCTTCCTCTTCCGTGAAGGCGCGGCTGTTGTTGACCGCCTCTTCGGCGAGCGTCACGTTGCGATGGCGCCGGCCGGCGAGCGTGCGCGCGTACGCCGCCACGTCTGCCGCCGACTTCTTCGCCATCGTCTCGTCCATCTTCTCGCCGTTGCCCGCGACCGGATGCGCCGCGCCGATGTGCGTGCCCGGCGCCATCGCCGCCACGTCCGCCGCGATCGTCAGGAGAAATCCGGCCGACGCGGCGCGCGCGCCGGCCGGCGCGATGAAGATCGCGACCGGCGTCTTCGCCGCGAGCATGCGCGTGATGATGTCGCGCGTGGACTCGACGAGACCGCCCGGCGTGCGAAGCGTGAAGACGACCAGCGCCGCGCCCGCCCGATCGGCCTGGTCCATCGTCGCGATCATGAATTCGGCCGAGACCGGATGAATGATGCTCTCGACGTCGGCCGCGTACACGGACGGGCTTGAGGGCGGCTGCGGCTGTGCCGTCAGGATGCCGGAAGCCGCGAGCGCCGCAATGACAGAAGCAAGCGTCCAGACTGGCCGGGCGTTCATGGCGTGGTGGTCCGATATTATTACCTTTTACGCGATGAGCGAGTTCGACGCTGCCATCCCGCGCGTGACCGAGTTTCTCGAGCGGGTCACCGACCTGAATCGGCGCTACCGCGCCGGCCAGATGCGCGTGTACGTCCCCGAAGCGCTGCAGAACCGGGAGCGGGCGCTCGAGG
Source organism: Vicinamibacterales bacterium (assembly GCA_036004865.1). Lineage (GTDB taxonomy): Bacteria > Acidobacteriota > Vicinamibacteria > Vicinamibacterales > CAVVIG01 > QHWF01. Next base: position 2,441 of record DASYQZ010000197.1, read on the forward strand.
AGGTCGTCGCCGAGCACCTGCCGGCCTCGAACGCCGCGCTCCAGGCGGCGTCGCGCAGCCTGTTCTTCTCGCTGCCGGTCGCGTTCAGTCCCGCCGAGTCGATCGGCCCGTACCTCGCGGTGGTCGACCGGGACGCGGCCGGAGAGCCGTACCGCTTCCTCGACATGGGCGCGCTCATCGCGACGCACGCGTTCGGCGAGAACGATCCCGCCGTCGTCCGCGCGATCCTCGAGTGGCTGCCGTTCGTCACGTCGCGCTACGCGCATTCCGAGTACCAGACGGTGCTGTCGCTGCGCCTCAAGGCGGAACTGAACCGCATCGCGCCGGCCGGCACGCCGCGTCACTTCATCGTCAACACCGGCGCCGAGGCGGTGGAGAACGCGATCAAGTCGGTGCTGCTGAATCGCGTGAAGACGTCGGAGGACGGCGCGGGCGGATTCATCGTGTCGTTCGAGGGCGCGTTCCACGGGCGCACGCTCGGCAGTCTCGCCGTGACGCACCGCAAGAAGGCGCGGCTCGGGTTTCCGACGTTCGACTGGCCGCACATTCCGTTTCCGGTCGAGAACACGAACGCTCCCAAGGAAACGGCGCGCCGCGAGGAGCGGAGCCTGAAGCAGTTGTGGGATCTGCTCGTGTCCGGCCGGCTGCCGCGCGCCGAGAAGAGCAAGGACACGTACCGCGCCGAGATGGACGCGCTCGACGAGTTTCTCGCGCAGCTGCCTTCGCAAGGCTTCGGCGAGCCTCGCCGTAGCTCGCCTGAGCAGCCAGCGAGCGGAGGCGGGCCGGCGCCCGGCGCCGACGCGGTGAACGCGTTCGTCGCCGCGCAGCGCGCGAACCTGACCGCCGACGTCGTCAGGCGATCGCGGCGCGTCGCCGCCGTGCTCGTCGAGCCGATTCAGGGCGAGGGCGGCGTGCGTCTGGCGAGCGCGCGATTCATGCGGAAGCTGCGGCTGCTGACGCGGATCTACGACGTGCCGCTCGTGTTCGACGAAGTGCAGACGGGCTGGGGCATGACCGGGCGTCTGTGGGCTCACGAGCTCTTCGATCTGCCGGCGCCGCCCGACGTTGTCACCTGGGCCAAGAAGGCGCAGAACGGCGTCCTGTTCGTGAGCGAAGAGCTCGCGACGTTCTTCCAGGAGGAAAAGAAATTCAACACCACGTGGGAGGGCGATTCGGTCGGCATGGTGCGGCTGCTCGCGCTCGTCGACAAGCTCGATCTCGAGGAGGTGCGTCGTACCGGCGATCGGGCGCGCAGCGGCCTCGAGGCCCTGGCGAAGGAGTACCGCGAGATTCTGCGGAACGTGCGCGGCGCCGGCGTGATGCTGGCGTTCGACGTGGCGCGCGCGGATTTGCGCGACGCGCTCCTCGATCGGACGTTTCGGCGCGGTCTCGTGCTCCTCGCCGCGGGCGAGCGCAGCGTGCGGATGTACCCGCGATACGACACCGAGCCCTCGGCGATCGACGAGGCGCTCTCGATCCTGCGGCTCGCGATCGAGGATCTCGTCGGTGGGCGCGTCGCCGCGGAGGCGCCGCCCGCGCCGAAGATCCGCGTCGGCACGCTGGAGATTCCTCTCGACACGATCGAGACGGTGGATCTCACTCCGTCGGCGTTCGAGACGCACAAACAACAGATCGCGGTGGTCGAGCAGGAGCGCTACGGCGCGGGTGCCCCGTATCCGGCCGACGTGCTGCGCACCGGACGCCGGCCGCTGCTCCAGTTCCCGCTCGAGACGCTCGAAGCGACGATGGCGAACCCGCGCGCGATTGGGGTGGCGCTGCGCGACAAAGTCTCGGGCCGGTTCGTCGGCTATGCGCTCGGCAGCGCGCTCGAGAATCACGACGAGGAGGGCGTCTCGTCCGATCCGCACTACGGCGAGAACAACACGTTCTACCTGCAGGCGATGGCCACGCTGCCGACGGTTCAGAACGAGGTCGAGGTCGAGAACTACCTGCTGGAGACCTTGTGGACGCGCGCGGTCGCGGCGGGGTTCGAGTATCTCTCGATGCTCATCGAAGACCGGCTGCGCGAAACGGGTCCCGCCTGGCTGCAGAGCGCGTCGGCGCTGGAGCGGATCGACAATTACCTGCGCAGCGGGATCGCGTTCACGTACCTTCAGGTGCCGCTGCAACCAGCCCGGGCCCCCGAGCCCCAGCCGGAGCCGACTGTGCCGTGATGAATTAGGAATCGGGAATTCGGAATCGGCCATTCGAATTCCGAATTCCAAATTCCCAATTCTTAATTTAGAGTGTGCAGGTCGCTGGAGGTTCAGATGTCCCATCGATTCGTGCTCGCGGCGATGCTGCTGATAGCCGTCCTCGCTGCGGCCCAGTCACACGCACAAGCGCAAGCACAAGCGCCTGCAGCCACGCCGAGCCGTGGCGAGGCGTCAGCGACCGCTCGCGGCGGGGGTGGGGTCCCCGCCGCCAGTGGAAAAAAAGACCGGCCGGACCTGCAGGGATTCTGGACCAACGCCACGTTCACGCCGTTCGAACGGCCGGCGAGCGTCGCCGGAAAGGAATACTTCACGGAAGAGGAAGCGGCGGCCTACGAGCAGAAGCGCCTCAAGGACGAAGAGAATCAGCCGCAGGACGACATCCACTACGACAACGTCCTCTGGCTGCGGGAGAAGTTGCAGAAGAACCTCTCCAACCGGCGAACATCGATCGTCGTCGATCCAGCTGATGGCCGGATTCCTCCGCAGACGCCGGAGGCGCGCCAGCGTCTTGCGGCTCTCGCCGCGGCGCGAAAGGCCGCCGATCCCTCCGACGTGGAGAACCGGACGCTGCAGGAGCAGTGCATCATCTGGACGCACGTCGGACCGCCGATGGTGCCCGCCGGCTACAACAGCAATCTGCAGATCGTCCAGACGCCCGGCTACGTGATGATCCTCCAGGAGATGATCCACGACGTGCGCATCATCCCGCTCGACGATCGTCCGCATCTTCCGCAGAACATCCGCCGGTGGCAGGGCGACTCGCGCGGCCGCTGGGAGGGCGACACGCTGGTGGTCGACACGACCAACTTCACCGATCGGACGAACTTCAGAGGATCGACCGACGCGCTGCACGTGGTCGAACGCTTCACGCGCGTCGACGCCCACACGATCCGCTACACCTTCACGATCGACGACGCGACCACCTGGACGAAACCGTGGACAGGCGAGCTCAACATCCGGAAGTTTCCCGATCCGATCTTCGAGTATGCCTGTCACGAGGGGAACCACGACCTCGAGTTCCTGCTCGATATTGCGAAGAAGGATTTAGCGGTGAAATGACGGCGGGGACATGACGCTCGTCGGCATCGACATCGGCACCGGCGGCTCGCGCGCGGTGCTCGTCGACGAGGCGGGGCAGTTGGTGGCATCGGCGTCGGCGGAGCACGCCGATTTCAGGTCGCCGTCGACCGGCTGGGCCGAACAGGATCCGGAGGACTGGTGGCGCGCGTGCGGCGAGGCGGTTCGCCGGGCGCTTGCCGCCGGCCGCGCCCTCGCGACCGATATTCGCGCCGTCGGCCTCTCGGGCCAGATGCACGGCGCCGTCCTGCTCGACGCCGCCGGCAGCGCCTTGCGGCCCTCGATCATCTGGTGCGATCAGCGGACGGAAAGCCAGTGCCGCTGGCTCGACGCCACGATCGGTCAGAGCCGGCTGCTCGAGCTCGTCTCGAATCCCGCGCTCACGAACTTCACGCTCACCAAGCTGCTCTGGGTGCAGCAGCACGAGCCCGAGGTCTGGGCGCGCGTGCGCCACGTGCTGCTCCCCAAGGACTACGTGCGCTTCCGGATGAGCGGCGAGTACGCGACCGACGTCGCCGATGCGTCCGGCACGCTGATGCTCGACGTCGCCGGACGGCGATGGTCGCGCGAGATGATCGAGCGCGCCGGCATCGACGCGCGCACGCTGCCGGCCGTCGTCGAGTCGCCGGAGATCTGCGCGCGCGTCTCGCGCGAAGGCGCGGCGCTCACCGGCATTCCCGAAGGCGTGCCGATCGTGGCGGGCGCCGGCGATCAGGCAGCGGGCGCGGTCGGCATGGGCATCACGCGGCCCGGCGCGGTCAGCGCCACGATCGGGACGTCGGGTGTCGTGTTCGCGGCGACCGATCGTCCCGCGACCGATCCGAAGGGGCGCGTGCACACGTTCTGTCATGCGGTCCCCGGCCGCTGGCACGTCATGGGCGTCACGCAGGCGGCGGGACTCTCGCTGCGCTGGTGGCGCAGCCAGCTCGCGGGCGGCGGCGACGTGTCGTACGACGAGCTGACGGAAGAAGCCGCCGGCGTCGCGCCGGGCGCCGACGGCGTGCTCTGGGCGCCGTACCTGATGGGCGAGCGCACGCCGCATTGCGACCCGAATGTCCGCGCTGCGCTCGTCGGACTGGCGTCCAATCACGGCCGCGGCCACGTCGTGCGCGCCGTCATGGAAGGCGTGGCGTTCAGCCTGCGTGACACGTTCACGATTTTTTCGGCGATGTCGATTCCGGTGCACCGCGTGGTCGTCGGCGGCGGCGGCGCGCGTTCGCCGCTGTGGCGGCAGATTCAGGCCGACGTGTACGGCCGCGCGACGGAAACGGTCGCCATCGACGAAGGCGCCGCGTACGGCGCCGCGATTCTGGCCGGCGTCGGCGCCCGCGTGTGGGCGACCGTCGACGAGGCGTGCGACGCGGCGGTGCGCGTGGCCGGGTCGATCGAGCCGCGCGCGGACGTGGTCGCGCAGATGAACGATCGCTACGCCGAGTACCGGCGCATCTACTCGGCGCTCCGCAGCATCACGCGGGGCATCGAGCACAAAGAGACCTATGTCTGATCCGTACGCGCCGCGCCCCGAGGACAAGTTCTCGTTCGGACTGTGGACCGTCGGCAACCGCGGGCGCGATCCGTTCGGCGACTGCGTGCGCGATCCGCTCGCGCCGACTGACGCGGTCGCGCTGCTCGCAGACGTCGGCGCCTGGGGCGTCAACCTGCACGACAACGACCTCGTGCCGATCGATGCCTCGCCTAGCGAGCGCGATCGCATCGTCAGGGACTTCAAGGACGCCTGCGGGCGGCACGGGATCGTCGTGCCGATGGCGACGGTGAATCTCTTCTACGATCCCGTCTTTCGCGACGGCGCCTTCACGGCGAACGACCCGAGCGTTCGCGCGTACGCGGTGCAGAAGACGCTGCGCGCGATGGATCTCGGCGCCGAGCTGGGCGCGAAGATTTTCGTCCTGTGGGGCGGACGCGAAGGCACCGAGACCGATGCGTGCCGCCGCCCGGACGAGGCGATCAAGCGCTTGCGCGAGGCGGTCAACTATCTGTGCGAGTACTCGATCGATCGAAAGTACGGATTCAAGTTCGCGCTCGAGGCGAAGCCGAACGAGCCGCGCGGCGACATCTACATGGCGACGACCGGCGCGTACCTCGCGTTCATCGCGACGCTCGATCATCCCGACATCGTCGGCGTGAACCCGGAGGTTGCGCACGAGCAGATGGCCGGGCTCAATTTCCTCCACGCAGTCGCGCAGGCGTGGGAAGCCGGCAAGCTCTTTCACATCGATCTGAATGATCAGGCCCCGGGCCGCTACGACCAGGACTTCCGGTTCGGATCGACGAACGTGAAGTCGGCGTTCTGGCTGGTGAAATTCCTCGAGGACGTCGGATACGACGGCCCGCGGCACTTCGATGCGCACGCATATCGCACGGAAGACGTGTGCGGCGTGAAGGAGTTCGCGCGAGGATGTATGCGCACTTACCTCATCCTTCGCGAGCGTGCGAAGCGCTGGAACGCCGACCCCGAGATCCAGGCGCTCCTCGCGGAGTCAGTCGGCCGCGAAATCGGCGCGCTGTCGCCGTACTCGGCTCAACAGCGCGATGCGCTGCTCTCCATGCCGTTCGATCGCGTCGCGCTGGCGCGCAAAGGCCTCGCCTACGAGCGCCTCGATCAATTGACCATGGACGTGCTGCTCGGGGTGCGTTAGCTGAGGTAAGGGACGGCCATTTCCGCCGCCTTCGCGAAAACTAAAACTACGGTGGACGAGCAGGCCGTCCCGGGATCTCGTACAATTCGCCAGTCGTCAGGGGAGGATCTGATGCAATCATTGCTGGCCGCGATCGACGACTTGAGCGACGTGCAGGCAGTGACGGCGGCGCGGCATCTTGGCCGGCGCATCTTCTCCGCGGTGACGCTCGACGTCCTGCGGCCGGCGCCGCCGGCGGGCGAGCTCGACGCGGTGCCTTCGGTGACGAAGAGCGCCAGGCTCGACTCGACCGATTCCGCCGGCATCAGCAAGCATCTGCTCCGCGCGTTCGCGCAGGATCGCGCGCTCGCGCCGGTGGTGACCGAAATCGTCGACGAGGTGCGCCGCGACGAGTCGGTGTTCATCGAGCACTCGATCGTCGTCGGCGAGATCGTCAACCTGACGATGTTCATGGCCTCGTCCGAGCTCGAGTTCAAATTCCGCAACGGCACGATCAGGAAGGGCCCGATCAGCGCGGCGATGCTGAAGACGATTCTCGAGCCGGTCGTCGAGATCGTGAAGAAGAAGCTGCCAATCGTCTGATGGTGCGCCGGGCCGCGATCGCCGCCGCAGTCCTCGTCATCGTCTTCCTCTGGGCGCCCGGATCCTCGTCTCGCATTGCGCCAACAAGGCTCGTGGCCGCCGCTCAGGCGGTCTTCTGGTGTCCCATGCACCCGAACGTTCGCGGCCGGGACGGCGACAAGTGTCCGCAGTGCGGCATGATGCTCGTCCGCGCCGCGCGCGCCGACTACGCGGGGTATCTCGTCGATCTGGAAACGTCGCCGCGCGTCCTGCGGCCGCAGCAGAAAGCACGCGCGCGCATCTTCGTACGCGACCCGCACACCAAGGCGACGGTGCGCCGCTTCGATCCCGTGCACGAGCGCGTGTTCCATCTGTTCATCATCAGTCAGGATCTGGAGTACTTCGCGCACGTCCATCCGACGCTGCATCGCGACGGTTCGCTCGACGTGGACATTCAACTGCCGAAGACGGGCGTGTATCAGTTGATCGCCGACTTTCTCCCGTCGGGCGGATCGCCGCAGCTCGTGCAGAAGTCGATCGTGACCGCCGGCTACGCGGGTCCGCTCGTCGCCCCGCCGCGCCTCGCGCGCGACACCGGTGACAAGATCGTCGGCGACATGCGTGTGACGCTGACGATGCCGGAGCCGATCGCCGGGCGCGAGCAACTGGTCACCTTCGAGCTGCACGACGCCGCCAGCGGTGCGCCGGTCACCGATCTCGAACCCTATCTCGGCGCGGCGGGACACCTGCTGTTCACGAGCGCCGACCTCGCGATTGCCGCGCACAGCCATCCCGTCGTGGAAATCTCCGCACGAGGCGGCCCGACCGTCGTGTTTCAGATGCTGTTCCCGCGCGAAGGCGACTACCGGATGTGGGTGCAGTTTCAGCGGCGCGGCGAAGTCCTGACTTCGTCATTCACCGTTCCCGTCCTGCCTTCGCCGTAATCAAAATCGGCAGCTCGTGACGGCACTTCCGTGCCATCGACAGGCACCGGCACAGGGTGTTAGCGTCCGCCGTTTCTCCGACGCATGTTCACGCGTCTCACGCGTCTCACGCGTCTCACGCGTCTCACGCGTCGAAACGGGAGGATCGCATGCGCACTATCCGAGTCGTGGTGGCTGTTGGCCTTGCTTTCGTTTGCATCCAAAACCTCCGCGCTCAGCCAGGCGTTCAGGGGCGGTGGGACACGCTGCCGTATCTGATGCCGATCAATCCCGTTCACATTGCTGTGATGCGCAACGGCAAGGTGCTCGTCGTCGCGGGCTCGGGCAACGTCGCGACCGAGACGAACTTCCGCGCCGCCGTCTGGGACCCGGTCGCGGACACGATCGTGACGCAGCCGGTCGCGTGGGACATGTTCTGCAACGGCATGGTCGTGCTCTCCGACGGCCGCGTGCTGGTCAACGGCGGCACGCTGCAGTACGACCCGTTTCACGGCGAGCCGCGCAACTCGGTGTACGACCCGGCGACCGGCCTGTTCACCGACGTGCAGAACATGGCGCATGGACGGTGGTATCCGACGGTCACGACGCTCGGCGACGGACGCGTGATGACGTTTTCCGGATTGAGCGAGACCGGTTCGACGAATACGGCCGTCGAGATCTACACGCCCGGTACGGGATGGAGCCAGGAGTTTGCGGCCGGCTGGACGCCGCCGCTCTATCCCCGTATGCATCTGATGACGGACGGCCGCGTCTTTTACTCGGGGTCCGGCACCGGATCGCGGATCTTCAATCGATCGACGAACACGTGGTCTGGAGTCGTCGCGACCACCAACTACGCCAACACGCGGACGTACGGCACGTCGGTGCTGCCGTTGACGCCGGCGAACGGCTACACGCCTCGCGTGATGATTTTCGGCGGCGGCAATCCGGCGACGGCGACGACTGAAATCATCAACCTCTCCGCGTCTCCGCTGCAGTGGACCTTCGGTCCCTCGATGTCGCAGGCGCGCATCGAGATGAACGCGACGATTCTGCCGAACGGCAAAGTGCTGGCGATGGGCGGGTCGGTGAACGACGAGGATGCGGCGACCGCGAGCAGGAACGCCGACCTGTACGATCCGGCCACCAACACGTTCAGCTCGGCGGGCGTGAACGCATTTCCGCGTCTCTATCATTCGGGCTCGCTCCTGCTGCCGGATGCGACGGTCGCGCTCGTCGGCGGCAATCCGTCGCGCGGCTCGTACGAGCAGCACATCGAGATTTACTCGCCGGCTACCTGTTCAATCTGAATGGAACCGCGGCGCTGCGGCCCGGCATCACCGCCGTCACGCCCGGCACGTTCGGCTACGGCGCGGCGTTTCAGGTGCAGACGCCGGATGCGGCGAACATCTCGTCGGTCGTCCTCGTTCGGCCGGGCGCGCAGACGCACGCGTTCGACATGGAGCAGCGGCTGGTCGGATTGTCGTACACGGTGGGCGCCGGCGTGCTGAACGTCACCTCGCCGCCCAACGGCAACATCGCGCCGCCCGGCTACTACATGCTGTTCATTCTGAACTCGGCCGGCGTGCCGTCGGTCGCGAGCTTCGTCAGGATCACGGCCGGCAATCAGGCGCCCACCGCGACGATTACGAGCCCGGCGTCGAACGTCACCATCAATCCCGGTGGGTCGGTCGCGTTCTCCGGAACGGGCAGCGACGTCGACGGAACGATCACCGCGTACTCCTGGACATTCACCGGCGGCAGCCCCGCCTCGAGCTCGCAAGCCAACGCCGGCAACGTCACGTACTCGACGCCCGGAACGTACACGGCGTCGTTCCGAGTGACCGACAACGGCGGTCTTCAGAGCGCGCCGGCGACGCGCACGGTCACCGTCACCGACTTTTCACTCTCTGCGACGCCGGCGTCGCGCACGGTGCTCCCCGGCGGCAGCACGACCTACACGGCGACGCTCAATCCTGGAACGGGATTCACCGGCACCGTGAACTTCAGCGTCACCGGCTTGCCGTCTGGAGCGACCGCGTCCTTCGCTCCCACGTCGCTCACCACATCGGGCTCGACGACGCTCAGCGTGGCGACGAGCGGGACGACGCCGCCAGGCACGTATCCGCTGACGATTCGCGGAACGAGTGGTCCGCTGACGCGCACGGTCAACGTGACGCTCGTCGTCAACGGCGACTTCTCGATTTCGGCGACGCCGGCGAGCATCACGATCAATCGCGGCGGCACCGCGGTTTACACGGTGACGATCACCGCCGGAACGGGATTCTCGGGCACGGTGGCTCT
>DASYQZ010000198.1:0-6001 GCA_036004865.1 Vicinamibacterales bacterium
ATCGACGCGGAGCACTTCCTCGAGAACATCCCGGAACATCTCGCGACTGTCTGAACTTAGAACTGAGAACTCAGAACTTAGAACTTGAACTCGGAATTTCGAACTCGAAACTGTCCCAGTTCCAGTTCCAGTTCCAGTTCTGAGTTCTAAGTTCTGAGTTCTGAGTTCGAATCGATCCAGCCGCCGCCAGCGACGGTGTCGCGGTCGTAGAACACGACCGCCTGTCCTGGCGTGATTGCGATCTGCGGTGCGTCGAAGACGACCTCAGCGTGCGCGTCGCCGAGCGCGCGCACGGTGGCGGCGGCGGCCTGATGCCGGTGGCGTATCTGAGCGGCGACGCGAACGGGACCGCTCGGCTCCTCGACGATCCAGTTCACGCCCGATGCCGTCAACGTCGTGCGCTCGAGCGACGACTTCGGGCCGACCACGACCTGCTGATCCGCGGGACGGATCGCGAGCACGTACCTTGGTGCGCCGGTCGGAGACGGGGTCAGACCGAGACCCTTCCGCTGGCCGACGGTGAAGCGATGGATGCCGGCATGCGTGCCGAGGACGCGCCCGTGCTCGTCGACGACGACTCCCGTGCCCGTCGCGCGTGTCGAGACGCCGTCCGCGTGCTTCGCCACGAACCCGGCGTAATCGTGATCCGGGATGAAGCAGATCTCCTGGCTGTCCGGCTTGTTCGCGACCGGCAGGCTTCGCAGACGTGCGTACTCGCGCACGGCGTCCTTCGGTCGATCGCCGACGGGAAACACGGCCCGCGCGAGCTGGTCCTGCGTGAGCGAGAAGAGAAAGTACGACTGATCCTTCGCCGGGTCGACGCCGCGCATCAGCCGGTAGCGTCCGGCGGACGCGTCCTGCTCGACGCGTGCGTAATGGCCGGTGGCGACCGCATCGGCGCCGAATCCGCGCGCGCGCTCCACCAGCGTTGCGAACTTGAGATCGCTGTTGCAGTGCGCGCAGGGCAGCGGCGTGCGCCCCGATGTGTACTCGCGGACGAAGTTCGAGACGACCTGCTCGTTGAACTGCCGCTCGAAGTTGAGGATGTAGTGCGGGATATTGATCGCCGCGGCGACGCGCCGGGCGTCGTGGAGGTCGTCGATCGAACAGCAACTGCCGAACGAAGCATGACCCTCGGTCTGGTCATAGAGCTGCATGGACAGACCGATGACGTCATGACCCTGCTCGGCGAGCAGGGCCGCTGCGACGGACGAGTCGACGCCGCCGGACATCGCGACAACGATACGCATTCGTCAAAAATCAAATGCAACCACGAAAACACGAAAGCACGAAAAAGAAATCCTTTTCGTGTTTTCGTGCGTTCGTGGTTGCATTTTCAAGCCGTGGCTGTCTTTCGAGTGAGGCCTCGAAGCTTCTCGACAAGCCGCGGCAACGTCTCGATGACGCGATCGACTTCTTCCTCGGTCGAGAACATCCCGAGGCTGAACCGGAGCGAATTCTGCGTGCGGTGCGCCGGCAGGCCCATCGCGCGCAGCACGTGCGACGGCTCGAGGGTGCCGGACGAGCACGCCGAGCCGGTCGAGACCGCAACGCCTTCGAGATCGAGCGCAATCAACAGACTCTCGGCTTCCACGCGATCGAAGCTGATGTTCGTGGTGTTCGGCACGCGATCCGAGGGGGCGCCGTTGACCACCGTGCCCGGCACCGTGCGAAGAATTCCGGCTTCGAGTCGATCGCGAAGCGCGCTCACGCGCGCCGCCTCCGCGCTCATCTTCGCGATCGCCAGCCGCGCGGCGACGCCCATGCCGACAATGGCCGGCACGTTCTCGGTGCCTGCGCGGCGATTGCGTTCGTGCTTGCCGCCCGTGAGGATTGGCTGCAGCCGCGTGCCGCGCTTGATCCAGATCGCGCCCACGCCCTTCGGGCCATTGAACTTGTGCGCCGACAGCGACAGCAGATCGATGCCGAGCGCGCGCACGTCGACCGGAATTTTTCCCGCCGACTGCACGGCGTCGGTGTGCATCACGGCGCCGCGCTCGTGCGCGATCGCCGCGAGCTCGGCGATTGGCTGAATCGTGCCGATCTCGTTGTTCGCGTGCATCACCGACACGATGGCCGTGTCGTCCGCCATCGCGCTCCGGAGCTGATCCGGCGAGACGCGTCCCGACTGATCGACCGGTACGAGCGCGGTGCGCCACCCGCGGCGCGCGAGCGCCTTCAACGTGTTCAACACGGCCTCGTGCTCGATCGCGCTCGCGATGAGGTGTCGCCGTCCGGCTGACTCGGCGGCGTCGGCCGCACCGCGGATCGCGAAATTGTCGGACTCGGTTCCCCCGGCCGTGAAGACCACCTCGGACGGATCGGCGTTGATCAGCGCGGCGACGGCCGAGCGGGCCTCGTCGACCGCGGCCTTCGCCTGCTGGCCGAAGTAATGCACACTCGATGCATTGCCGAAAAGATCTTGCGACGTTCGTGCAACCGCCGCAGCCACGTCGGGTGCGAGCGGGGTAGTCGCGTTGTAATCAAAGTAGACACGCATGTGTGAACCATTCATTCTACCATTCCCGTAAATCGCGGTAACGAAAGGACTAGACAAGGTTTCGCCCAACACCTATACTGGCCGGAACGCGCGCGGGCATTTCTGATGGCAGATACCCTAGCGCTGGCTCGCGGACAGGCGGAGGATTACATGTGGAAACGCGATGAAGCAGTCCGACCGACGAGCGGACAACCCACGGCTGCGCCGCAGCCTCCCGCACCGGTGCCAGCGGGCGTTCCCGGTCCTCGTCCAGAGGCAAGTCATCATATGGAGAAGGACATCGTGAATATTGGGAAGTCAGTCGTTATCAAGGGCGAGCTGAACGGCAGCGAAGATCTGACCATCGAAGGCCATGTCGAGGGCACGATTCAGTTGCGCGATCATGTTCTGACGATTGGCCCCAACGGGCGCATCAAGGCTCAGGTGTTCGCCAAAGCGGTGATCGTGCTGGGCGAAGTCACCGGCAACGTCACCGCGAGCGACAAGGTGGACATCCGCGACAACGGATCGGTCGACGGCGACATCGTCTCGCCGCGCGTGGCGATCGCCGAAGGCGCGCACTTCCGCGGCAGCGTCGACATGCAGCGCAAGGCGCAGCCGCAGGGGGCGAAGCCGCCGCAGGGCGGGCCGCAGGCCTCGCAGCAGCAGCAGCAACAGCAGGCACAACCGCAGCCTCAGCCGGCTCGGGCGTAAACGTCTCGGGATTTGCGATTCGGGGATTTTTGGGATTCGGAGTCGAGCCGGATCCCGCGAATCCGGTACAATCCCGACTTCCGAATTCAGATTCCCGAATACGAATCGCCCGTGGGTCTCTTAGATCGCCTCGCGCCTCGGAAGAACGAGCCCGACGTACCGCCAAGTCCGTCCGCCGCGGAAGATCCGATCTTCGCCACCAAGGCGCTCCGAAAATTTCTGACGACGCTGACGTCGCACGAGTCGCCGGTGCTGCTCGACCTGGGTCCCGTCGTCGGCAGCAACGTCAGCTTTTTCGGCGAACAGCTCGGCTGCAAGATCTTCGTCGAGGACATCTTCGCGGATCTCGATCGGCACGTGCGCGAGGGCAAGCTCGAGGCGCTGCCGGAGTTTCTGCAGAAGCGTTTTCCTCAGGAGAGCGGAACGGTCGACGGCATTCTCTGCTGGGACGTGATCGACTACATGGACAAGGCGTCGGCGCAGGAGCTCGCGAAAGAGCTGACGCGGCTGCTGCGCCCGGAGGGCGCGCTGCTCGGCTTTTTCGGCAGCACGCCCCGGCCCGACGTCCGCTACACGAAGTACATCATCGTCGACGAAGTGAACCTGAAGCATCGCCACTATGCGGCGGCGCGCGGGCGGCAGTCTGTCCTGCTCAACCGCGACATCATTCGACTGTTCTCGGGACTGCGCGTGTCCGATTCATTCCTTCTACAAAACAACCTCCGCGAGATTCTGTTTCGCAAGCCCGCGTAATAAGCTTAAAGGTGCGTCCGTCGGAGGCTGGTTGTGAACAGTACCGATCCAGCTGATACGGTCCGGTAAGAACATGGCGCGGCCCGTCATTGCGCTGCTCACCGATTTCGGCACGCGCGACCACTACGCCGGCACGATGAAAGGCGTGGCGCTCGGGATCTGTCCGGAGGCGACGTTCGTCGACATCTCGCACGATCTGCCGCCGCACGACGTGCTGGCCGGCGCGCTCGAGCTGGCCGCGGCCTACAAATACTTTCCCGCCGGCACGGTGTTTCTCGTCGTCGTGGATCCGGGCGTGGGGTCGGCGCGCCGCGGCATCGCGGCCGAGATCGGCGACTACAAGTTCGTCGCGCCGGACAATGGCGTGCTGACAGCGGTCGTCGACGATCACGCGCCGAAAAAAGTGGTGGAGCTGAGCGAGCGCCGCTACGCGCGGCCCACCGTCAGCCGCACGTTCGAGGGTCGCGATCGATTCGCGCCCGCGGCCGCGTGGCTCGCGAAGGGCATCGAGCTGACGGCGCTCGGGCGTCCGGCCGGCGCGATCCAGCGGCTCGATCTGCCGCAGCCGGAGGTCGACGCCGATCACATCGCCGGTGAAGTGCTGCGCGTCGACCGGTTCGGCAACCTGATCACCAACATCGATCGCAAGACGTTCGAAAAGCTCGCCGGCGCCTCGCTCGAGATTCGCGTCGGCCCGCACCAGATTTCCAAAGTCGTGTCGACCTATGCCGACGCGGCGCTGGGCGAAGTCGTCGCGCTGTTCGGCAGCACCGATCATCTCGAGATTGCGGCGAACGGCCAGAGCGCCGCCGCGGCGCTCGACTTGGGCCGCGCCGCGCCGGTGCATGTCGCCCGCCGCGCGTGATACGATTTCCCGTTTCTGGAACGACGTTCAACGCAGAACATGCTGAACACGCGGAGAAATGCCTCTGCGGTTTCTGCGTGTTCTGCGTTGATCGTCGTTTGGAGCTTTCATGATCGACTTCAGTTTGAGTGAGGAACACCGTCTGCTCGAGCAGTCGGTGCGCGAGTGGGGCGGCCGGGAAGTCGCGCCGTACATCCGCGAGAACGACCGCAACCACCACTTCGATCGCGATCGCATTCTGGGCGGCATGGCGAAGCTCGGGCTGCTCGGCATCTCGGTGCCGCAGGAGTACGGCGGCGCCGGCATGGACTACATCTGCCTCGGTCTGGCGAGCGAAGAGCTCGAGTACGTCGACACGTCGCTGCGCGTGATCATGTCGGTGCACGCCGGCCTCAATTGCCTGTCGCTGCTCGCGTGGGGCACCGAGGATCAGAAGCGCCGCTATCTCGTGCCGCAGGCGCAAGGCACGAAGATCGCCGGCTACGGCCTCACCGAGCCGAGCGCCGGCAGCGATGCGCGCGCCATTCAGTCGACGGCGATCCAACAGGGCGATCGTTACACGCTGAACGGCGAGAAGAGCTGGATCTCGCTCGCGGACGTCGCCGACAACTTCATGGTCATCGCCTGGACCGATCTCGAGAAGAAAAAGCAGCGCGACCCCTCAGGTCTGACCGCGTTCATCGTCGAGCGCACGTTCAAGGGATTCTCGAGCGGGCCGATGAAGGAGAAGTGGGGCATCCTCGCGGGCAACACCGGCTTCTTCAAAATGGACGATGTCGACGTGCCGGAGGAGAACGTGCTCGGCCGCGTCGGCGAGGGGTTCAAGATTGCGATGTTCGCGCTCGATCAGGGACGCTTCACGGTCGCGGCCGGCGCGACCGGGCTCATTCGCGCGTGCCGCGACGCCAGCGTGAAGTACGCGAAGGAGCGCAGGACCTTCGGCGTCGAGATCGGCCAGCACCAGCTCGTCAAGGAAATGATCGCGCAGATGGAGTCCGACTATCAGTCGGCGCGGCTCCTCTGGCTGCGGTCCGGATGGCTCAAGAACAACGGCATGCGCAACACGCGCGAGACCGGGCTCGCCAAATGGTTCGCCACCGTGGCCTCCGAGCGCGCCGCAGGGGACGCGGTGCAGATCCACGGAGCGAACGGCTACTCGGACGAGTACCCGGTCGGCCGCTTCTACCGGA
>DASYQZ010000199.1:0-14008 GCA_036004865.1 Vicinamibacterales bacterium
TGACAACTCCGTGACAACTCGGGAATCGGAGGAGACGATGTTCGGGAACAGACGCCGAGTCGCGGACTTGGCGATGGTTGGTATCGCAACATTGTTTATAAGCGCGCGGGGCGCGTCTGCGCAGCAGCCGGCCGAGCCGCAGCATCAACACACGCAGATGAATGCGGACGAAGGCTCGTGGCAATTCATGCAGGACGCCGTCGTCTTCGCGGAATTCAATCATCAAGGCGGACCGCGAGGCGGCGACGAGCTCGTCGTGCCGAACTGGTGGATGGGCATGGCGACACGCAACACCGCGCGCGGCCGGCTGACGTTCAGCGGCATGTTGAGCCTCGATCCAGCGACGGTCGGCAAAAACGGGTACCGCGAGCTCTTTCAGGCGGGCGAAGCGCTCGACGGCCGGCCGTTGATCGACCGGCAGCATCCGCACGACTTCTTCATGCAGCTCGCCGCGATCTGGCGGATGCCGATCGGTGAATTGGCCGGGCTCACGATCGCGGGCGCGCCTGTTGGCGAGCCGGCGCTGGGTCCGGTGGCGTTCATGCATCGCATGTCCGCGGCCGACAATCCGACGGCGCCGCTCGGCCATCACACCTTTGACTCGACGCACATCGCGTTCGGTGTGGTAACGGCCGCCGTCGATCGCGGGCGGTGGGTCGTCGAGGGCTCGCTGTTCAACGGCCGCGAGCCGGACGAACATCGCTGGGACTTCGACTTCGGGCCGCTCGATTCGTACTCGGGGCGCGTGTCGTTCCGCCCGACCGAAGAATGGGAGATCCAGGCGTCGACGGCTCATCTCGAGCATCCCGAGGAGCTGGAACCCGGCAACATCACGCGATCGACCTCATCGCTCGCGTGGACGCGCAAACACGAAACCGGCTTCAGCGCGGTGACGATCGCGTTCGGCCGCAACGACACGGATCACGGATCGCGCAACGCCTTCCTCGCGGAAGGGGCGAAGCGGTTCGGGAAGAACGGTGTGTACGGCCGCTTCGAAGCGGTGCAGACCGAAACGTTCGTGCTGGCGACAGGCGACGTCCCCGAGCACCTGTCGACCGGCGTGACAGTGCCGATTCGCTGCCCGTCGCTCGTGCACTGCGTCGAGCCCCTTCCCCCGCCGGATCAGCGGAAAACGGTGCTGGCATTCACCGTCGGCGGAATTCGAGATGTGCTGAACGTCCGCGGCTTCGAAGGCGGATTCGGCGCCGACGTGACGTTCTACGCGCCGCCGCAGGGGCTGCGGGCCGCATACGGCAGCCATCCCGTCTCGTTTCATTTATTCTTCCGGCTGCGCCCGCCGGCCGGCGCAATGGGCCGGATGTGGAACATGCGGATGTCGCAGCCGATGCCCTCCCATGGCGGCTTGCCGATGGGTCATGCGATGCCGTAGTCCAATCGGGGCGCTGGACGAAGTATCGTGTCCTCGACGGAGGTGTCAGATGCGTCGCCTGCCGGCTATCTTCGCTGTCGCCGTTCTCACGACGGCGGTCCTGAACGCGCACGTGACGGTGTGGCCGCGCGAATCGAAGGCGGGAGCGAGCGAGAAATACGCGGTGCGCGTGCCGACCGAAGGCAAGGTGCCCACGAAGTCAGTGGAGCTCGAGGTGCCCGCGGGCGTCACGATCACAGGCATCGAAGCGCCGTCCGGCTTCACGTACGAGGCGAGGCGCGAGGGCGATCGTATCGTCACGGTCACGTGGACCATGGACATCAAGCCCGGTGAATTTCGCGAGTTCGTGTTCATCGCGCGGAATCCGAAAGACGCCCGGGAGATCGCGTGGAAGGTCCATCAGCGATTCGCCGACGGAACCAGCAGCGATTGGGTCGGCGACGCCGGATCGCGACAGCCGGCATCGGTTACGAAGCTGACGGCGCCATGAACTGGCAGCCGCGCGTGAGAACTGACGTCGATCACCGGGTGACGGTCAGCGGTTCGCCGGTCCGATGCTCGGTGATCTGATAGCGGAGAAACGCGTGCACCGCGGCGAGCGCGTCTGGATCGGACGTCGCGATCGTCACGCGGCCGCCCTCCGGCGTCTCCTGGTATTTGAACGTCATCATCGCCTTGCGTTGCTGCATCGTGCTCACGCCGGGCGGAACCTCGCCGTGCGTCGCGAACGGTTTGCTGAAATCACCGCGCGCGTACTCGGCGGCGATGGCCTTCAAGTGGACGCGAACGGCGGCTAGCAGTCCGTGGTGAAAGTCTGGCGTGGCACCGAGACGGGCGAGGCGCCCCGCCGGCAAGGCGCGACGACCGAGAATACCGGGAGTATTTAAGGGAGGAGCAACGCAGCCGGCGGGGATGCATCGCCCGTCGAATGCAGCCAGACTTTCACCACGGGCTGCGAGGCTCGCCTGGTCGGCGCGATCGTTCACACTCACCTCGATCCGTCCGCCATCGGTGGTCAGCGTGAAGTGGTGCGTGGTCTTGTCCTGATCGAAGCCCATGGCCTGCGCGCCACGATGCTTCATGTCCGGATGCTGCGCGAAGAGCGTCAGCGCGAGCGCGAACAGAATGGGGATGGTCATTTTTTCCTCTCGGGCCGATGCTAGACCCTGGAGTCGAGTCCAGCGTCAAGACGCGCGTATCATCGGGGCATGGGAGATCGCCTGACGATAGGTCAAGTGGCGCAGCTCACCGGCGTCACTCGCGACACGATTCGGTACTACGAGCGCCTGGGTCTCTTGCCGCGGCCGGCCCGAACGCCCGCCGGCTACCGGCAATTCCCAGCCACGGCCGTCAACCGCCTTGCGCTCGTTCGCAACGCGCAGCGGTTCGGGTTCACGCTCCGCGAGATTGCCGGGTTTCTCCGCGTGCGCGACTCGGGCGGGAAACCGTGTCGTGACGTTCGGGCCGCGGCGCAGCGCCGGCTCGACGATGTAGAGCAGCAGATCGCGGAGCTCGTCGCGATGCGCGATCGGATGTCCCACACGCTCCAGACGTGGGACCTGACGCTGGCGCGGACGCCGACCGATCGTCCGGCGCGGCTGCTGGAAACGCTGACGTGACAAGGATGCGGACCGATGAGCGTTCAGTCTGAAACCGGTGCGAAGGTCTGGCTGCCACCTCCGCTCGTGTTCGCGGCGTTCGTCGCGGCCGCGGTCGCGTTGCAGTACGCCGTTGTTCGCTGGCCGGTTCCTCTGGATACCGTACCGCGATGGGTGCTCGGCGGCCTCACGCTGCTGGTGGGCCTGGCGCTGAACCTGACGACGATCGTGATGTTCAGGCGTTCGGGTCAGGATCCCAGGCCATGGAGGCCCTCTCCTTCGCTGCTGCTGCGCGGACCGTACAAGTTCTCGCGCAATCCGATGTATGTGAGCGTGATGCTCGTGCAGGCCGGACTCGGAGTACTGCTGAACAATCTCTGGATCGTGATCTTCGTCGTGCCGGCGATGATCATCGTCCACTTCACCGCCGTGATACCGGAAGAAGCCTACCTCGGCCAGAAGTTCGGCGCGTCGTATCAGACCTACAAGGCAAGCGTACGCCGGTACCTGTGACTGACCGGCACAAAGGGTGGTGATTGATGGGCATGCAACGACACTCGAAACGCGTCATGGCCCTGACGGGTATTTGTCTCGCCATCGTCGTCTCGGTCGCCGTCGCCGCAGCTTCACAATCGGCCGCTGCGCCCGCCGATCCGATGACGAACCTGCTCGCCGAGGTTCACGCGCTGCGGCTGGCGATGGAACAGTCGGCCACCGTCGGTCCGCGCATTCAGGTCACGCTCGCACGACTGGGCATTCAGGAGCAGCGCACCGCACACCTGAGCACGACGCTGGACGCCGTACGGCGGCAAATCGCAGACGAGAGCCTGCAGGGGCAGAACCTCGCCACAGAACTGGAGAATGTCGAAAAAAGCCTGCAGACGGAGACAGACGAAAAGGTGAAGCGCGAGACCCTGGATATGCAAGCTGCGCTGAAGCGTAACCTCTCGAATCACTCCGCGCGCGAACAGCAGCTCAGAGTCCGAGAAAATGACGCGGCCCAGATGCTGAGCTCTGAACAAGCGAGATGGATCGAACTGAGCGCCCGCCTGGACGAGCTCGAACGATTGCTCGCGCCGCCGGTTCGCTGACGCGCATCGAGTCGATGAGGTTCAAAGGCTTTTACACCTGGACGCGCGATCTGCATCTGTATCTCGGCCTCTTCGTCAGCCCGTTCATCCTCTTGTTCGCGGCGAGCGTGTTCTTTCTCAATCACGCCAAGGTCGCCGTCGACCTCGCGACATCAGAGCAGACTGTTCAGGACGTCCAGATTCCTGGCGTAGGCGATGGACCTCAGAACATGGAACGCGTCGCGAGTGCGAAGAAGCTCCTCGATCAGCTTCGCGTGACTGGAGAGATCGGGTTCGTCCAGTATCAGCGAAAGGAACGGCGGCTGGTGATTCCCGTGTCGAAGCCGGGGCTCGAGACGAAGATCACGGTCGACCTCGACACGCGTTCAGCGTCGATCTCGCGGCGCACGACCGGTTTCTGGGAAGCGCTCGCCTACCTCCACAAGATGCCCGGACCTCACAACGCCGCGATCCGCGGAAACTGGATCGGAACGCGCGCGTGGCAGTGGTTCGCAGATGGAACGATCTATTTGATCCTGTTCATCACCGTCAGCGGGTTGTACCTGTGGTTCTCACTGCGAGCCGAACGCCGGATCGGCGTGATGTTGCTGGCCGCTGGCGCCGTGTCGTTCATCGGAGCGATCAATGCGATTCTCCGTTGAAGCCTGGAACCGGAAACTTCACTACTACCTCGGTCTCTACTTCTTGTTCTTTCTCTGGCTGTTCTCCCTGACCGGATTGCTGCTGAACCATCCACGCTGGGCGCTGGCTCAAACGTCTTTTCAGCGCACGGAGACTCGGTACGAGACACCAATCGAACTGCCGCGCGGCGAAACCGATCTCGCACGTGCGCATGACGTGATGGGCCAACTGAATCTCAGGGGAGAAATCGATTGGCCCGCGGCAGGTCAGAAACCTGGTCGCTTCGAGTTCAACGTCAGCCGGCCGAACGATGCGAGCACGATCGAGGTCGATCTCGTGCGAAAGCGCGCGGCGGTCCGGCACTTCGACAATCATCCATGGGCGGCGTTCCGGATCTTCCACACGTTCAGCGGCTCTCGATACAACGCACCCGCCGCGACGCGCGACTGGGCGCTGACGACGGTCTGGACGCTGTCGATGGACGCGCTTGCCGCCGGTCTCGTCATCATGGTGCTCGGCAGCTACTACATGTGGTACCGGCTCAAGCCGAAGCGCCGGCTTGGCGCGGCGATGCTGGCCGCCGGCTTCGCCGCCTGCGGATCGTTTCTGGCCGCGTTGATTTGAACCTGGGACACTATCAACGCGATCGATCTCTATCCTGGGAGGCAGGAGAGCACGGTCTACGTTGGGGCACCGCGGTGAGCTTGAACGACGGCCTGACGATTCTGGACCTGAAGCCGGGCAACACCGTGACGCTCGCGGCCCTTCGTCAGATCATCGAGCACAACGGCTTCGTCTCGAAGGAGGCTCACGTCGTCGCACGCGGCACGACGAGCACGTCCGACGGCAACCCGATCTTCGAGGTCAGCGGCACGCGCGAGCGGCTGATCCCCTCGTCGACTCCATTGCATTCCGAGGACGATTGGCGATTCACCGTGCCCGCGCCGTCAAAATGACCAGCGTATGCCGCCGTTGACGTTCCGGCCGTCGAGCGGCGCCCACGCGTCGACGGTCCACCGTCCGTCGGACGCGCGCGCAGGGCGCAGCAGCGGATCCCAGCGCGTCTGGCGCACGTTGGTCAGGTTTTCGCCGTTGAGGAACACGCGTACGCGACGGATGCGCTTCTCGACGAGGATGCCGAATATGTTGTACGGCCGGCTCTCCTGCCGATACGGATTCGCCTCCAGCCGCTGCACGCCGGTGTAGTACCACTCGATGCCGAGGCGCCCGGCGCGATCCGGCCACTCCCACATACCGTCGACGCCGACGCTGTGGCGCGGCGTCAGCGGAACTTCCTCGTCTCCATCACGCGCGCGCACGTAAGCGTAATTCGCGACGATGGACAGTCCTTCGCGACGCCAGATCGCCAGCGCCTCGACGCCGGTGTTGGTCGTCGACTCCGGCTGGTTGCCGAGCACGAACCGATCCTCGCGCTCGACATCGACCGGATCGCGGACCGTCGACGCGAACAGCGTCAGCGTCGCCGATACCGGTCCGATCGATCGGCTCACGTCCAACGAGCCGCTTCTTCCCCGTTCCGCCTCGAGAGGGGTGACGATCGTCAGGCGCGACAACCCAGCGGCTTCGGTTTCTTCGGTCAACGGCGTCGACGCGAAGAACCCGGTGCCGTAGGAGAGACGGCTCGTCCATCCGCGGAACTTCATCAAGCCCGCGATGCGTGGACTGAGAAACGTGCCGTACTCGCTGTGCGCGTCGAGCCGCGCGCTCGCGGAAACGGCCAGCCAATCGATGAGATCCGCATCGTCCTGCACGAACACGCCCGGAACGGTGAACGTGTATGCGAACTGCGGGAGATCGATCGGGTGATAGGCGTCGCGTTCCATCGCAATCCCGCCGACCAGCGTGTGGCGTCCGATCGTGCGCCGCAACGTCGCCTCGGCAAACGCCGTCGCGTGCCGATCGCGCTCGACCGTCTCGCCGAAGAAGTGATGCAACTGCTGATTCGTGACCGACCCGCGCATGCTGAAAACGGACGCACCGCGGACGAGCGTCTGCAACGAGGCGCCGGCGTCGAGGCGGCCAGTTTCGAGCGCCTCGACGTACCGTTGCCCCGTGGCTGCGAGCACGGCGCGCGGCATGGTGCCACCAGTCCGCCGCTCGAGGGTCATCCCGGCGGTCGCAAAGAACGAGCGCCCTTCCTTGTTGTCCCAGAAAGCGCGTGGCCGAACCACGGCGCGCCCGTACATCGGCAAGTCGGCCCAGCCATCGCCGTCGATGTCGATCCGCTGCTGGCCGTTGGCGCTGGCGAGCAGCGCGAAGCTCCACCTGTCGGTCACGGGCGCCGCCTGCCAGAACGCCACGTCGGTCGCGCCGCGAGAAGATCGGTTCACGAGGAGTTGTGCTTCGGGCTTCGCGCCGGGCCGTCGCGAGACGAGATTGACCACGCCGCCCATCGCGCCGGCGCCATACAAAGATGACGCGACGCCCTTGATCACTTCGACCCGGCCCAGATCGACTGGCGGAACCTGCAGCAGCCCGAACGAGCCGACCTGCTCGCCCGACAACGGCAGGCCGTCGAAGAGGAAACGCGTGTACCGGCCGCGCATCCCCTGGATGCGCACGCTCGCGGCGCCGAGCGACGGTGACGTCGCCTGCACGCGGAGCCCGCCCATTTCGTTCAGCATCATGACGATGTCGCCGGGCGTCATCATGAGCTTCTCTTCGATCTCGTCGCGATCGAGCACCTCGACGCGCATCGGCTCGTCCTCGATGCCGCGCTCGGTGCGCGTCGCCGACACCGTCACGTGCTCGGTGATCTCGGACTGCGGCTGAAGGTCCACGGGAATCGTCCGTGACTCACCGGCGCGCACGTCGACGGCCAGACTGACGGGCTCGAACCCTTCTTTGGCGACCACGATCTCCACGCGTCCCGGCCTGACGTCCGCCGACGCGACGCCGCGATCGTCGGTCTGAAACGCCGCGCCGTTCACGACGAGCGACGCGCCGGCGACCGCGGAGCCCCCGCTGCGCACCTCGACGCGGATCGCGGCGTTTTGCGCCTCGGCGCGCGCGACCGGCCCTGCGAGCATCGTCACGAGAAGTACGAGAATTGGTGTTTTCATCGGGCTACGGGCCGAGAGACCAAAATTGTACCGGTGCCGATAGAATTCCTACGTGCGCATCCGGATCATCGTCGCCGACGATCACCCCATCGTGCTCCAGGGGCTCCGGCACCTGCTCGAGCGTCAGGCCGACTTCGAGGTCGTCGCGACGTGCGCCGACGCCGGCACGACGCTCGAGGCGGTGCGCGAGCACCGGCCCGACATTCTCGTGCTGGATTTGCGGATGCCCGGCCACGGCGGCCTCGACGTCTTGCGCGCGCTCGACGAAGTCGGCGCGGAGTGCCGGACGGTCCTGCTCACCGCCGCGGTCACCGACGCCGAGGCGCTCGAAGCCGTCCGGCTCGGCGCGTCCGGTCTCGTGCTCAAGGAATCCACGCCCGACACGCTGCTGGAGTGCATCCGGCGCGTGTACGAGGGGGGCGAGTGGATCGATCGCGACACGGCGTCGCGCGCGGTGCGCAGCACGCTCGAGCGCGAGGAGGCGACGCGGGAGGCCACTGAAACGCTGACGCCGCGCGAGATCGAAATCGTCCGGATGGTCGCGCAGGGACTGCGCAACCGGACGATCGCCGAGCGCCTGTCGATTTCGGAGGGGACGGTGAAGGTGCACTTGCACAACATCTACGAGAAGCTCGGCGTCGGCGGACGCCTCGAGCTCGTGCTATGCGCGCAGCAGCGAGGTCTGGTTTGACGGCAGGGTGATCTCGATCCGCGATCCGGATGCGGTCGAGTCGATGGCCATGCGGCCGCCCATCGCGGTGACGCGGTCGCGCAGGCTCGCGGGCCCGGCGTTGCGCCGCACGAGCTCGTCGTGATCGAGATGGCCGCGCTCGGGAAAGCCGCGGCCGTCGTCGCGGACGACGATCGCGAGCGCGCCGCCGTCGCGCGCGGCGACATCGACGGTCACCTTCGACGGATGCGCGTGCTTCAGCGCGTTCACCACCGCCTCGTGCACCATCAGACGCATCCCTTGCTCGGCGGCGGATGGCAGCGCAAGATCGGGCGGCGTGACTCGCGCGACGATCGGCACTTTCCATTCGACGGCGAGCCGCGCGGACATCTCGTCCAGCCGCCCGGCGAGCGATTCCGCGCGCGCGGGCGCGCCGGCCGGCGGCTTCAGATCCTCGATGAACAACCGCAGTTCGCGCTGCTCGGTGGCAAGCGCGCGCTCGATGGCCATCAACCGATCGTGCAGCGGCGGCTGCCCGCCCTGGTCGGCGGCAATCGCCTGGAGCTCGAGCCGCACGCCAGTCAGCGACTGCAGCACGCCGTCGTGCAGGTCGCGCGCGAGGCGGATGCGATCCTCGCGGATCGCCAGCTCGCGCAGGCGATTGGCCAGGTGCAGCTGATCGAGCGAGTTCCCCACTTCGCGCGCCACGACGTTCACGATCGCCGTCAGGTCCGACGTCGTCATGTCGACGCCGGTGAAGCACACGTAGCCTGACAGGTGCTCGGTGCGAAACGGCGCCAGCGAGTGCGGACCGGGGCCGACGCGCTCGGCGAGCTCGGGAGACATCGGCTCGCCGGGCGGCGGCAGGTCGATGGGCGAATGTCTGGTCACCGCGCCGGCGTCGGGAGACGAGGACGAGGCGATGTAGAGCCACGGCTCTTCTTCGGCCTCCCAGATGACGGCTGCCGCGGATGCGCCCGCGACGTTGGCGGCGTGTTCCAGCATCCGCCGGACGCTCGCGGCCGTGTCGGCCGCGATCAGGACGGGCCATCCGCTGACTTTCCGGAGCGTGTCGATCGCCACCTGCAGATCGTGGAGCGATTGGCGCTGCGCGTCTTCCGCGCGTTTGCGGCGCGAGCTGAGCCACGCGGTCGCGAAGGCGACCAGCATGAACACCGGCAATCGCACCGCATCGTCGAGGCCGATGCTAAAGGAGTAGCGGGGCGGAACGAAAAAAAACGCGATCGAGATCGTCGCCAGCACCGTCGCCAGGAGCGCGGGCCCGTACCCCCCGTACATCGCCGAGAGGACGACGGCTGGAAAGAACAGCAGCGAGATGCTCGGTTCGATCCACGCGTAGACGGCAAAGGTGCAAATCGTCGCCGCCAGCACAGCCACGACTGCGCCCAGGTACGCCAGCGTGCGGGTCGAACGCGGCAGGGTCACTCTCACGGCAAAATATACCGCGGACGCGAGGCCAGCCTGCGCATCACGGTCGCCGTCGCCGGGCACGCCGACCGGAATTCGATCGATGCCTGGACGGTCGCGGGAACATCACGCCGTTCGATGCGCTCGAATCCGAACTTCGGAAAATATTCCTCAGCGGTCGTCGTCAACAGGTAGAGCGCCGGCGCGCCGAGATCGCACGCGAGTCGAATCGCGGCGTCGGTCAGCCCGCGGCCGAGCCCCTGACGCTGGAGCGCCGGCGCGACCGCGACGGATCGCAGCAGCGCGCCGTCCGGATACATCTCGAGCGCAGCGCTGCCGACGATCCGGCCGTTGTGCCTCGCGACCAGCGCCGTCGCGAGATGATCGCGCAGACCATCGATCGGCAGGCGATGCTCCTCCAGCAGACGGAAGACTTCGTCGGCATCCTGCTCTCGGGCTCGTTCGATTGAGGGGTCCATCTGTCAGTGCCTCGGGTGCGCCGCAATCGGCCCGGCCGCACAGCACGAGGACGCATCGATTTCGTCCGGCGCCGGCAGGCAACATCCGGTTTTCTTCTCGAGACGCCCGGCATCGCGATGGACGGCGTCCATGTGCGTCAGCGCGTGGCGCACGGCGTCGCCGACGGCCTTGAGGACCGGATCGGACGGATTCGCAAACCGATAGTGCACCCACAACCCCTCGCGGCGCGTCTCGACCAGGCCCGCGCGCCGCAGGTACGCCAGATGCCGCGACGCTTTCGGCTGCGGGATCTTGAGGCTCTCGTGGATGTGGCAGACGCACACTTCGCCGGTCAGGAGGAGCCCGAGGATGCGCAGCCGCGTCGAGTCGCCCAGCGCCTTGAAGAGCCGCTCCATGTCGGACAATTGCTTGGTCATATATTCGCCTTGACAAATATAACACGGAGGTCTAGATTCCGTATATTCGCATTCGCGAATGTTATGGGACGGGCAGTGGGCGGCGGCAATCAAGGAGCGGACCATGTCGGATGTTCAGAAAGCGGTTCAGGAGAAATACGGCGCGATCGCCGCGGCGGTCACCTCCTCGTCTTCGAAGACCGGTTGTTGCGGGCCATCCGCCTGCGGCGATCCCATTACGTCGAATCTGTACTCGGACTCCGAAATCCTCGGCCTCCCGGCGGATGCCGTCACGGCGTCGCTCGGTTGCGGAAATCCGACGGCGCTCATCGCGTTGGAGCCCGGCCAGACGGTGCTCGACCTCGGTTCGGGCGGCGGCATCGACGTCCTGTTGTCCGCGAAGCGTGTCGGTCCGGCTGGGAAGGCGTACGGCCTCGACATGACCGACGAGATGCTCGCGCTCGCGCGCGAGAATCAGCGCAGGGCGGGAGCGACGAACGTCGAATTCCTCAAGGGCACTATCGAGGCGATTCCCCTTCCCGACAATTCCGTCGACGTGATCATCTCGAACTGCGTGATCAACCTGTCGAGCGACAAGGACGCCGTGCTGCGCGAAGCGTTCCGCGTGCTCAAGCCGGGCGGACGCTTCGCCGTCTCCGACGTCGTCGTGCGCGGCGAGGTGCCGGCGGACGTGCGCCGCAGCATGGAGCTCTGGGTCGGCTGCATCGCGGGCGCGCTCGAAGAGACCGAATACGCGGCCAGGCTGCGCGCCGCAGGATTCGGCGAGGTCGATCTCGAGACGTGGCGCGTCTACGACATCAACGACGCGCGCACGTTCCTGACGGCGAGCGGCATCGACGTCGATCGCGTGGCGCCGCAGGTCGAAGGGCGATTTGCCAGCGCGTTCGTCCGTGCTCGAAAGCCGGACACGCTGGACGCGACGCGCTGCTGCGGCCCGGCGTGCTGCGCGTAACGCGGCGCGTCAGCTCGCGCCGGCGAGGCGCAGCAGCATGTACGTCGCGGCCGCGATCGTGAACGCCGCGGGGATCGTGAGAATCCACGCCCAGACGATTTGACCGGCGACGCCCCAGCGCACCGCCGACAGCCGCCGCGTCGCGCCGACGCCGACGATGGCGCCGGTGATGGCGTGGGTCGTGCTGACGGGCACGCCGGTTTGCGTCGCGATCAGCAGCGCGATCGCCGCGCCCGTTTCCGCCGCGAAGCCGCCGACCGGCTGCAGCTTCGTGATTTTCGATCCCATCGTGTGGATGATCCGCCAGCCGCCGGCGAGCGTCCCGAGACCGATGGCGGTGTGCGCGATCAACACCACCCAGAACGGGATGTAAAACGTCTCGATGTACCCCGCCGTGAACAGGATGCCCGCGATGATGCCCATCGTCTTCTGCGCGTCGTTGGCGCCGTGGTTCAGGCTGAAGAACGCCGCCGACACGAGCTGCAGGCGCCGGAACCACCGATCGACGCGCGACGGCGGCGTCCACCGGAAGATCCAGAAAATCGACGTCATCAACAGCAGACCGGCGCTCAGTCCGATGAGCGGCGACAGGAAGATGAAGATGATCGTCTTGGTCCAGCCCGCCGGGACGATCGCGGCAAACCCGGCCTTGGCGACGGCTGCGCCGGCGTAGCCGCCGATCAGCGCGTGCGACGAGCTCGTCGGCAGTCCGAAGTACCACGTGATCAAGTCCCAGATGATCGCGCCGGACAGCCCACCGAAGACGACCGCGAACGTGACGATGCGGATGTCGATCATGCCGGCGCCGACGGTCCTCGCGACGGCCGTGCCGAACGCGAAGGCGGCGATGAAGTTGAAGAACGCCGCCCATATGACCGCCTTGCCGGGCGAGAGAACGCGCGTCGATACTACGGTCGCGATCGAATTCGCCGCGTCGTGGAATCCGTTGATGTAATCGAAGAACAGCGCGACCAGGATCAGCGCGGCGGCGAGGGGGAACATCGGGCCGTTAACCGTGTTTGACCATCACGCCCTCGAGCACGTTCGCCACGTCTTCGCAGCGGTCGGTGGCGTCCTCGAGGAAGTCGAGCGTCTCCTTCCACTTCATCACGATCAGGGGATCGCGCTCGTCGTCGAACAGGCGGCTCACGGCCTGCTGGTGCACGCGGTCGGCTTCGTTCTCGAGCCGGTTGATCTCGATGGCATTCGTCTTCAGCCCTTTGTGCTGCTCCATCGCGTCGATCGCGAGCCGCAGCTGCTCGGTCGACGCGCTGATGATCTGCGCGAGCTCGCGTGCGCCGAACCGGACAACGTCGAGACGGTAGAGGCGCACGAGCGACGCCGACGCGTCGATGGCGTCCATCACGTCGTCCAGCGAGCGCGCGAGCGCGTGGATGTCCTCGCGATCGAGCGGCGTGACGAAGGTGCGGTGCAGGCGCTGGATGATCTCGTGCGTGAGGAAGTCGCACTTGTGCTCGACTTCCTTGATTTCGTCGGCCTTGTTCCAGATGGGCTGATCGGGCGCGAGCATCGCCTCGAGGAGCCGCGCCCCGCGCTTCAACTCATCGGCGAGCGCCTGAAAGTCGGTGTAGAACTTTTCCTCGCGGGGGATCAGTCGGAATCGGAAGGCCAATCGCGTCCCTTTCGGCTCCCGGCTGACGCCGGACGCTGGATTGAAAGCGGGCTGGATTGTAGCAGATCCGTTTACACGGATGTTACACGGCCGTTACGTGGTCCCGGGCCACCGGTGTACCATTTGCTCCCGCGGTGGCCGTGAACAATGACGTCCTTGCGCTCATCCTTGGCGGCGGCCAGGGCAGCCGGCTGTTCCCGCTCACGCAACTTCGCTCGAAGCCGGCGGTGCCGATCGGCGGACAGTACCGGCTGATCGACATCCCCATCAGCAACTGCCTGCACGCGGACATCCGTCGCATCTTCGTGCTCACACAGTTCAATTCCGCGTCGCTCAACCGGCACATCTCGCAGACGTACCGGATGGATCTGTTCAGCCACGGCTTCGTGGAAATTCTCGCGGCCGAACAGACGCCGGACAACTCCAACTGGTTTCAGGGCACCGCCGACGCCGTGCGTCAGGCGTCGCGGCACATCGCGCGCCACGACGCCGACTACTACCTGATTCTCGCGGGCGATCACCTGTACCGGATGGACTACGCCGATCTCGTCGACGCGCACGTCGAGCGGCGCGCCGACATCACGATCGCGGCGCAGCCGGTGTCCATCGAGGACGCCTCCGCGATGGGGATTTTCCGGTTCGACCC
>DASYQZ010000200.1:0-2371 GCA_036004865.1 Vicinamibacterales bacterium
TTCGCGAGAAACCGCTCGCGCGTCTCGGACGGCGCCGACAGATCGACCAGCGGATGGCCGACGAACTCCACCGGCACGCCGCCGTCGCGATAGATGGCCTCTTCGAACGGAAAGATGACGAG
Source organism: Vicinamibacterales bacterium (assembly GCA_036004865.1). GTDB lineage: Bacteria > Acidobacteriota > Vicinamibacteria > Vicinamibacterales > CAVVIG01 > QHWF01. The sequence goes on from DASYQZ010000200.1 coordinate 123, forward strand.
CATGCGATCGGCGAACGCGCGAATGGTGCGCAGGCGGCCGGGCCGCCACGCCCAGATCTGCGGGCTGATGTAATAGATGATCGGCACGCCGAGCTTTTTGATCTGCGGCGCGAGGCGGAAGTTGAAATCGGGCGAGTCGATGACGACGAGGGCATCGGGCCGCTCGGCACGCGCGGCGCCGACGAGCCGCCGCAGCGCCGCAAACGATCGGGGCACTTTTGCGATCGCCTCGGTCAGGCCGGTCACCGCGATGTCGCGGTAATCGTCGATCAGGCGCCCGCCGGCCGCCTCGAATTGCGGTCCGCCCAGGCCCGCAATCGTCAGCGACGGGTCGAGCGCACGCAGCTCGCGCGTCAGCGCGCCGGCGTACAGATCGCCGGACGCCTCGCCGCACGACAACAGAAGGCGAAGGCTCAAGAAGCAGGGCGTTTGAACAGCGTCGGATCGATCGGCGGATTGATTTTGATCGAGCTCGCGCGCCGCTCGACGATCTGCGGACCGACCTTGCGCGACGCGGTGAACGCGAGTTGAATGCCGTCCACAGCCCGGTAGTCCGAAAACTGTTCTTCGATCAGCGGCCGGCCGGGCCCCTCTCCGGCGAACACCTGCTTGCGCACGAGGCTGGTGGCGGGATCGATGTACAACACGACGGGATTCAGATCGGGTCCCGAGACTTCGAGCGCGTGATCGACGCGGCCGCTCGCGTCCTTGACGTCGGGCAGGATTCGCGGCGTCAGCTTGCCGTCCTTGGCCGCGAGCAGCAGCAGCAAGGTGTCGCGACGCAGGCTGTCGCGCGCGTTGCGTGCGAGCTGTTCCGGCATCACGCGAGGGCGAGTGCTGCGCGGCTCCCTCGTCCACGCCTCCGTGCCGTCGTACGCCTGCACGACCGTCCCGTCCGGCACTTTCGTTTCGATGCGGAAGCGATCGGGATATTGGATATAGCTGGTCGTCTCCGTCACGCGCCCTTCCGCGTCCGGATTCTTCATCGTCTGCGCCGCGACGATCGTCTTGATGCCGCGCAGCTTCTCGAGTCCGCCCTTGGCGGCGATCGCCTGGTCCAGCAGCGCCTTCGCCTTCTCGCCTTCCTGCGGCGCGACGGTCGACTGCTGGTTATCGGCGACATACCGTAGGGGCGGACCCATGTGTCCGCCCGGGCCGACACGCGGGTCGGCCCCTACAACGTCGGGACCCCCAACTCCGGCCCTCGCCGCTCCCCGTTTGAAATTTGCCGACGTGAGATCCAGATCACCGAGCTCGACGGTCTCGTACGTCCCGAAGCCGACGCCCCTCAGCTGCGAGCCGAACGCGGCCGCGTTCCCGACGAGCACGACCGAGAGGCGATCGGGCCGCAGGTAATCGCGCGCGACGCGCTGGATGTCGTCGACCGTCACAGCGTTCACGCGTTCGCGGAACGTCTGCAGTTCCTCGAGCGGCAGACCGTAGAACAGCACGTTGACCACCTGCATCGCGATCGATTCGGGCGTTTCGATTGTCAGCGGGAAGCTGCCGGTGAGATACGCCTTGGCGTCGGCCAGCTCGTACTCGCTGACGCGCTCGCGCTGAATCCGCCAGAACTCGTCGACGATGAGCCGCAGCACTTCGCCGGTCGCTTCGGAGCGCGTGTTGGTCTCCGCCTCGAAATCGCCGGTCTCCTTCAGTGTGTCCATGTTGGCTTGCGCGCCGTAGGTGAGGCCGCGCTGCGTCCGCAGCACCTGATGCAGGCGGTTGCTGCCCTCGCCGCCGAGAATCCTGATCGCGAGGTTCACCGCCATGTAGTCGCGATGCTTGCGCGGGATGCCGAGGTGGCCGACCCGCACTTCGGTCTGCACGGCGTCCGGTTTGTTGACGACGATCACGCGGCGCGTCGGGTCGGGCGGATCGATGTACTTCTGCGCCGACAGGTCGCGCTTCTCCCAGTCGGCGAACACTTTCTTCGCCGTGTTGAACGCCTCCTCCGCCGTGACGTCGCCGACGATGGCGAGAATCGCGTTGTTGGGCGCGAAGTACTTCTGATGGTACGCGACGAGATCATCGCGCGTGATGCCGCTCACGGTGTCGGGCGTCCCGGTCTCGGGCAGGCCGTACGGGTGGAACCCGTAGACCAGGCGATCGAACACCGAATTGGCGACGTATTCCGGATCCTCGAGGCTGACGCGCAGCCCCGACAACGTCTGCTGGCGCTGCCGCTCGATCTCGGCCTGCGCGAAGCCGGGCTCGCGCGCCATGTCGGACAGCATCCGCATGCCCTT
>DASYQZ010000201.1:0-3750 GCA_036004865.1 Vicinamibacterales bacterium
GACGGCCTCCATCGTCGGCGGCGGCGCGAAACCTGCGCCCGGCCCGCTCGGTTCGGCGACGCCGGCCGGTTGCGCGACCGCTGTGAAATCGATGCCAAGCGCCGTGTTGATCGCGTCGGCGAACTGCTGCTCTTTCAGCCGCAGCATGTGCGCGGCATCGGGGTCGGACGAGAGCTCGCGCACGGCATTGCGGGTAGCGCCCAGCCCGCGCGCGAGCGGCGGCACAACGGCCGAGGGATCGTCAATTTTGAATGCGCGCACTGCCGCGTCGACCTCGCGCTGAATCGCGTCGAGCAGTGACAGCGCGTTCGGCGGCGCTGGGTGCCTCAGCGCTGGAAAGAGACCGGTGATGCTCGTGTCGATGCCGTCGAAGAAGCTCGACTCTTTTGCGGGCGCGCTGACCTGCGACGCGAGGCGCTTGTAATAGCCGTACGCCGGTCCCGGCTGCGGATCGTTGCGGCCGCTGTTCTGGGATCGCTGGTAGCTCAACCCGATGCGCGCGAAGTTCGCGTAGGACTCGCCGAGCCACGGGCTGTAGACGGCCGGATCGACGCGGATCGTCCAGTCTTCGTTCTCGCGAACGCCGCCCATGTACAGCTTCAACGGCTGCCACGGCCGCAATCCGTCGTTGATCTGTTCAGGGAACACGTCGGGATCGCCCGCGACTCGATAGGCTTCCTGCGTGACGAGCCCAGCCGTCTGATGATTGCCGTGGCCGTCGCGCTCGTTGCCCTGGAAGCGCGCGATGAGCACGAGCGGCCGTTCGATGCGAATCACGCGCACGACGTCGCGCAGCACGTTCTCACGGCCCCACTTCACGAGCGCTTCCTCGAGCCGCTTCGAGAACCCGTAATCGATCACGGTCGTGAAGTACTGCTCATCGACGCCGTAGTACTGGTCCGCGCGCAGCAGCTCCTCGGTGCGAATCAGCCCGAGCGCGTCGAAGAGCTCCGATCCAATCGCGTTGTCGCCCGCTTCGCCGCGGTTGAGCGTCAGCAGTGACACGCGCGCTCCCTCGCCGCGGCTGAGCATCGCCAGCACCCCGCCATGCTCGTCGTCCGGATGCGCGGTCGTGTGCATGACGCTTGCAATCGTGCGGAGCTTGAGCAACTTCTGCCAGGCGCCGCTGGCACCTCGATCCTGAGGCAACGGTTCGCGCGCGATGAGCGCCGCGACCGAACCGATCACGAAGACGAACCGCAGAGCACCGAGCGCGAGGTGTCGCGCGGGATCTCCATGCGCTCGACAGTTGCGTTTGGCTGTGCTCTTCAACATACGCCGCTATGATACCTTCCCGGTGGTGTTCGATCTGGTCACCGCCGGCGAAGCGTTCGACGACTTCATCTTCTACTCGCTCGATCGCCTGCCGGCGAACGGCGAGGAGCTCAAGACCGACGCGTTCTCGCGATCCCCCGGCGGCGGTGCCGTCATCACCGCGATCGCGGCGGCACGGCTCGGTCTCCGGTGCGCCGTCATGAGCGGGCTGAGCGACGAGGGCGCGCACCTGCTCCGCGAAGAAGGCGTGTCGGTGCGCAATCTCCGGCGCCGTGACGAGCCGTCGGCGCTCACCGTTGCCCTCTCGACCCGGCGCGATCGGCGCTTCCTGACGTTCAACGGCATGAACGACCTGCTGCCGGACCGCCTCCGGCGCCTGCTGCCCCGCGTCCGCGCACGGCACGTGCATCTCGCGTTCTACCCGCGGCCGTGCCGGCCGTGGCTTCCGGTGATTCGCACGTTCCGGAGCCGCGGCATCACGAGCTCATGGGATTTCGGCTGGAATCCGCGGCTCGTGCGCGATCCGCAGTTCCGGCCGCTGGCGGCGCTGGTCGACTACCTGTTTCTGAATCGCGACGAGGCCCTGATGTACGCGCGCCAGGCGACCCTGGCCGGGGCGCTCGATCGCTGGCGTCGCGGCGCCCGGCACGTGGTCATCACGCTGGGCGCCAGGGGCAGCCGTCTGGTCGGCGGTGGTGTCGACATTCGCGCGGGTGCGCCGCGCGCGCGCGTCATCGACACGACCGGCGCCGGCGACGCGTTCAACGCCGGGTTTCTCGTCGCGAGACTGCGCGGCGCCACGCTTCACGCGTCGCTGCGGCTCGCGAACTGCGTGGGCGCGGTGTCCACCCGCCGCGCCGGCGGCATCGCCGGCCTGCCGAGACGAGGCAGCGCGCTCCTTTTCCGCCTCCGCTAAAGCTACGGCGGACCCGCCATAGCCTTGGCGACGGCGGGCAGGGCGGCGATCGCGTTAGCGCGTGGGGCGGGGCCCCACGCGAACAGTGAATGTCATGAAGATTGCCGTGATCGGCGGCGGCGGCGTCCGCACGCCGCTGCTCGTGAACGGACTGACGCAGTCGGTCCTGCCGATTGACGAGATCGCGCTGTTCGACGTCGATCAGGACCGTCTCTCGGTCATCGCGTCTCTGGCCCGTTCTTTCGCCGGTTCGGTGCGGCCGTACGCGGACGCACGCGCGTGCGTGTCGGGCGCCAGTTTCGTCTTCCTCAGCATTCGTGTCGGCGGCATCGCCGCGCGCGTCAGGGACGAGGCGATTGCGGGCGCGCACGACACCGTCGGCCAGGAGACCGTGGGCGCGGGCGGTTTCGCGATGGCCGTCCGCACGATCCCGCACGCCGTGGAGTACGCACGACTGATCGCGCAGGAGGCGCCGCGCGCCTGGATCATCAACTTCACGAACCCGGTGGGCATCGTCACGCAGGCGATGACGCTCGAGACCTCCGCGCGCGTGATCGGGATTTGCGACACGCCGACGGAGCTGTTCGAAGAGGTCGCGCACGTGCTGTGGCTCGACTCGTCGCGCTGCACCTTCGACTACTTCGGGCTGAACCATCTCGGCTGGCTGCGCGAGGCGTATTGCGACGGCGAACCGCAGCTTGCGCGCCTGTGGCAGGACCCGTCGCTCCTGTCGCGCATCTATCGCGCGCCGCTCTTCGACGCGGCGTTCCTGCAGACCGAACGGCTGCTGCCGACGGAATACCTCTTCTACTACTACTCTCCACGGGCGGCGATCGAGAACATCCGGAGAGCCGGTCAGACGCGAGCGGATGCGATCGCGCGGCTCAACGAGCAACTGTTTCGTGATCTCGCCGGCGCCGGCGCCGATCGCCGGGTCATTTACGAGCGGTACCTCCAGGCGCGCAGCGCGGGCTACATGCAGATCGAGTCTGGCGCGTCGCAGCCAATCGAGCGATCCGCTTCTTCGACATCGCTGGCGCGACCCACCGGCTACGACAAGATCGCGTTGAGCGTCGTGCGCGCGATTCATTTCAACACCAACGCCATCATCCCGCTCAACGTCCAGAATCACGGGACGCTGCCCGACCTCGACGACCGGGACATCGTCGAAGTGCCGTGCGTGGTCAACGCCAACGGGGCGCACCCGTTGAACGTGAAGCCAGTCCCCGCGCACCCGCGCGAGCTGCTCGTGCGCGTCAAGGAGTACGAACGCCTGACCGTCGCCGCCGCCACCACGCGATCCCGCGACACCGCCGAGCGCGCGCTGACGCACAACCCGCTGGTGGCCGAGCCCGCGCTCGCGCGAACGCTCGTCGACGCGATGGAGCCGCTGTGGTAACCCGAGGAAACGGAGGAAAACGGAGGAACGGCTTCAGCTTGGGAGCAACGGAGACACGGAGGAACGGAGGAGCGCGGTTCGACGGGCGTCGCGAAGCGACGCGCGAGAGACGATCGATCGGAGCGCGAACAACCCGGCGAGGCGGTGCGGGTTGTTCGCG
>DASYQZ010000202.1:0-18837 GCA_036004865.1 Vicinamibacterales bacterium
GTGCCGGTCGCGAGGAACGCCGCGGCGACGATCGCGTTCAACAAGCCAGGGCTCGAGACGCAGTTGCCCGCGTACATTCAAAGCCTCGAGCGGCGAGTCGCGAAGGCAGAAACGGCCACTCCGCCGCCCGCCGATCTGTCAGCACTGAAGCGCCGGCTCGAGGAGGATCGTTTCTTCCTCGAGCAGAAAAGGAACGTGCGCCACGCGGCAGCCAACGTCACGTTCGACGACAAACTGGAGATTCAACTCGGCGGGCGCCGGATTCAGGTGTTGCACGACGACCGCGCGGTGACGCCCGGCGACGCGTTCGTGTATCTTCCTGACGAGAAAATCCTGATCGCCGGCGATCTGCTCGTCAATCCGATCTCGTTCGCGTTGAGTTGTTATCCAACGGGCTGGCTGCGAACGCTCGAGCGCCTCGACGGGCTGGACGCATCAGGCATCGTTGCGGGGTCATGGCGAACCGTTACGCGACAACGCGCTGCTGCACGCGACGATGGACGTGTTCCGCGAGTTGTTGCGGCGCGGCAGGGAAGCGAAGGGACAGGGACTGGATCCCGACGAAGCGAGAGCCGCGATTCTTCCGGAGCTTCGCGATTTGAAGATGAAGATCACGCGTGATGATGCGGCGTTGAACCAGGCATTCGACGTCCAGCTCGTCGATTGGTATCTGCATCGCGTCTACGACGAGCTGAACGGTCCGCTGAGCGACGCCATCGCGCCGATTCCACAAAAGTAGCGTAGTCTCGTGGCGGCTGTTGCTTGAAGAAATGCAACCACGAAAGCACGAAAACACGAAACAACGGATCCGTTTCGTGCTGTCGTGTTTTTGTGGTTGCGTTTGTGTCGTCGTTGGCCGGTCAGTCGCGCGAAGCCGGCGTCATTCCGCCCGCAGACTGCGGACGGGATCCAATCGCATCGCGCGGCGCGCGGGCACCCACATCGCGCCGACCGCCGACGTGAAGACCGCGAACACGACGCCGCCGTACGTGAGCGGATCGAACGGCGTGACGCCGTAGAGGATGGCCGACAACGTGCGAGCGAGAACGGCCGCTCCGGCAAGACCGAGGACCGTGCCGATCGCGACCACGCCTAATCCCTGACCGAACACGAGACGGCGAATGTCGGACGGGACCGCGCCCAACGCGACGCGGACGCCGATCTCCTGCGTCCGCTGGCCGACGACAAACGAGATGACGCCGTAGAGACCGGCCGTGGCCAGGACGAGCGCCAGGGCGGCAAACGCGACGAAGAGGCTCGAGAGAACGAGGTTCGACGACATCTCGTCGTCGAGCGCGATTTGCATCGGGCGAACCTGGAAGAGCGGCACGTCGCCGTTGGTCTCGCGGACCGCGGTGCGCAATTGCGGGATGAGATCGGCAGGGCGCGGCGTCCGCACGACGAACGCGGCTGCGCGCGCCGGTTTTTGTGCGAGCGATTCGTAGACGTACGGATCCGGCGCGGATTCGAGATCCGGGTTTGCCACGTTGGCGACGACACCGACGACCTCAGCCCACGGGGCTTCTTCTACCGCGCGTGGGGCCCCGCCCCCACGCGCCCCAACCGCCGGCGCCGCCTCGCCACTCCCGATCGCGATGCGGCTGCCGATGGCGCGGTCGGCCGTCTGCCAGTAGCGGCGGGCCGCCTCGACGTTGACGACGACCACGCGCGGCGTGCCGGCCGCGTCGACACGCGTGAACCAGCGGCCCTGCAACAGCACGATGCCGGTCGCGGAGAGATACCCATCTGTCGCGGCGAAGCGCCGCGCCCACGGCCGATCCGCGGCGGCGGCCGCACGACGGTCGGCGATGTCGAACTGGATGCGCGTTCCAGGCGCGAGGCTCGGCAGCCCCGTCACGGCCGCCGATGCCGCGACGCCCGGCATCCGGTTCACGCGTTCGACGAGCCGCTCGTAAAACCGGGCGACGTCGGCGTCGGTCGTGAACTTCCATTCCGGCAGCTCGAGCTGCGCGGTCAGCATCGGTTTCGGATCGAACCCGAGATCGATCCGATTCAGCGCGATCATCGTGCGGACGATCAATCCGGCGACGACGAGCAGGACGATCGCCAGACTCACTTGCGCGACGATCAGCGCGTTCCGGCTGCGGCGGGCCAGAGCGGTGCTGCCGCTCCGCCCACCCTCGCGCAGCCCGGCCGCGAACGCATCGGACGCGGCATGAAGGGCCGGCAGCGTGCTGAACACCAGCGGCGCGACGACACTCAACACGAGCGCGAAGCCGAGCACCTGGCGATCGATGACCACCAGCGCGAAGAAGGGCTCGTACGCCGCCGCGCGAATCAGGCGCAGGCCCGCGTCGGCGACGCCGAGGCCCAGCACGCCCGCCGCGATGCCAAGCAGCAGGCTTTCGGTGACGAGCTGTCGCACGACGACCCACCGCGTGGCGCCGAGCGCGACGCGGACGGCCAGCTCGCGCCGGCGTCCGGTCGCGCGCGCCAGCATCAGATTCGCGATGTTCGCGCAGGCGATGAGCAGCACGAATCCGACGACGACGAACAGAAGACCGAAGATGAGCCACGAGTTCTCGCCCATGATCGCGGTCTTCGTGTTGACCGTCCGCGTGGTCCAGCCCGTGTTGGTATCGGGATGCTCGCGCTGGAGATCCTCCGCGATCGCGCGCAGGTCGGCGCCGACCTGATCGACCGTCGCGCCTGGCTTCATCCGTCCGATGACGGCGAAATTGCGCTCGTCGCGCTTCGCGCGCAGCGCATCGGCGGAGATCGGCATCCAGACGTCGATCAGCGTGAGATTGCCGATTTCGATCGCCGGCTCGACGACGCCGGCGACGATGCACGAGCGGCCATCGATGGCGAGCGAGGTCGACACGATCGACGGGTCGCGCTGAAAGAGACTCGCCCAGAGATGATCGCTCAGCACGATCGTGCAGGCGCCGCCCGGCTCGTCTTCTCCGGCACGCAGCAGGCGGCCGGCCGCCGGACGAAGGCCCCAGACGTCGAAGAAATTCCCGGTGACACGCCGTGCGTACAGACGCATCGGTTCACCGCGGCCGGTCAGCGTCACGTTGTCGTCGGTCGTCGCGGCGAGCGACTCGAGCGTCTGCGCCCGATCCCGCAGCGACTGATAGTCGGCGAACGACGATCGGCCGCGCGGACCGCTATGCGGATCGGTCGAGAACACCCAGGCCAGTCCGTCGGGATCGCGAAGCGGCAGAGGCTTGAGCACGAGGATGTTCGCGAAACTGAAGATGACGGTGTTGGCGCCGATGGCGAGCGCGAGCGTCGCGATCGCGACCAGCGTGTAGGCGGGACTCTTGGTCAGGGCACGGAAGCCGAACCGCAGATCCTGCAGAAATGCCATGGGGAAAGGGACGGCTTGGCGCGGCCAAAGGTTGCAAACCCGTGCCGTCGAGCTCTCGTCTAAGGGCCGTGCGCAACATCATTAATGACGCCCGCTTCGGGCTGCGGCTGCTGCGCAAGAGTCCCGGCTTTGCGGCCGTCGCCATCCTGACGCTGGCGCTCGGCGTCGGCGCGAACGCCGCGATCTTCAGCGTCGTTCACGCGGGTCGTGCTCCGGTCCCTGCCGTTTCGCGAGCCCGACAAGCTGCTCGTCTTCGTCACCAGCCGATCGGCCCCGTCGGCCCGGTCGACAACATCCGGCTCGATGACCAGCAGCTCCCTGCCCGACTTCGACGACTGGCGAGCGCAGGCCACGAGCTTCAGCGGCCTGGCGCTGCTCTCCGGCTGAACGTTCAATCTGACGGGACGCGAATTGCCTGAGCGCATCTATGGCGCGCGCGTCAGCGGCAGCCTCTTCTCGGTGCTCGCCGCGAAGCCGCTGCTCGGACGGACGATTGAGCCGGACGACGATCGCGCCGGGAAGGACGAAGTCGCGGTGCTCGGCTATGCGCTGTGGCGGCGGCTGTTCGGCGGCGATCCGGCCGTCATCTCTTCACGTGGCTCCGGTGGACGAGCTTCGCCGTCCGCACGCACGGCGAGCCGCTGCAGTACGCGACGCCGATTCGCCGGGCGCTGGCGGGGCTGGATCCGAATCAGCCGGTCTATCAGGTCGCGCCGCTCGAACAGGTGCTCGCGCAATCGGTGGCGACGCGGCGCTTCAACACGCTGCTGCTGGATTTGTTCGCCGGTGTGGCGCTGCTGCTCGCGGCAGTCGGCGTGTACGGGACGATCGGCTACTGGGTGGCACAGCGAACGCGCGAGATCGGCATCCGCATGGCGCTCGGCGCGACCCGCGGCGCGATCGCGACAATGGTTGTCGGCAAGAGCGCGGCGCTGACAGTCGCCGGGGTCGGCATCGGCATTGGTCTCGCGATGGCGACCACGCGGCTGTTGTCGACGCTGCTCGTCGAGGTCAGCCCCGTCGATCCGCTGACGTTCGCGGCCGTGAGCGCGTTCGTCACGTTTCTCGGGATCGCGGCCGCCTACATTCCCGCGCGCTGCGCGTCGCGACTGGATCCGGTGCAGATCGTAAGAGGCGTGTAAGAACCAACGGTTGTTCGCGCGGTCTCGTCTAACGGCCGGACAGGTTTCCCATGTCGCTCCGAATCTCGAATCCCGAATCCCAGATCCCGGAGGTGCCATGTCGCGCCTGATGAGGGACATCAAGGTGGCCGCGCGTACCGTGATTCGCGCGCGGTTCGTGTCCGCGCTCGCCGTGCTGGCGTTCGCGCTCGGCATCGGCGTGACGACGGCGGTCTTCAGCATCTTCAACGGCGTACTCCTGACGCCATTGCCATTTCCCTCACCCGAACAGATCGTCAGTGTGTACGACACACAGCCGGCCTGCGCCACGTGTCCCGCCTCCTTCCCGAAGTTCCACGATTGGAAGGATCGAAACCACGTGTTTTCGGCAATCGGCGGCTCGATGAACCTCCAGACGGTGATGACCGGCAGCGGAGAGCCGATCCGCCTGGTCGGCGTCGCGACGACCGCGTCGCTGGTCGACGTCTTCGGCGTGCGGCCGATGATCGGGCGCTGGTACACGGAAGAAGAAGATCGACCGGGCGGTCCGAAGGTCGTGGTGCTCGCACACGATTTCTGGACCGAGCGTTTCGGCCGCGACCCGGGCGTCATCGGACGCAAGCTGATCTTCAGCGGCGAGCCGACTGAAGTGATCGGTGTCATGCCTGCCGGGTTCACGCACCGCCGCGCGCAGATCTTCGTGCCGCTGCAGCGGAAACTGGATCCGGCGACGCGCGGCAGTCATTTCCTGGTGACGTTTGCGCGGCTGAAACCGGGCGTGACCGCCGAGCAGGCGGCCGCCGACATGCGCGCGCTCGGTCACACGCTCGCGAAGGAGTTCGCCCACAACCACGGCATCGACGTGCGCTCCTACACCGAAGCGGTGGTCGGCAACGTCCGCACGCCGCTGCGCGTGCTGCTCGGCGCGGTGTTCCTGGTCCTGTTGATCGCGTGCGCCAACGTCGCCAACCTGCTGCTCGCATCGGGTCTCGCGCGGCGGCGCGAGCTGGCGATTCGGCTCGCGCTCGGCGCCGGCCAGTCGGATCTCGCGCGTCAGTTGACGGCGGAAAGCGTGCTGCTCGCGGTGTCGGGCGGCGCGCTCGGCGTCCTGTTGGCGGCGTGGATTCTCCGGGTGTTCCTCGTGCTCGCGGGCACTCAGCTGCCGCGCGCCGCGACCATCGCGATCGACGGCCGCGTCCTCGCGTTCACGGCGGCGATCTCCGTGGCCGTCGGTGTCTTCTGCGGCGTGTGGCCGCTCGTGCTGCTGCGGATGCGAGAGCTCGCGTCGGCGGTGCGCGAAGGCGATCGACGAACCGGCAGCGGCAGCCGGCGGTTCGGCAACGGGCTCGTCGTCTCTGAAATCGCGCTCGCGTTCGCGCTGCTCGTCGGCGCGGGACTCCTCGTCAAGAATCTGGTCCTGCTGCGTCACCGCGACGCCGGCATCCGGATCGATCGCATCATCGCATTCGATCTGAGCCTCTCCGGTCAACGGTACCGCGAACCGGCACAGTCGCGCGCGTTCTATCGCGAGCTGTACGAGCGCCTCTCGCAGGTCGGCAACATCGAAAGCGCCGGGATGACGAGCCATCTGCCGATGTACAACTTCGGCTGGAACGGCGAGTTTCAGATCGAGGGCGGCACGCCGTGGGGTCCGAACGAGGCGCCGCTCGTCGAGTATCGCTGGATGTACGGCGCCTACCTGAAGACGATGGGCATTCCGCTGCTCGAGGGGCGCCTGCTCGATCGGCGCGACGGCGATGGATCGCGCACGGTGCTCATCAATCACGCGATGGCGGAGAAGTTCTGGCCCGGCAAGGACCCAATCGGCAAGCGGTTCGGGCAAGGCAAGGACACGAGTCAGTGGTACGAAGTGGTCGGCGTCATCGGCGACGTGCGCTCGCTGGGCCTCGCGAGGCAGACACCGTACGAGTTCTATCGGACGATCGATCAGAACACCTTCCCCGGGATGACCGTGGTCATCCGCACGGCAGCCGGCGATCCGACGTCGATCATGCCGACCGCGCGTCAGATCGTCGCGTCGCTCGATCCGTCGCTGCCGGTCAGTCAGGTCCAGACGATGGAGCAGGTGGTGACCGAGTCGGTGGGACAGCCGCGGCTGATGTCGGCGCTCACGGTGCTCTTCGGCGGGCTCGCGGGTCTGCTCGCGATGGTCGGCGTCTACGGCGTGATGGCGTACAACGTGCGCCGTCAGCGGCGCGAGTTCGGCATCCGCCTCGCGCTCGGCGCCGATCAGGCGCGCGTCAGGAATCTCGTCGTCGGCCGCGGACTGGCGCTCGCGGCCGCCGGCGTGGCACTGGGCGCCGCCGGCGCGTGGCTGCTGACCGGCCTGCTGCAGACGATGCTCAATGACGTCAAGCCGACCGATGCGGCGGTATTCGCCGGCACGGCCGCGGCCGTGCTTGTTGTCGCGGTTGTCGCCTGCTATTTACCTGCGCGTTCCGCCGGCCGCGTCGATCCGATGATCGTCCTGCGCGACGGGTAACGGACAAATTCGGAATCAAGGAATTCGGAATTCGGAATCGTTTCACACTTCAGCTTGCAGAATTCTTCATTCCTGATTGTCGTCTGATAAGATCGCGCGCGTTTCCAGCGCGATGCAGGTCCAATTCGGCGAATTCACGCTTGACACCGCGACCCGCCAGTTGCGTCAAGGCGCCGAGGAACGCCACGTGTCGCCGAAGGCGTTCGATCTGCTGCGCCTGCTCGTCGAGAACCGGCCGCGCGTCGTGTCGAAAGGGGAGCTGCACGAGCAGCTCTGGCCGTCGACGTTCGTGTCCGAAGCGACGCTGAGCAGCCTGGTCGCCGAGGTGCGCGAGGCGCTCAGCGAGACGGCGCGGGGCGGACACTTCGTGCGAACCGTGCACCGCGTCGGCTACGCCTTCTCGGGAGAAGCCACCGAGCTGACGCCGCGTGCGGCGCCCCTGAACGATCGCGTGCGCTGCTGGATCCTCTGGGAGTCCGGACAGGTCGGGCTGAAAGAAGGCGAGCACGTGCTCGGACGCGACGGCGACGTCGCCGTCTGGCTGGATTCGCCGACCGTGTCACGCCGCCACGCGCGGATTCGCATTGCCGGAGAACACGCGACGATCGAGGATCTCGGCAGCACGAACGGCACTTACCTGTGCGGCGAGTGGCTCGCCGCGCCATCGGAGCTGACCGATGGCGATGAAATCCGTCTCGGATCGGTCGTGCTGAAATTCCGCTGCGTGGGAGCCGAGGGCGCGATCGACACGCAGCCGGTCAGTCGCTGAGCCCGCCGCCGCCGCGCCGGACTATCGGCCCCGCGCCGGTGGCCGGTGCACGAGAAAGTACCGGCGCGCGGACCAGAGCTCCTTGAGATCCGTCAGCTTCAGGTCGAAGTCGGCCTTCGAGATCAACCCCCGCTTGATCAAGAGATCGTGCAGCACTTCGCCGCGCAGAAAGATGTCGTTGAGCCGCTCGGTCAGCGCGGCAACCGTCGCGCGGACCTCGTTGACGTCGGCTGTCTGTGGACGTTCGACCATCTTCGTGTCCTGGTTGATCATGTCGTCTCCGTTTTCTGCTAAGCGAGCTGCGGGCCCGGCCGTTTATTCAGGATGTCCTCGAGGCATTCCTCGTGCCGCTCATAGATCGCGATCAACCGCGACACGAGGTCGAACGTTCCCTGATCGCCGTACGCGGCGGCGACCTTGGCGGCGTCGCGCAGCTCTTTCACGATGACCCGGACGTTGCGATCCGCTTCCTCGACCATCGCGCGCATGGTCGACGGCGGTGCGGCCGCGGACACGCGCGCGAGCTCAAACGCCTGCAGCAGATTTGCGGGCAGATCGTGACCGGTGAGGTGAATGCGCTGCGCGAGATGATCGATGCTGTCGAGCACTTCCTTCGCGAATTCGCCGAAGACCAGATGGAGGTCGCGGAACCCCGGGGAATACGTCTGCCAGTGATACTGCTTGTAATTCGCGTACATGATGAACGCGTTCGCGAGATCGCGGTGAAGACGCTGCCCACGCTGTCTCCACACGACCTTCCCCTTCACAAGCTGCTGCCGATGCGGGTTGAGCGCATGGACGGAACCGCTTCGTTTCTGCACAGCCGCCATGACGTCTGCTCCTTTCGCGAGCGAGAGCCCGATGGTCGCCTCGCGTCCCGGTGCCGGCCGTCCCGCGCCGTCTCGCGCCGGAGCGCGTGGATTCGCTTCATCCGCTGGTACAACGTGTTCCGATCGATATCCAGGCGCTGCATGATGAGTCGATAGGCCGCGGTCTTCGTGGCCTCCACACCTTCGGGCCGCGCCGCCTCGGCGAGCTCGTCGAGCGTGAAGGACGTCGCCTCGATCCCGGACGGCAGCGACTCGAGGAGGCACTGCCGCAGATACAGGCGCATCTGATCGACGACCTCTTCGAGCGCCGGACTGTCCCGGCACAGCGCGCGCAAGTCCGTCAGCTCGCGCACGACGCGCCGCAGTCCGTCGCGATGGTGTTCGCCGCGAACGAGGTCCTCTTCCTGCCGCGGCGGGCAGCTGACGAGCGAACCCAACCGATCTTCACTTCCGTCGTCCTCTTGTTCTCCGACGTCGACGATGCGATTAAGCCAGCGCAGGGAGTGGCGGCACTGGTCCCGGCACCGGAAGATGACCTGCGCCGACGCCCACCGGACGAATTGCCGTTGGCCCACCCACGCGATCGCGCCGTCGGCCACGCGCCGCTCGATCTCCAGTGACGCCTCCGCGATCGCCGACGACGCCCACTCTTTGGCGGTCGCCTGGTCGCGGCAGAATCGGCGGCAGAAGCTGACGGCGATCGAGGATAAGGCGTTCCAGAGCCGCGTCCAGGCGACGTCACGGGCCTCCAGGTCGCCCGCCTGCCACGCCCGAAAGAGCCGCTCGTCGAGGGCAACCGAACGATTGCCGGGACGAGAATCTGCCAATGCATCGAAACTACTCGCTTCCGTATTTGCGTTCCACGCGGAGTGCGCCATCGATGTAGGCCGTTCACCTTCGTCGCCCCATATATGCGACAGCGACGCTGTTTATTACGAAGTGAACGATTCGTGCAGCGCGAGGCGGAGTGTCGAAGCGCTGGGGCGCGACGGTCACAGATTCAATACGCAAGAAATGAACGATTCGTGCCGCGCGAGGCGGAGTGTTGAAGCGCTGGGGGCCGACGGTGACAGATTCAATACGCTGCGAAGTGAACGATTCGTGCCGCGCGAGGCGGCGTGGTTGAAGCGCTGGGGTTCGACAGTGACAGATTCGATCCGCTGAAAGCGTTTCAACCAGGCAGGAGGACGAACAAATGGATATCTTCTGGTGGCTTTACATTGTCTGCACGACGCTGCCCACGATCATCATCATCGGGCAACTGTAGTGTCATTCGTGTATCACGCGGAACGCTCGTGTCGCGACGATGTCGCGGATGTCGCTGGAGGGGACCGGAGCGCGGCGAAGGCGCAAGACGTAGTCGCCATCCGGGAGATCGGCAGCCGCCAACGTCACCGTCACGAGGGCGGCGGCGTCCGTCCGGCCGACGCGGGCCGGACGGGACGTCGCCGCGCGCGTCCGTTCCAGCGATTCGAGTACGGCGTCGAATCCCGCGGTCGTGCCAGGATCGGCGATTTGAAATTGCAGCCAGACTTCAGCAGCCAGTCGAGGAATCCGCACGACGTTCGTGCCGTCCGTCGCCTCCTGACTCCTCTCGCCGACCGGCGAGAGTGTGAAGGCGATTGCGAGCCGCTGCGCCGCGGCGTTCTGCTGCCGCAGTTCAACGTTGTCGCGCTCCGCTCGCTTCAGCTGGCTCATCACCGTGTTCAACCGGTACACGGCCAATCCCATCACCGCCACGAGAACCGGCGCGAGCACCGCCAATGCGAATTGCGGCGCGAGTCTCGGCGCGGTGAACCATCGTCCTACCCGGCTCCAGATGGACACGCGCGCCTGCTGCGCCGGTTTTGCCCGTTCAATGGCATCGATGAGCTCGTGTGTCGACCATACCCGGGCGTGCCGTCCCGGGGACGACAAATAGGTCAGCGTGAAGAGTCGCGACTCGTCGTCGGACAGTTCGCCGCGGTGCCATTTGAGGATCAGTTCGTCCTCGAGCGCACACAGCGACTCGAAGTACGAGGCATCGCGGGCCAGGCGCTCGTCGATCGGCGCTTGATCCGCGAGGGGCAGATCGCCGAGGAGGTAACGGGTCAAAACTGATTCGTCGTCACGGTTCATGACGTTCTCCAGCTAGTACATGACGCGACGCCCGATTTCGTTTCAATCCACGGCGGCGGATCCTTGAGCGCCCAAGCGTCTTCGATCCTCTGTCCGGGCGGCGTCGTCTATTTTCCGCCGGATGCGATGGACCATTACGCGCAAGCCTCCGGCCGTCAGCCCCAATTCCTGACAGAGCGCGACGCGGTCCTCGGTGTAATAACGAATGATGAGCCGGCGCTCCGATGCGCCCAGATGGCCCAACGCCTCGGCGAGGGCCATGCGAGCTTCAACTTGCTCGATATGCCGCGCCGATGAAGGATGGCGCTCCAGATCGGCGGGATCGAGCAGCTCCACTTTTCGGGACCTCCAGCCTTCCCTGACGAGATTTTTGGCGATCCCGAAGAAGTAGCTGCGGGGACCCGACGTGGACGTATCCGCGCCTTCCACGATGCGTTTGAAGCCGCGCGCAAGCGCCTCCTGGGCGGCCTCCTCGGGCTCGGCGCATCTCTGCCATTCGAGGAATCTGACCAACTCGCGCCGCAGATCGCGATACGCCAGTTCCGCGCGATCCGGATCGGGGTCGAGAATGATGAGAAGGTCGGTTGGCGTTTGTCGAGGAAGGTCCCGATCGTCGGTCATCGCGGCTCCCCGGTGATGACGAACGCGCTCCACCAATGAGGGTCACGCCACCGAGGCTGGGCCGCCAGTTTCATCTGAGCTGCTCTCAGCGCCGCCGCCGGTGCGAGGGGGTTCGGGCCGAGCATCTCTTCGTAGAACGCTCGCATCAGCTCTCCCGTGGCTTCATCGTCAACCTTGTATTGACTCGCCACGACGCGGGCGGCGCCTGCGGCAATGAATCCACGTGCGAGGCCCATCACGCCTTCGCCCGGCACGTCCTTGCCGATTGCGGTCTGACACGCGCTGAGCACGACGAGATCCGCGGGCAGGCTCGCTTCGTAGATGTCGAGGAGCCGCAGCAAGCCGTCTTGCGTCGCGCCGTTGCGGTCGATCAGCGACAGCACGATGCCCGACAGCTCGGGGTGGACGTTGTCCGATATGGCGTGCGCGGCGAAATGCACGATGCGGTAGTCCCTCAGCACGGGGCTGGTCGCGGTGACGCGGCTCGCGGCGAATCCAAACGCCTCGTACCGCTGCGACGGCGGCACCAGGCGGAGGATTGACTCGCCCTCGAATCGCGAAAACGGCAGACGCATCGGCGGAGCGCCGCGAGGATCGCGGGAGCTGGATGTCGGACGAACCACGACGCGCGGGTCGGTCGGTTCGTACACCGGATCGGCGACCACGGCGACCGCCTTTGACGCCGGCGAACGTGCCGCGACCTGCCGGCGCAGAACGGCGAGCGTCGACGCAGACGGCAGCATCACGATTTCGTACCGGCTGACCAGCAGCGAGCGTCCGCCCGGCTCCGGCAGCGCGGCAAATGGCACGAACTGCAGCGCGCCATCGGAGACGATGAGCAGCCGGCGCGCTTTCAGCTCGGCGGCCACGGGAGCGAGCAGCATGGCGCTCAGCTCGGTCGCCGCCCGCCGATACTGCGCCTGCAGGCCGGCGGCGTTGGAGGGGAGCCGCTTCGCGCTCACGAGCTCGTACACGCGCCGGGCCGCGCGATCGATCTGGCCCCTGGCCGGCAAGCTCGCGACTTTCAGCGATCGCGGCGTCAGCACCCACACGTAGCTGTGCGGGTCGCCGAGCATGAACCGCAACAGGATGGTCTCGGAATCGAGCACATCGCGTTGAACCTCGGCGACGCTCAAGGGCGCCGGGCCCGCGAGCAGGGCGTAGCGCGGGCTGACCGCGCGGATCCGCGCCTGCGTCTCGTGATAGGCGGCGAGGACCTCGTTGATTCTTTCCCTGACTTGCGCCGCCTGCCGTTCTGCCCCCGCCCGGTCGACCACGGCGGCGAGCCGATACGACCAGAAGTTCAGTTGCCGCTGCTGCTCCCGTTCCTGCGCGAGCAGCGCCGGATCGACGCCGCGCCGGATGTCGGCGCGCGATTCTTTCAGTCCGTCCAGCAGCGAGCGGGCCCGCTCGCGCTCCGACGTCTCGAATGCCGCCACGTCGAAGCCGCCGGCCGGATCGCGAGCGTGACGCTGCATCAGGAGATCGATGTAGGTCGCGAAATATGTTTGGCGCGCGGCGAAATACGTCGTGCGCGAGTATTCGCCGGCGACGAGGCCGCGCACCTCCTCGGTGAGCGTCAGGGCCGCGCCGAGACGCGACTGCGCCTGCGGCAGATTGCCGGCCTGCCACTCAGCGAGCGCGATCTGAAAAAGGGTTGCCGCTTCGGCGTCTCGCAGTCCTGCTTCGTGCCGAATCGCCAAGGCGCGCTCCAGCGCATCGCGCGCGCGCGCCTGGCGTCCGAGCGAGACGAGCACGGCGCCGCTGTGATGGAGCGCCGTCGCCTCGCGCAGGCGCCTGCCGGACGATCGGTAGTGGGTGAGGGCCTGTTCGTAATATGCAAGCGCACGTTCGGCGTCGCCCGACACGCTCGCGATTTCCCCGAGCAGGTCGAGCGCGTCCGCCTCGGCGAACTTCCACAGCAGCTTGCCGGTGTTCGCGTCGTCGAACCCGCTGATCCGATCGTCGGAGCGGTGAATCACCGTCAGCGCGGTTTCGGCGCTCGCCTGTGCCGTTTTCGCGTCGCCGCGCGCCAGGTGAATCTGTCCCAGACGAATCTGCGCCTGCACTTCGGACAGCGCCTCGCCGGCGGCGCTCCATCGCGGCAGCGATCGGCTCACGTACGAGAGCGCGGCGTCGAGGTCGCCGAGCGCGCGATAGGTGACGCCGATGTTGTTCAGGGCGAACGCTTCGCCTGTCGCGTCCTTGTCCAACTGAGAGATCTCGAGCGCCAGCACGTATTGATCGAGCGCCTGCTGATAATCGCCGGACTCGAAGAAGAGATTGCCCTCGTTCGTCAGCGTGGACGCTTCGCCGTAGCGAAACGGCAGCGCACGCCACTCGTCGAGCGCCTGCTCGAAGTACCGCATCGCGTCGCTCAGTACACCGCGCTTCCAATAACCGACGCCGATGTTGTTCAGCAGCTCGCCGACCTGACGGCGGTCGTCGAGCTGGCGGCTGAGCGTCAACGCTTCGAGATACACAGTTTCGGCTTCCTCGAATTCGCCGCGCGCGTGGAGCACCTCGCCTATCAACGCGAGCAAGGCCGCCGCGCCATCCGAATCACCGAGCTGCCGCGAGAGAGTCAGCGATGCGCGGAATCGATCGAGGGCGGTTCGCTGCGCCTCCGCCGTCGCAGAGGAGGACAGTCGCTTTCCATCAGTCGCCAGCAGCTCGGCCTGCGATCGCAGCTGCTCCCGAGGCGTCGTCGTGTGCGGCGCCGCCTCGAGGCGCACTTCATAAAAGGCGGTCATGCTCTTCGCCGGACGGACGGGACGAACGTCGATTCGAAAATCGCCGGTCGCGTTGGCGAGAATCGTGGCCGATTCGACGCCGTGGTCCCGCGCGTCGACCGTTCGCGCGCCGCGCTCGTTGGGAGCGGCCACCGAAAGAATCAAATCCGTGTCGTGCTGGTCGATCAACAGGCGGGCGGACTGACCGGCTTCGAGCCGGAGTCGATAGGTCTGACCTTTATCGGCGATTTGCGCGCGCAGAGGCTTGCCCGGCGCGATCTCGTCGAACCGATCCGCATCGGACGACGGCATCGGCGCGCCGCATGTGGTCTGGAACAGCGCCAGCGCACAGCAAACGCCCGCGAGCGTCGAGAGAGATTGTCCAGCGGGCCCGCGTCGTTGTACGGAGCCCCACGTCCGGTGACACCAGTCGATATGCATTCGGTGACGGCGTTGACGGCGACCCCACCGATGCCACAAAGATGCAACGGCAGGAAGGAGGAGGCGTCCAAGTATCAGCTTGTGCCTCAGTGAGATCAAGGAGGAAGCGACGCACGTTGCACGACTAGAGCGCACGCGGATGCATTCGAGCGCTCTCGCGGAACACCGCGTTCGTCAAAGAGCGACTGCGTACCATTGAATGTTTCTGTCAGAGTCGCGACGGGTGGTCGGCAATTCACATTCGTACGTCTATGTCGGTGCGGTGCACACCCGCGGCGATCGGATGCGTCGCAAACGAGCGCGTGGCTGCTGCCATTAGCGCATCGATTGCCCGGCGACGCTGGTTGTTTCCTGGATGCCGAATGTGATGACGACCGTCAGGTAGATGGCGACCGGTGCTCCGTTCAGGAGAGTCGGTTCGTACTCCCATTGACGAACGGCGTTGAGCGCCGCGTGATCGAGTCCCGGCACGGAGCGGAGGATCTCCGCGTCCTGCACTCTGCCGTCGGGCCCGATCGTCGCGAGGATGACGACGGTGCCTCGCGCCTGGCTCGCGATCGCGCCCTGCGGGTACACCGGTTTCACGTCTTTGATTTTGCGCGGCGGTTTGACGCTGCGAATCGGACCGGACTGGTCGGAAGCTGGAAGCAACGATCCGGGCACGCCATCAGCACTGCCGCTGGCGACGCCACCTGCGACGCCGCCTTCGACGCCGCCGTGAACGCCGCCGTCAACACTACGGCCAGGTCCGGCTTTGCTTCCATCCGTGCCGCTCTCGGCGCCAGTTTCCGGCGCGATCTCGGCAGGTGCTTCAATCGGCGCCGGCGTGCTGATGGCGGCTGCCGGCGCAGGTGCGGCGACGGATCGTTCCGGCGCCGCTTTCGGCGGCGGAGGTCCGACGGATCGGGAAGCGGCCGCCTCTTCGACGATGAGCGGCATCGCGGCCATCACCGGCATCACCAGTGACGAGCGGGCCGTGACGATCATCGGGTGTTCGGCGCCCATCAACACTGCAGCCGTCAGCAGGAGGGCGACGACGACGTGGACGACGATCGACGCGGTATATCCAGCTCGCTTGTGGCCTTGCTGCTTGTCGACGAAGAGGCGGTCGCCGAACCACTCGCGCCCGCCGGTGCGGCTCATCGCCTCGCCGTCGGGATGCTTGCGGAGCGGCGTCCGCTTCCTGAAGGGTACCGGTGACGTTCGCTTCACCGGCACGATGCCGTTGGGTACGACGATGGTGCGGATACAGGCCCAGACTGCTTCGTTATCCGTTATGGCGCCGCCAGATTCAGTACTCACGGTGACGCTCTCCACAAGCCTTGGACGCGGAACGTCGCCGGACTCCCGTCACGGAGTTCTTGGAAAATCCTGGGGATTTATTTGGCAGCCCTGAAGGGCTGCGCTACGTTCGACGTTGCCGGCCGCGTGTCAATCGCAACGGAGCGCGTGCGTCGGCTCGACCCGGGATGCGCGCATGGACGGAATCAAGGCGGCGGCGCACGCGCTTGCGATAAGGATGAGCAGCGCGACGATGACCGTCGCCACGTCGTCATGCGCAATCCCGAAGAGCATGCTGTGGATGACGCGCGTGGCAGCAGCGGCCGTGGCCACGCCGATGATTGCTCCCAAGAGCACGGGCGCTGCCGACTCGCGCAGAACGAGAACGACGACGTTCGAGCGTCCCGCGCCGAGCGCCATGCGGAGTCCGATTTCCGGCGTGCGGCGGGCAACCGAGTACGAGAGCGTGCCGTAAATGCCCAGACAGGCCAGCAGCAGGGCGAGCAGCGCGAATCCGGATACGAGATTCGCGAACACACGCTCTTGTCGAATCGCCTGCTCGATCTGTGTGGACTGCGTCCACACGTCGAAGAGAGGAACCGACGGATCGACGGTTGCGGCGGCCTCTCGCATCGCCGCGACGAGCGTCTCGGGATCGCCTGCGGTACGCACGGCGAATGTCATCACGCGCTGTGGGCCGTTTCGGTACGGCTCGTAGATTGTTGACGGCGCCGGTTCACGCAGGCTGCCGTACTTCGCGTCGCCCGCGACGCCGATCACTTCCATGACGTCCGCCGGCGCGGCACCTGGGTGCGTCACGCGCTGACCGATCGGCGATGCGGCGCCGAACAACCGGCGCGCGAGCGTCTCGTTGACGATCGCGACGCGCTGGCCACCGTCGCGATCCTGCCAGCCGACGTCGCGTCCGATGAGCAGCGGGATGCCCATGGTCTCGAAGTAGCGCGGCGCGATGTAATGAATGTTGGTCCCGATCGGTTTCGCGGTCGATCCGGCGACGGCCACGCCGTCGCGCGTGGTCGAGCCTCTCAGCGGCGCGTGGCGCGAGAGCGACGCGACGCGGACGCCGGGCACTGGCGCGATTCGTTCCAGCACGCGCTCGTAAAAGTCGTTCAACCGGTCCGCGCGATAGCCGTTTTGCGACGGCGCCATCCGGAAGAGCAACAGACGGTCGGGCTGAAAGCCCAGCGCCTCGGAACGCAGGTTGAGCAGCGTTCGCACGAACAATCCCGCACCGACGAGCAGCACGAACGAGAGCGCCACCTGCACGACGATCAGCACCTTGCCGGTCCACAATCGCGCGGCGCGTGTCGTCGTGCCCGAGAGGCTTCGACCGATGAGCGACGCCATGTCGACGCAAGTGGTGCGAACGGCCGGCAGAACTCCGCACGCCACGCCCGTCGCGAGGCATGTCGCCGCGGCGAAGAAGAGCAGGCGCGCGTTCACGGTCATGTCGAGATCGACCGTGGCCGATCTTGGCGTCACGAACAGCGGCAGCAGGTGACGGAAGCCGTACGCGATGGCGAATCCCAGCGTGCCGCCGGTCGCGGCGAGCACGAGGCTCTCCGTCACGAGTTGCCGGATCAATCGTGCGCGCCCCGCTCCAAGCGCCAGCCGCGTGCCGATCTCGCGCTGCCGTGCGCTGGCGCGTACGACGAGCAGGCCCGCGATGTTCGCGCACGCCACGAGGAGAATCGCACCGACGATCGCCATCAGGAGCCGCAGCGATCCGGCGAACTCGCGCCGCAGGTCGCCGAGTCCCCGATCGCCGGCGTCCAGCACGATCCGAGGCGGGTCGTACGCGGAGGCCGGCGGCGCCGCGAGAATGGCCTGCCGCACCAGCATTTCGGTTTCCGCCTGGGCGCGCGGCGCGGTTTCGCCCGGCTTCAGCCGGCCCATGGCCTCGAACCCCCAGTAGCCGAAGCGCGCCAATGTCCCGGGCGGCGTGGACGCATCAATCACGCTCAGCGACAGCGGGAGCATGACGGCAGGCCGGCTGCCGGGCAGGACGCCGAAAAACGACGGGAAGGTCACGCCGACGATGGTGACCGACGTTCCATTCACCATGATGGTCCGGCCGATGATCTGTGCGTCGCCGCCGAACGCGCTCTGCCAGAACCCGTGACTGACGACGGCGACCGCGGGCGCGCCCGCCCGATCGTCGTCGTCGGTCAGCGTGCGCCCAATGATCGTGTTGACCCCGAGGCCGCGAAAGAAATTCCCGGAGACGAACTGACTTTCGACGAGCTGCGAGCCACCTTGCACGACCACGCTGAGCGGCTGCGGCTGCGCGAAACAGAACACGTCGGCGAACGTCGTGGTGTGATCGCGAACGTGGGTGATGACCGGATACGCGAACGACGTGGCCACGCGTTCGCCCGCGGCATTCGACGTCGCGCGGCCGTTGTACGACGTCGAGAAGCCGAACCGGCGGGCCACCCACACGAGCTGCTTCAACTGCTCGGGATGCGGGACCGGCAGGGTTTTCAGCAGGACCGCGTCGACGAGGCTGAACATCGCGGTGTTCGCGCCGATCGCGATCGCCAGCGTGGCGGTGATCACCACCGTGACCGTCGGCGTCCGCCGCATCTGCCGCAGCGCGTACTGAACGTCCGATCGCAGCTCGTGGATCAGACGAAGCCCGCGCGCTTCACGTCCTTGTTCTTTCCACCGCAGCGGGTCGCCGAACTCTGTGCGCGCCGCGCGCTCGGCCTCATGGCGCGGCAGCCCCGCCTCGACCAGCGCGTCGACACGCGTGTCGAGGTGGAGCTGCCATTCCTCGTCCATCTCGCGCTCGACGCGCCGCCGCATCACGAGCGCAGTCAGAAACGATCGAACCCGCGACGCAAGCTTCACACGTCCTCCGGCACGGCGCCGAGCGCAGCGTTGATCGCTTCGGAGAGCCGCTCCCAGTAGCTCACTTCTTCCCGCAGCCGCTTTCTTCCCGCGGCGGTGAGCGTGTAGTACTTCGCACGGCGCTTGTTGTCGGACTCGCCCCACTCGGAGTCGATCAGTCCCTGATGCTCGAGACGATACAAGGCTGGATACAACGAGCCCTGTTGGATC
>DASYQZ010000203.1:0-5832 GCA_036004865.1 Vicinamibacterales bacterium
AGAAGGATCCGGAGACGACTCCCGCCTTGACGACGCGCGGCTCGGTGCCGAGACCGATCATCGTGAATTCGACCGTCGAGAAATCACCGAAGGCGCTGATGGTCGTCACGCGCGACTGCAGGTCGTTGATCTCGGGGACCGAAAAGGTGATGTTGTCGGCGCCGATGCCGGGCGCGCTCTGGCGGATGTACAGCAGACGATCCTCATCGCGATTGACCAGAGGGCGCAGGAGGACGCCGCGGACGACGCTGAAGATCGCGGCGTTGGCGCCGATGCCGAGGGCGAGCGTCAGCGCCACGGTGAGGGACAACCCCTTGGCGCGGGAGAGCGAACGAAGGGCGAACTTCAGGTCGGTCAGAAAGCTCATAACCCTCTATTACATGTCGGTACTCGACTTATTAAATGTCGGTACCCGAGGATGTTCGCCGAGAGAATGTCGATTCGATGGCCCGAATTATAGAGTCACTGCCGCGCGTGCCGATGGCAACATTGCCGACCCCGCTCACCGAGGCGGCCGGCCTGCGCGAGGCACTGGGCGGAGCGCGGCGTTGTCCGCGCATCCTGCTCAAGCGCGACGATCTCACCGGCCTTGCGCTCGGCGGCAACAAGGCGCGGAAGCTGGAGTTTCTGATCGCCGACGCCAAGCGGCTCGAGGCGACGACCTTGGTCACGACCGGCGCGGTGCAGTCGAATCACGCCCGCATGACCGCGGCAGCGGCGCGGATCGCGGGACTCGACGTCACGCTCGTGCTCACGACGCGTGAGCCCGATCCGCCGCTGCAGGGCAACTATCTGCTCGATCGCCTCTTCGGCGCGCACGTCCATTTGATCCCAGCCGGTCCGGATCCGCGATTCGCCGTCGCACCCGACGAAGAGGCACGCGTCCGCGAGATCGTGGACGACATGCGCGCGCGAGGCGAGCGGCCGTACGTGATTCCGGTCGGAGGATCGAGCGGCGTCGGCGCGCTCGGGTATCTGTTCGGCACGCGCGAGCTCGTCGATCAGCTCGACGCGATGGCGTTGGCGCCGACCCGCCTGTATTACGCCAGCGGATCGCGAGGCACGCAGGCCGGACTCGAGCTCGGATGGCGAGTGTTCTCGCCGTCGTACCGCCTGTGCGGCATCGCCGTGAGCGGGGGAGAAGAGGAGAAGCGCGCGCGAGCCGCGCGCATCGCGACCGAAGCGGCGGCGCTCGCCGGCGCGGGGATCGCGATCGCGCCCGACGAGCTCTCGACGAATCAGGATTTCATCGGCGACGGGTACGGCGTGCCGACGCCCGGCGGACTCGAGGCGATCCATCTGCTCGCGGAGCGCGACGGCGTGCTGCTCGATCCAACCTATACGTCAAAGGCCATGGCCGCGCTGATCGCGCACGTTCGCGCCGGCGACATCGATCCGGCCGAGACGATCGTCTTCCTGCACACCGGCGGCGCCCCGGCGCTCTTCGCGCATGCGGACGCGCTCGAACTTAGAACTTAGAACTTAGAACTTGGAACTGGAACTTAGCACTCAGAACTGGAACTTGGCACCAGGAACTCCTGGGTTCCGAGTTCCGGGTCCGAGTTCCAGGTCCGAGTTCGAGTTCTGAGTTCTGAGTGCACGTTGCAGAATTAGGCTCTCCACCACGAAGGACATGAGGACACGGAGGAAAATCCGCAAATACTCATTTCTTGACGGAGACCCCTGTCAACGTTCCAATAGCGCCGAGCGTCGTCTGCGCGGCGTTCAGACCGAGCAGGAA
Organism: Vicinamibacterales bacterium; assembly: GCA_036004865.1. Lineage (GTDB taxonomy): Bacteria > Acidobacteriota > Vicinamibacteria > Vicinamibacterales > CAVVIG01 > QHWF01. The sequence continues at coordinate 1,742 of DASYQZ010000203.1, forward strand.
ATCCTTGTCGTAGTACGTGGCGAAGACGTCGGTCGGCTGATGCCACTGCGGATCCCAGCCGGCGCCGATCTGCGTGCCGCGCTCGTTCTCTCGAAGGCTGATGGCGGCGATGAGATCGATGAACGGTCCCGAGTCGGTGTTGGTCATGTGGGGACCGACCTGCGCCGGATAGTCGGTGGCATATTTCTCGTTGGCCGCCTTGAAGAGCCACGCCAGCTTCTGGCTCTCGGCCACCATCTTCGAGTTCGACTGGAACTCGATATTCACGTCCGCCTCGGGACGTTGTTCCCGGCTCACCGTGCCGTCGGCGCGCGGCGCCCCGTGGTCGAACATCATCATGTCGTGCTGAATCATGCCGAGCCATTTCGGCTCGGGATACTTGCCGGAGCCGGGCGGATCTTCTTTGCCCTGCAGCGGGCCGCGCTGCGCGATGTAGGCGCGGGCGGACTGCGATCCGGTTTCCTCGTTGTTCCAGAGCGCGAAGCGAATCGTGCGGTCGGTCTGGACGTCGCTGATGCTGAGGACGCGCGCCAGCTCCATGACGAGTGCCGTTCCGGATCCATCGTCGTTGGCTGCCTGTCCCCAGCCGTGCCCGTCCATGTGCCCGCCGACGATGTACATCTCCTCCGGATGCGTCGTGCCCACCTTCGTGCAGAACACCATCTGCCGCGGCCCGGGCGTCGTCGGCTGCATGTTGATCGCGCGAATCGCTTCGTCGGGCTGCGCCATTGGGTCGGTGTTCACGCCGGTGCGCGCGCGAGTGCCTTTGAATGTGCCGCCGCCCGGCGGCGTGTTGCCGCGTCCGCCACGTCCGCCGCCGCGTCCTGACGTGTTCGGCGGATTCGGCTGGTACTCGTAATCGAGGCGTTCAGTGGGGCAGCCATAGCTTTTCAGCTGCGCCTCGATCCAGTCGATCGCCGCGCGGTTCCGATCCGTGCCCTGACGCCGATCGCCGAACTGGGTCAGTCCTTTCACGGCCGCCTTGTATTTTTCGAGCTCCAGCCGGCCCACGAGTGTCTTGATCGGATCGTCGGGCTCAGACGCGGCAGGCGTCGCCGCTTCCGAGCCGCGCTGGGCTGGCGATTGCCCGAGCGTGGGCGTCACGAGCCCGAGTACGAGTCCGCAGAGAGAAACAATAAAGGCGCTCCGCCGCATGCAGGAAACCTCCGCCGAGAGTGTAGCGGAACCGCCGGCCGGCGTCATTCGCCGGGACAACGCCGCCGCTGACCGAAAACCGCGGGCCCGCAGCATGTGCCGCACGTCAGACTCTCTCGAGCGTTGAGAGAGGCATATGATGATTCCACTCATTCTCCGGGTCATGCTCACGGCTCTGGGCTTCGAGCGATCGATCGCCGACCTCCTCGGTGAGCTCGTGTCGTGCTTATTGCGGATCATCGGGTGAGCCATGCGCCGGGAGCTGCGCTATGACAACCGACCGACGCGGGAACGTCACCCCGCATCTGATCTTCGGCGTGAGCGTGATGCTGCTCGGGTTCGTGCTGATGCTGGACGTGCTCGGCGTCCTGCGGGCCCGGGACGTGCTGCGGTACTGGCCAGCGATGCTGATCGCGATCGGCGTCGCAACCGCGTCGCAGGCAACGGACCGCGGCACGGTGCTGCGCGGATCGCTGATGGCGTTCCTCGGCACCTGGCTGCTGCTGGCGACGCTGCACGTCTTGCCTTCCCTCTCGTGGCGGCTCTTCTGGCCGTTCGTCCTCATGCTCGGCGGCGCCGCGCTCGTCCTCCACACGTGGCGCCGCGCGACTGATCCTCCGCGCGGCGATCCGAGCGAGCGCGTGAACATCGTCGGCGTCCTCGGCGGCGGCAACCGCACGTCGACCGCCAATCCGTTTCGCGGAGGTGATCTCGTCGCCATCATGGGCGGCGGCCAAATCGACTTGCGCCGCGCCGTGATTCCGCCGGGCGAGCAGGCGATCCTCGACATCGTCTCGCTGATGGGCGGGTTCGAGATCATCGTGCCGGAAACGTGGGCCGTGGACGATCGGACGATGCCGATCATGGGCGGCGTCGGGAACGAGACGCGCACGGCGCCGGGCGCGACTCCACCCGTGCTGATTCTGCGCGGCGTGCTCATGATGGGCGGCGTCAGCATCCGCAACTAACTCGCCAGATGCATCCCATCCTCAGCGATCGGCGGCGGCTCGGGTTGTATGTGCTCGGGTGGCTGCCGATCGGTCTGCTGCTCACCGCGGGACTGAGCGAGCGGACGTCCTGGCTGGCCTCGGCGGCGATCCTTCTGCCGATCACGGTCGTCTTCGCATTCATCAGTCTCAACGCGGGGTATCTGTGCCGCGTGTTTCCGATCGACGCGCGGTCGAACATCTGGCGCACGGCGTTCGTCCATGTCGTCGCCGCGGCGATGGCCAGCGCGATCTGGATCGGGATCGGCCTGATCTGGGTCAGCGGGCTCGACCTCATCGCCCCCGATCTCCACGCGCGCGCCACGTTTTCCGAGCGGCGGCTGCTGATCTTCGCCGTCGGCGCGCTGCTGTTCTGGCTCGCGTCGATCCTGCACTACCTGCTGATCGCGTTCGAGGCGTCGCAGCAGGCGGAGCGGCGCGCGATCGAACTGAGCCTGCTGACGCGCGACGCGGAGCTGAGGGCGCTGCGCGCGCAAATCGATCCGCATTTCCTGTTCAACAGCCTGCATTCCATCAGCGCGCTGACGACCGTCGATCCGGCCGCGGCACGGCGGATGTGTCTGCTGCTGGCCGAGTTTCTGCGCGAGACGCTGCGGCTCGGATCCACCCAGCGGATTTCGCTGGCCGACGAGTTCGCGCTGGCCGATCGCTTTCTCGAAATCGAGCGCGTGCGCCTCGGGCCGCGGCTGCAGGTGACGCGTGAAACCGATCCGCAGGCGACCGCCTGTCTCGTGCCGCCGCTGCTGATTCAGCCGCTCGTCGAGAACGCCGTCGTCCACGGCGTGTCGCAGTTGGTGGACGGCGGGACGATTCGGATCGCGGCGAGCCGCGGCGGGCCGACGCTGACGATCAGGATCGAGAACCCGTGCGATCCCGATCGCCCGCGCGCGAAGCGCCCCGGCCTGGGTCTCGAGCTGCTCAAGAAGCGCGTCGTCACGCAGTTCGGGATGGACGGCGCCGTGATCGTCGAGGAGAATGCGGGCCGCTTCCGCGTCGAGGTCCGGATCCCCGCGGTCGACGCCGCCTGAGCCATGAACAATACCGCCCCACGCATTTCCACGGTCATCGTCGACGACGAGGAGCTGGCGCGCCGGGTGATGCGCGAATTCCTCGCGGCGCACGGTGATGTCGACGTCGTCGCCGAGTGCGGAAACGGGTTCGAGGCCGTGAAGATCATTTCGGAGGCGCGTCCCGACCTGCTGCTGCTCGACATCCAGATGCCGAAGCTCGACGGCTTCGAGGTCCTCGAGCTCGTTGGCGGCGACGTGACCGTGATCTTCGTCACCGCCTACGACCAGTACGCGATCCGCGCGTTCGAGGTGCATGCGGTCGACTACCTGCTGAAGCCGTTCAGCCCCGAGCGGCTGGCCGAGGCGCTCGACCGCGCGCGGGGCCGAATCGCGACGCGCGAGAAGGTTCCTTCGGGTCTCATCGCCGCCGGGCGCGCGCGGCAGACGCCGCTCGAGCGGATTCTCATCCGCGATCGCGCCGACGTCCACGTCATTCCCGTCGAGAAGATTGACTATCTCGAATCGCAGGACGACTACGTGTCCGTGAAGACAGGGGGCAAGGCGTACCTGAAGGAGCAGACGCTGGCGGAGCTCGAAACGCTGCTCGACAAGGACGTCTTCGTCCGGGTCCACCGGCGCTATATTCTCAACATCGCGCGGCTCGCGAAGATCGAGCTGGCAGTCAAGGACAACCGGATCGCCATCCTCGCGGACGGGACGAAGCTGCCGATCAGTCGATCGGGCTACGCGCGATTGAAAGAGTTGTTGAAATGAAAGACAACCCTCCGAAACGCAACCACGAAAACACGAAAGCACGAAAAAGAATTAGACGGTCAGGGGACGGTCGATAACGTGAAGGACCTCGTGGCGGCCGTCGGAAAGATCACACCGCAGCCGATCAAATACGTCGTCGTCGGCT
>DASYQZ010000204.1:0-18935 GCA_036004865.1 Vicinamibacterales bacterium
GCGTGAGCGCGAAGCCGGCGACCGTCGCGTCTTCCCACGGAATCACGGTGTGATCCGGCGGCACGCCGAGGACGCTGAGCGCCACGTCGCGCGGCGATCCGTTGACCGCGAGCGCCACCAGCGCGCGCGCGCCGCCGGCCAACGCTTCAGGCGCCGAGCCGAACAGGCGCTCGCGCGAGACCTTCAACTCGCGCACGCCGCGATCCACCAGCTCACGCGCCGATGCGCCCGCGCACACGATCACCGCGCCCGAGGACGTCTGCGTCAGGCGCTTCAGCAGCATCAGCGCGTCTTCACCTGACCATTCGCCGCCGTCGACCCGCTCCGCGATCACGATGACGTCGGCGCCGGCGGCCATCGAGAGATCGGTCGATCCCGTGAGCTCGGTCGCGAAGCCTTCGATTGGCGCCGCCTGCGCGATGTCGAGCGCCTTGCCCGCCGCGACGCGGCCCGTCTCGTCGATCAACGTGATGGCGCGCACGACATCACGCCGCGCGAGGAGGTGCGCGATCGCACCGCCAAGTTCGCCCGCGCCGACGATCGCCACGCGCTGCATCGGTGGACTATTCTAAGGGCTATGCAGCAGTTGACCGGGAAGGTGGCGATTGTGACCGGTGGATCGCGCGGCATCGGACTCGCGATCGCGCGCGCGCTCGCCCATCACGGCGTCCATGTCGCCATCACCGGGCGCAGCGCCGCGCACCTTTCCGCCGCGCGTCCGAAGATCGAAGCCGCAGGCCCTGGAAAAGTCGAGACGCTTCAAGCCGACGTCCGCAAGCACGAGGAAGTCACGCGCGCCGTCGACGCCATCGTCTCGCGATTCGGCGGGCTCGACATCCTCATCAACAACGCCGGCGTCGGCATCTTCGCCGACGTGGCGACGATGACGCCGGAACAGTGGTCCGAAGTGCTCGACACGAACCTCACCGGTGCCTATCACGCGTGCCACGCGGCGCTGCCGCACCTGAAGAAACGCGGCGGCGGCTACATCGTCAACATCAGCAGCCTCGCCGGAACGAATGCGTTCCCAGAGGCCGCCGCGTACTGCGCGTCGAAGGCGGGACTGAACGCGTTCAGCGAGGCGCTGATGCAGGAGGTCCGCTACGACAACATCCGCGTCAGCTACGTGATGCCGGGATCGGTCGCGACCGGGTTCTCGAGTGGCGACGAGCAGAAAGGCGCCGATTGGAAGGCATCGCCCGACGACGTCGCGGAAATCGTCCTCGATCTATTGCGCCTCGATTCTCGCAGCCTCGCCAGCCGCGTCGAGCTGCGCCCGTCGAAACCGCCAAAAAAATGAAGTTATCAGCTCTCAGCTCGCCGTTCGCATGCGCTTGCCATGACTGCCGAGAGCTGAAAGCTGAAAGCTGAGAGCGATGTCTGTCTACGACAAGCACCGCGATTCACTCGAACGTCACGAGACGATGATGGGGCCCGCGCGCGGGCGTCTCGCGGTCGCGCTCGATCTGCTCACCGACTCGCTCGCGCTGGTGGGACAGCACGGCGTCTACTGCCGCAGCGAGCGTTTTCCCGGTCAGCCGAAGATGGATATCGCGCTGATTCTCGAACAGCTGGACGACGCCAAGCAGCTCGTGCAGAGCGCGATGGAAGAGATCCGGCGTTAACCGACGCGTCCCTCGAGGATTTCTTCTTCCGGCGGAGTGGTCGGCTGCGGGACGCCCGCGGGCTCGTGATCGCGCCAGCGCGGTTGGAACGCCAGCCACAGCGTGCCGGGCACGCAGAACATCACACCGAGCGCGAACGACAGCGTCCGTGGCGAGCGGCCGACGTGGTCCAGCTCGTAGCCGGTCCAGTAGCTCGAGGCCGACGTCACCAGCGTGACGAGCGCGAGCTCCGCGGCGAAGACGCGGCCGCGGAAGCGGTCGGGGACTTCGAGCTGCAGGAGGACGGTGCTGAACACCCACAGAATCGATCCGCCGAAATGCGCGCACAGCACGCACAGGGTCGCGACGACGAGAGACGGCGCGGCGGCGAGCGCGATGTAGAACACGCCGACCATGAAGAACGCGGGTCCGATCGTGTGCCGCAGAGTCCGCGTCTCCTGGCCGAGAATCCAGCGGAGCGTAATCGGCCCGAGGCCGGCGCCAAGGCCGCGCGCGCCGTACAGGATGCCGATGCCGGCCGCCGCGCTGCCACCGACCGGAAACACGCGCTGACCGAAGATCGTCAGGAGCAACAGCACGCCGCCCGCCAGGCCCCATCCGGCTTTCACGCAAATCAGCGCCGCGACCTGCGGCTCTTGCCGGATATAGCGGAGGCCTTCCACGAGATCGGATACGCCCGTCAACGCGGCCAGGCCCGGGCGACGCTCGCCGGCGGGTGGCGTCGCGTCGTACTGCGTGCGGCCGATGAAGTACGCCGAGACGAAGAACGACGCCGCGTTGACGGCGAACGCGATGTTGCGGCCGGCGAGCGCGGTGATCAAACCGCCGACTGACGCGCCGATCGCCAGCATCGCCGACCACGTCGCGGCCGACAGCGCGTTGGCCGGCAGCAGCTCTTCGTCGGTCGTGATGTTTGGAATCGTCGCCGTTCGCGCGGGCTCGAAGAATCCGGACGCGCTCACGGTCAGCGCCATCACGACATACGCAATCCACACCTGATGAGGCTGCCGCACGAGCAGCAGTCCGAGAATCAGCACGCCGCGCACGAGGTCGGCGGCAATCATCAGCCGCCGGCGATTCACGCGATCGACGACGACGCCCGCGATCGGACCGACGATGGCGATCGGCAGGAACTGCACGATCATCATCCACGCGACCGCGGTCGCCGATCGGGTCAGCTCCAGCAGCAGCGCGTAGACGGCCACCGCGTTGAACCAGTCGCCGAGCTGCGAAATCGCCTGGCCGATGAAGAGCAGTCTGAAGTTGCGATTCCGGCGGAGAAGGGACCGGTAGATGTTCAGGCGACGATTATAATCGTCGCCCTGTGCGCGGGTGCCCGCCTCCGCCAAGGCTGCGGCGGGTCCGCCGTAGCTCGCGTGGAATGGATGCGAGCGGAGGCTGGAGGGCCCCGCGAGCATAGAACAAAGTCATGGTCGAGTCGCTCGCGCACTACAAGATCCTCGAACGGATCGGCGCCGGCGGGATGGGCGAGGTGTACCGCGCCCGCGATACGCGGCTCGGCCGCACGGTCGCCGTCAAGGTGCTGCCGGCCGCGGTCGCGGACAATCCCGAGCGCCGTGAGCGGTTCCTGCGCGAGGCGCGCGCCACCGCTGCGCTCTCGCATCCCAACATCGCCGCGCTCTACGAAATCGGCGAGGACCAGGGCCATCTCTTCCTCGCCTTCGAGTACGTGCCGGGCGAGACGCTGCACGCGACGATCGCGGGCCGGCCGATGAATCCGCGGATCGCGATCGGTCTCGGCGTGCAGATTGCCGACGCGCTCGCCGACGCGCACGCCGAAGGCATCGTCCACCGGGACATCAAGGCCGCGAACATCATCGTCACGCCGAAGGGCAACGCGAAGATTCTCGATTTCGGTCTCGCCACGTGGACCGCAGGCGGAGCGGAGCGCGAGCACGCCGCCGAGGCCGCGACGACCATGAAGACCAACGCGGGTACGACGCTTGGCACGGTGGCGTACATGTCGCCGGAGCAGGCGCTCGGCGAACGCGTCGATCACCGCACCGACATCTTCTCGCTCGGCGTCGTGTTGTTCGAGATGCTGACCGGTAAGCTGCCGTTCACCGGTACCACGCCAACAGCCATTGCGCTGCAGATCGTGCAGGCACCTGCACCGTCGCCTTCGTCTTTGAATCCATCGCTGCCGCGCGAGCTGGATCCGATCGTCATGAAAGCGCTCGCGAAGAGTCTCGATCAACGATACGAATCGGCGGCCACAGTCGCGGCGGAGCTTCGATCGATGGCCGCAATCCTCGACGTCCGGGCTGAAATCAGCGAGAGCGAGCCCTCGACCCTGGCGGGCGTCCGGGGTCCACGCAAGTCGTACGTCGGCTGGATTCTGCTGATCCTTCTGCTCGCCGCGCTCGGCGCCGCGGCATGGTTCGCGCGCGACGAGCTGCGACGCATGTGGCGCCGGACCTTGGCGCCGACACCGGCTCCGGTGCTGGCGGTGATGCCATTCGAGCTGAACGGCCCCGACACGTCGCGGTTGTACTTCGCCAACGGCCTGACCGACGACGTGATCACGCGGCTGGGGCAGACGCCGGGGCTGCGTGTGATTGGCCGATCGTCGACACGCGAGTATCGGGGTCAGGATCCGCGCGCGGTGGCTCGCGAGATCGGCGCGGCCGTCGTTCTGACGGGGACCGTTCAACCCGCCGACAACGATGTGCGCGTGACCGTCGCGCTCGTCGACCCCGTGGATGGCGCGCAGATCTGGTCGGCGCAATACACGCGCGAGCTCAAAGACATTTTTGCGGTGCAGGCCGAAATCGCCACAGACGTCGCCACCCGGCTGCGCGGGACGCTCGTGCCGAACGCGGCGCTGGCGCGCACGGCGTCGCGCGTCGTCGATCAGCGTGCGTATGATCTGTACCTACAGGGCCGCGATCGCGCGGCGAACCGGCGGCCGGCGGAAGCGATCGAACTGTTTCAACAGTCCATCGCCGCCGATCCCGGCATCGCCGAAGCGCATGCCGGCCTCGCCGCGGCCCTGATGCTTCAGGCGACATTTGCCGGCCGCATGGGTGACGACGCCGCTCGCGCGCGTGCGCGCGCAGAGATCGACAACGCGTTCAACATCGATCCCGATCTTGCGCAGGCGCATCAGGCCGAGGCCCTCGTCGCGAACACCATCAGAGAATCGCTGGAACACACGCGCGCGGCGATCGCGCTCGATCCGTCGGACGCGCAGGGCTATCACGTCATCGGCGATTTCATCAAGGAGCTGGATCCCGAGCGTGCGATTGCGTTCTATCGCGCGTCGTTGGATCTCGATCGCCGGTTCGATGCCAGCCGCGGCGACATCGTGCAGGCGCTACTGCTCCTCGGGCGGCGCGAGGAAGCCCGCCAGGAGGCGCGTGCGATGACGCGGGATCCGGTCGGAGGCCGCGTGATGCTGGCGGAAGCGGACGTCATTCAGGGCGGTGCCGATCCCGTCGCGGCGCTCGGTGATGAACGCCTCGAGGCCAACGGATACGTCCAGCCTTGGGTGCGGTACGCGCGCGCGCTCGTCCAGACGGGCCGGCACGATGCCGCGGGCCAACTGCTCAATTCAATCCTGAAACGGGCGCCCGATTTCTGCGAGGCGCGGACGCTGGCGGCGGGACAGTTGCGGCGCCGCAACGCGCGCGGCGCCGCCGCCGATAACGATTCAGCCGATCGAACAGGGTCACAGTTGCGCTGCGGTGTGGTTGCCGCCGCCGTGCTCGGCGACGCGTCGAAGACGGCGGCGTTGATCGACGCCCTGGCGGCGCGAACCGAGGCCGTTCCCATGGACGACGCGTCGATCAGCGGCGATCTGGTCGTGTTCGATCAACGCCGCACCTGGTATCCGTGGAGCCAGGTCTCCGGCGATCCGCGCGTGGTGGCGGCCATGCAACGGCTGTCGGCCGCGCGCGACGCCTTCAAGCGTCAGTTGCCCGGGCTTCTACCGCCGCTGCCGGCGCGCTCAACAGCGCCGTGAGCCGGCTGCGATCGATGTTGCCGCCCGTCACGATGACGACGACGCGGCGATCTCGCACGTCAACCCGGCGTCCGATCAATGCCGCGGCGCCGGCTGCGCCCGACGCCTCCACCACGAGATGCTCGGATTCGACCAGGCCGGCGACGGCCGCCTGCAGATCGTCTTCGCTGACGGTGACGATCTCGTCGACGTGCTGCTGAACGATCGCGAACGTGATCGTCTCGGGATCCGGATTCCCGCCGAGACCCTCGGCAAGCGACGCTCTCGCAACGATCTCGACGAGCCTGCCGGCGCGAATGCTCGTCTTGAACGCGCACGACACGTCCAGTTCGACGCCGACGACCCGGTGCGTCTGCGCGATCGCCTTGGCCGCGGCGGCGACGCCGCTGATCAATCCGCCTCCGCCGATCGGAACGACGAGCGTTTCGGTTTCCGGTGCGTCCTCGAGAATCTCGAGCGCGATCGTGGCCGCGCCTGCGATGACGTCGGTGTCGTTGTACGGCGAGATGAAGGCCGCGCCTGTCTCGCGCGCGCAGGCTTTCGCAAGCAGCTCGGCGTGATCGTAGTCGCGGCCGACAGCCCTCAGCTCGGCGCCGTGGCGGCGGATCGCCGACAGCTTGGTCTCGGGCGCGTCGGCCGGCGTGAAGACGACGAGCGGCAGGCGAAACGCTTCGGCCGCCGCGGCGAGCGCCCGGCCGTGATTGCCGGCCGACGCGGTGACGAGCGTCGAGCGCGCGGTGAGATCGCCGCGCTCCAGCCGTGCGATGACCGCGTTGAACGCGCCGCGCGACTTGAACGAGCTCGAGCGCTGCAGCGATTCGAGCTTCAGCGACACGCGTGCGCCGGCGAGATCCGACAGCCATGCCGAGTCGACGAGCGGCGTCCGCCGTACGAATGGCGAAATTCGTTTGCGCGCAGCGAGAACGTCGGCGAGCTTCATGACGGATCGTCTGAGATTGTTGATTGTTGACTGCTGATTGTTGATTGATTGTTGATTCATTGTTGATTCAAGCGATCAGCTCGATCCAAACGCTCCGGGAATCAGCAATTGGAATCAACAATCAACAGTCAACAATCAACAATCTCATCGACTGAGAATCTCCGGCAGTTGCATCGTAAACGCCGACCGCGCGAGCACCTCGGCGACGCCCGCCTCTCGCGCCGCCGCGATCGTGGCGCTGTCCACGTGCGACACGAAGCCGACGGTCGGCACCGACGCGAGCTGCGGATCCTGTTTCATCGAGGCGACGATCGCGAGCGGAGTCGTTCGCGCGTTGTTCAAATCGAAAATCACTAGCGACGGCGGCGACTTGCGCATCTCGGCGAGCGCGGCCTCGGCCGATCGCGCGAACGTCACCGCGGCGCCGAGCTGCCCGGCCGTGGTTTTGATTTTGGACGTGAACAGTAGATCGTCAAGAACAGCTAAGATCATGAACGGAACCGTTGACTGAACAGAAAGCCGTTACGAATCACCGCGGCGAGCGAGCAGCGAGCCGCGACAGGTGCGCGGGCATCCGGCCCCGCGCACAGAGTAAATAATGATAATGGAGACGCGCTCGGTTGGCCCCTTCTTCAAGAACGGCTTCGTTCTCGGCTGCGAGGAGACCCGTGACGCGGTCCTCATCGATCCGGGCGACGAGGTGCAGAGTCTTCTCACCGCCGCCGAACACCACAAGCTTTCGATTCGACACATCCTGCTCACGCACGCGCACGTCGACCACGTCACCGGCGTCGCCGCCGCGAAGCGCGCGCTGAGCGCGCCGATTTATCTGCACCGCGACGATTTGTTTCTGTACGAGCGAGCGGTCGAGTCGGGCGCGATGTTCGGCTTACAGGTCGAGCCGCAGCCGCCCATCGACGTCTTCTACACGAAGGCACAAGTGATCGGGTTCGGGAACTACGAAGTCAGGCCGCATCACACCCCGGGTCATTGTCCGGGCGGCGTCTGCCTGCAAGTCGGGAAGAAGGGCGAGACCGGCAAAGATCTCTTCGTGGGTGACACACTGTTTGCGGGCTCGATCGGACGCACCGACCTGCCCGGCGGCGACTACAGGACGCTGATCGGATCGATTCTGAACGTGCTGTTCGGATTCGGAGACGAAGCGCGAGTCTATCCGGGCCACGGACCGGCGACGACGATCGGCGAGGAACGGCGCACCAATCCGTTTCTTGCTTAGGTGGGGCTCCGCCCCACACCCCGGCTCGGTCGCTCGCGGGGACCCCTTCGCCCCGCTCCGCTTCCTCGCAGGCGCGCTGTGCGCGCCTGGTCGTCCGGGCTACTCCCACACCCGGTTTAGTCGCTCGCGGGACCCCTTCTCCGCGCTCCGCTTCCTCGCACGCGCGCTGTGCGCGCCTAATCCTCCGGTAGCGTCGACCACAGGATGGTCGTATCGTTCTTCACGGCGCCCGGTCGTGTCGTCTTGTACTTGACCGATGACAACACGATCTGGTCGATCATCACGCCATCCTCGCGCGTCTGAATCCGCATCCGGTGCCATGCGCCGTATTTGCTCCGCGGGAACTGCAGCGTCTGCGTGCCGACGGCGCCCCTCGAACCCCACGCCTCGTCACGCCAGCCCCATCCCGACAGGCCGCAGCCGCTGCACTCCTCGAGGTTCACCGACAGCGCCGAGGTCGTCCCGATCTGGTAGACCGGCGCACCGCTGCTGTTCACGGCGCCGTCGAACTGCACGAACACTGAATCGTTGTACGGACTGTTGTCCTGCGCCTTCAGCCGAATCCAAAGCTTGTAGTCCTGCGACGAGTCCGCCGGGAACCACAACTCGATGTAATTGGTGGGGCTGGCGAGGGGCGCCGCGAGCTTCGCGGCATTCGCATTCGGATGCCATGCGGTCAGACCGTCGGCGGCGGTCGCGTCTTCCTGCTGGATCCAGCTTCCACCGCCACCGGCGTTCCAGCCGGCATGCATCACGATCTCTTCGTACGGTTTGATGATGATCGTTGCGGTGTCGCGGACTTCGGCGCCGGCGTTGTCGCGCACGACGAGCGTCACCTTGTGCGTGCCCGCCGGCATGTTGACATAGAGCGTATCGCCCGTGCCGATGACCTCTTCGTTCTCCATCCAGATGAACGAAAGCGGATCGACGTTCGGATCGTACGACTTGGTCGCCGTCACCGTGAGCCCATCTTCCTGGAACTGCGAGGTGAATTCAACGGTGATGTCGTGCGGCCATGCTTTCGCAATCGGCGCAGCGTTCGGTTGTTCGACGGCGCGGTTATAGAGCGCCATGGCGGTGTAGTAGTACGTGCCGATAAAGAGATCCGGCAGTCCGTCGCGATCGATGTCGGCGACCACGGCGTCGGCGAACGACAGGTTGATCTGACGATTCATGCCAAACGTCCCGTCGCCGTTGCCGACCGCGAGCGTCCCCTCGCCCGTCAGAATGTCGGGGCGTCCGTCGCCGGTGAAGTCGGCGACCACGAGATCGTACGAGGCCCACGGCAGATCGCTGAAGACGGGCGCGGCGAACGTTCCATCGCCGCGGCCAAGCCAGGTCACGAGCGTGGTGCCCGATCGTGACGCGACGAGATCGGCCTTGCCATCGCCGTTGAAATCGGCGACGTGGAGGGCGTAGATGAACCCGACGCCTGGCGCCGTACTTTCCGACGGGAACGCGCCGCTTCCGTCGCCGAGATAGACACGGACCTGCTGTGAGAAGTCCCACACGAGGAGATCGACGTTGCCGTCGCCGTTGAAGTCGGCCGCGGCGATGAGGTACTCGTACGGGCGGCTCGTCTGGTCGGTTTCGGCGAAGGTGCCGTCGCCGCGGCCGAGAAAGACCTTTCGAACCAGACTTCCGGCGCCGCTGTCGTCCATCACGACGACATCGGTGTGACCGTCGCGATTGAAATCGGCGGTGACCATCCCTCGCGGGTTCGTGAACGGCAGCGACGTGCCGAGCGTGAAATGGCCCGCGCCGTCACCCATCATGAAATCGAGCGCGCGCGCCGACGTCCACGGATTCAGCGACACGTAATAGTACGTGGTCTGCGCAAAATCGTTGTGGCCGTCTTCGTTGAAGTCGCCGGCAATCGCTGACGACACCCAGGGGTACTGACGCCCGGCGTCGACCTTCACCGATGTGGTTGTGTCGAGCACCACGCCGTCGCCGACCACGATGTCGGGAATGCCGTTGTGATTGAAGTCGGCGACGGCATACGGTCCTCCCATTGCCCACCAATCCGCCGTGATGTCGGGCATCGCGCGCAGCTCGAATGCCGTCGCGCCCGGGCCGCCGCGGCGTGGTGTGCGATTCCACAGGAGGGTGCCGGAGCTCGCGTACTCGTTGCCCGTCGCGAGATCGACGCGGCCGTCTCCGTCGAAGTCGGCGGCGGCGACGGTGCGGCTGCCCGAGGCCGACTTCACGATCTGGTGCGTTGAAAAGACCGCCGCGGAATTGCCAGTGGTGAAGACGGTGACGCTGCTCGATGCGCGGCTCGCGACCAGCAGATCCTGACGTCCATCGAGGTTCAGGTCAGCCGCCGCGAGGCCGCGCGGGGAGGAAACGGTGCCGCCGCCGAGGTTCGCCGTCCAGTGGAGACCGGTGGTGCTGTTGAGATAAATCGCCACGTAGCTTGCCGACGTTGATGCGGCGGCCAGATCGAGGCGGTTATCCTTGTTGAAGTCGGCGGCGACGAGGACGTTCATGTTCGTGCCGCCGGAACCGACGGGCGCGGTGAGCTCGACGCGCGTGAAGGTGCCGCCGCAATCGCGCTGCAGCAGCGTGATTGGACTGCCGCCGGCGTTCGCGACCGCGATGTCGGGACCGCAGCCGGTCGGCTTCAGATAGCCGATGACGATCCCCTGAGGGTTGGCCCCGGCGTTCAGCGTTATTCCACGGACGAAGGTGCCGCTCGAATAGTCGTAGTCCAGAAATGAGATCGTGCCGCTGGTATAGCTGCTGTACACGATGCTGTAGCCGCCGAATCCGAGGTACCCGGCCGCGACGCCGCGCGGGTTTCCGCTCACGGGGATCCGCATCGGTGCCTTGAAGTTTCCGCCGACGGCGCCGAACAGCACGTCGATTTCGTTGGCGTCGGCCGCGGCGACGACGAGATCCGGGTAGTTGTCGTAGTTGAAATCGGCGCTGGTGATGTCGAACGGTCCCGCTCCGACCGCATAGCGTTTGACCTGGAAGCCGCCGCCGATGAATTCGCGGTTCATGAACACGTCGACGGTGTTCGTGCCGGCGTTCGCCGTGGCGAAGTCCGGAGACCCATCGTTGTCGAAGTCGTCCGAGACGATGCCACGCGCGCCCGCGTCGCTCGGGTGTCAGTTGGTGAGAAGGTGAACACGCTGGTCGCGCTGGTTTGCGCCGCCGCGTCGCCAGCGAACAGTGCCAGCCCTGCCAGAACAATAGCCGCGCGGAGCGACATCTTTTTCTCCTCGCGCTGTCGAAAGGCAACGGCCGTACCGCGCACGGGAGCTGTGTTCCGTTGATGTTTTGGGCCGGGCGTCTCCGATCGGATATGCCGGATATGGCGAGGCGGATAGATTCGAAGAGGTGAATTGTGCGGACTGAAAGGGCCGAGTGGCTAGTCGCGTGCGACGCGCAGCTCGACGCGTCCGACACGGAGGCGGTCGCCCGCGGCGAGCCGCGCGTTCCGCACCCGCTTATCGTTCACGAAGGTGCCGTTCGTGCTCGACAGGTCGACGACCTCGACCGTGTCGTCGGTCGCCGTCAACCGGCAGTGGAGACGCGAGACGAGGGCGGCGTCGACGACGAAGTCGGCGCGCGGGGCGCGGCCGATCGTCTTGACGGCGCCGGGCCGCAGGCGAAACATCACCGCGCCGGCGTTCGCCGGCGAGCCCTGCAGGATCCACATGGCTGCCTATCTTAGTACGCTGGCATGCCTGCTGGCGGCGCGTCAGGGATTGGCGCTCGACCCGGCCGAAGTCCTTCGCGAAGAATGACGCGCCGCGCGGATGATCGAATCCGCCGAACGATCGACGTCCTCTTCCGTCGTCGACCAGTTCGAAACCGAAATCCGCATCGCGTCCATGCCGTGCCAGCGCGTTCCGCCGAGCCAGCAGACGCGTTCTTCCTGAACCAGCCGGATCGCGTCGCGCGTCGCGGAATCGGCGTCGCCGTCGCGCGGCGCCACACGGACGAGCACCTGATTCAGGACAACGTCGTTGAGGATCTGAATGTCCGGTTCGGCGCGCAGCCGGTCGGCGAAACGGCGTGCGAGCCGGCAGCATCGATCGACGAGATCTTCGACGCCGCGGCGGCCGAGCGATCGCAGCGCGGCATACACGGCGAATCCCCGCGCGCGCCGCGACGCCTCGGGCACCCAGTCGGATGGTTCGCGAGGAGCGAGCGGGGCCGGGGCCCCGCTCGCATCAGACGAAGTCCGGACGAGGTAGCGCGCCGTCATGCTCATCGCCGCGCGGTGCGCTGCCGGATGCGCGACGAACACGAAGCCGGAGTCGTATGGCACGTTCAACCACTTGTGTCCGTCGGTCGCCCATGAATCGGCGCGGTGGACGCCGTGCGTGTGGTGCCGCAGGGCCGAGCTTGCCGACGCCCACAGGCCGAACGCGCCGTCCACGTGAAGCCACGCGCCATTGCTTTGGGTGATGTCCGCGATCGCGTCGAGCGGATCGAAGGCGCCCGTGTTCACGTTGCCGGCTTGCGCGCAGACGATCGTCGGACCGTCGCCCGCCGCAACCGCCGCCCTCAGCGCGCCGGGTTTCATCCGGCCCTGATCGTCGGCATCGATGCGGACGACCTGCCGCGATCCGATGCCGATCAGCCGCAGCGCCCCAATCACCGACACGTGCACTTCGTCGCCGACGATCACGCGGAGGCGCGGCGCGCCCTGAAGACCGTCGGCTTCGACGTCCCATCCGGCGCGGCGCAGCACCTCATGACGCGCGGCCGCCAGCGCCGTGAAGTTCGCCATGTGGCAGCCGGTGACGAAACCGGCGCTCGCGCTCGCAGGCAATCCCAGCAGATCGAGCAGCCAGGCCCCGGCGATCTCTTCGACGACCGCCGCGGCCGGAGACATCACGAAGAGACAGGTGTTCTGGTCCCAGGTGGTGGTGAGCCATTCCGCCGCGACCGTCGCCGGCAGGGCGCCTCCCGTGACGAATCCGAAGTACCGCGGACCGGTCGTCGCGACGAGGCCCGGTTCCACGGCACGCGCAAGCGCGTCGATGACGTGCTGCGGCGCCGCCGGATCGACAGGCAGCGGCCCGCCGAGCGCGGCGCGGAGATCGTCGAGCGTGACGGTGGGCCAGACGGGACGATCGCCGCGCGACGCGATGTACGCGCGCGCGACGCTCAGCGCGTGACTGAGAGCGTCTTCTTCAGCCACGTGACGATCGCATTGGTGACGTTCGCGCTGACCTGTTTGTCGGTGAGCGTGCCGTACTCGTCCACTTCGCCGGTCTTCGCCGGCACGAGCAGGTGGTTCACGCCGGGCACCTTGACGACGTCGACCGGCGGTGCGTTCTTGCGCTTGCGCGCGAGCGCCTCGAGCTTGTCGGCGTTCGCCGGCTCGACCTGCGTGTCGAGCTCGCCTTGCACGATCAGAATCGGCTGCTTGACGTTCGGCATCACCTTCGACGGATCGTTCAACAGGATGCTTTGATACTCAGGGTTGTCGACCTGTCTCCGCACGTCGGCCGGCAACTGGTCCCAGCCCTTGCCTGTGATGACCGCCTCGTGAATCCGTTTTTGCAGGTCGACCTTCGCCTGCTGCTCTTCGGCCGTCATCTTTGATCGACTCAGGACTCGCTGCTGCTGCGCGAGCACGAGCTCGGCGCCCGTGACCCCGCTCGTTCCGAGCACGACGGCCGCGGCGATGCGCTTCTCCCTGGCCGCCGCCATCAGCGCGACGGTGCCGCCGTCGCTGTGGCCGGCGACCGCGATGCGCTTCGCATCGACGTCCTTGCGATCCGAGAGCCACTTCACCGCTGCCCGGACGTCTTCGGCGAAATCGGCGAGCGACGCCGCCTCGGCGCGTCCGCCGCTCTGGCCGATGCCGCGCTTGTCGTAACGCAGCACGATGAACCCGGCCTCCGCCAGCGCGTTCGCGATCTGGCCGAGGACCGGAACGCCGTACATCATCTCGTCGCGATCGGTCGGACCGCTGCCGCCGACGAGCACGACGGCCGCCAGCCGTGTCTCCGCCGACGAGGTGGGGCGCGACAGCGTGCCGGCGAGGACGAACCCGTTGCCGGGAATCTTCACCGGCTCGTCGTTCGGCCGCGAGATCGGCACGGTCCGCGACGAGACGGCCGCGACGTCTTCGCGCACGAACTCGACACCCTGCAGCGGAATGCTGATGCGGACCAGACGGCCGCTCTGATCGGTCCACAGGTCTGCGTCGAGCGCTGCGCCCTGCAGCATCAGCGTCATATGCGTGCGTCTCGTCGAGACCATGCCGCCCGCGGTCTGAATCTGCTCCGGGGCGGAGTCGCCGACGCGCACGGAAAACGATCCTTGCGGCACGGCGTAGACGGGAATCGTCGCGCCCGGCGACGCCGTTCGCAGTCGAGCGGCGAGCGCTTCGTACGGGCCGAAGAAGCTGTTGGGCAGGACGAGCACGCCGTCGGCGGCGATCGTGTCACTCTTCTCGGTCGGCTGGCCGGCGATGCGGATTTCGGTCTTCGCGGTCGTGCCTTCGATCACCGTGCGAATCGACTGCTGCTGACCTCGCACGGTCCCGTCGAATGAGAGCTCGACTGGAATCCAGTCGGGCGTGTAGCGCGCCTGCACGCGACGTCCCACGACGTCGATTGGCGCGCCGAGCCTGCCCGAGCTGACGATGGTCCAGCCTTCGGCGGCGCGAGTGACGTTGATTTGCTCGCTGCCGATCGGCGCGCCGCGAAGGAAAAGCCGATACGTCGTGCCGCCCGCTTCCACGACTGGCGGCGCGGGGATGATTTGCGCGAACGCGGTCGGCGGCGCCATCGCGAATATTGCTGCGAGGGCCGCGCACGCCGCACGGATAAAATGCATATATCAGCATAGCATCATGATTCCGGTCGTTTCCGCCACCACGTACGAGGCCGCGCGCCGGCGCGCCGCCTTCATCGATCGATCCGATCGCGCGCGCATCGTCGTGTCGGGCGCGGATCGCGCGTCGTACCTCCAAGGGCTGCTGACGAACGACGTCGCCGCGTTGAAAGCGGGCTTCGGGTGTTACGCCGCGTATCTCACGCCGCAGGGACGGATGATCGCGGACCTGTACGTCTACGAGCTGGGCGACGTCATGCTGCTGACGCTCGATCGCGGCGCGAAAGAGACCGTACTCGCCAGGCTCGATCAGTTCATCTTCACCGAGGACGTACAGCTTGGCGACGTCACCGAGACATACGCGCAGATCGCGATCGTCGGACCGGAAGCGCCAGCGATGCTCGCAGGGCTGCTGACCGGCACGTCAGTCGAGGCGTTGAACGCGCTCGGCGAACATGGGAACCTGCGCGCGCAGTGGAACGGCGAGCCGGCGATCGTCACGCGCATCACCGACATCGGTGAGGCGGGCTTCGACGTGTTCGTCGATCACTCCCATGCGGAGGCGTTCGTGTCGGCAGTCGCTGGCACCGGCGCCGCCGCGCTCGACGCGGAGACCGCCGAGGCGATCCGCATCGAAGCGGGCGTGCCGCGGTTCCATCGCGACATGGACGAGGACACGATTCCGCTCGAAGCCGGCATCGAGGCACGCGCCATCAGCTTCACGAAGGGGTGCTACGTCGGGCAGGAAGTGATCATCCGCGTGCTCCATCGCGGCCACGGCCGCGTCGCGCGCAAGCTCGTGGGTCTGATGATCGACGCGGATCAACCACCGGCGGCGGGCGCGCCCGTCCGTTCCGGCGATCGTGAGATCGGCCGCCTCACGTCGAGCGCGTGGTCCCCGGCGCTGAAGCGGCCGATCGCGCTGGCGTACGTGCACCGCGATTTCGTCGCGCCGGGCACGGCGGTGTCGGTGGACGGCCTGACGGCCGAGGTCACGACTCTACCCTTCACACCGTCCCGAGAATCCTGATGAGTTCCGCATCGGCAGGCGGGAACTCCAGCGACGCGAGCTCTTCGCGTTTCACCCACTGCATCTCCTGTCCGATCTGCGGCCGCGGATCGCCGGCGAGGTCGCACTGAAAGAAATGCAGCTCGATCGATCGCTCGGGATACGCGTGCGTGACGGTATGGATCTCTGATCCGATGCGTGCGTCGACGTCGAGCTCTTCGCGCAGCTCGCGCGCGAGACACGCGGTCAGCGTCTCGCCCTCGTCACACTTCCCGCCAGGAAATTCCCAGTAGCCCTCGAGGTGGACACCCTGCTGCCGCCGCGTGACGAGGAAGCAGCCATCGCGTTCGATGACAGCGGCCGTGACGATAATCGTCATTGCGGATTGAGGATTGCGGAATGCGGATTGATCGTGGATTCAATCGACCAATAAATCCGCAATCCGCAATCCTCAATCCGCATTGAACGTCCGGCAGTCCTTCGCCATCGGACAGACGAGGCACCGCGGGTTGCGCGCCACGCAGACCATCGCGCCGAAGTCCATCAGCGCCTGATTGAAGTCGAAGACGCGACGCGACGGCACGAGCGCTTCGGACACCTTCCACAGATGCCGCGTCATCGCGTGGCTCTTCGGATCGCCGCGGCCGACGAAGACGCGAAACAGCACCCGCGCGACGTTGGTGTCGAGAATCGCCGCGCGCTCGCGAAAGGCGAAGCTGCGAATCGCGCCGGCGGTGTACGCGCCGATGCCTTTGAAGGACCGCAGCGTCTCTTCGTCCGCCGGAAGCTGACCGCCGTATTTGGCGACCGCCTCGCGCGCGATCGACTGCAGTCGCCGGGGCCGGACGTTGTAGCCGAGCGGATACCAGGTGCCGGCGACTTCTTCTTCGGGCGCCGCCGCGAGCGCCTCGAAGTCCGGATACTTCACCAGCCACTCGCCGTATTTCGGCAGCACGCGATCGACCTGCGTCTGCTGCAGCATGATCTCCGAGACGAGGATGTGGTACGGGTTGTCGGTCTTCCGCCATGGCAGGTCGCGGCCGTGGCGTGCGTACCACGTGAGCAGCCGCTGGCGGAACCGGCGGCGATCGGGCGGCGGCGGCATCGCGAGCGGGGCGCGCGTCTTTTTCATCTCGTATAATCCGGCCGTGAAAATCTACACGCGGACCGGCGACACGGGCGAAACCTCGCTCCTGGGCGGCGCGCGCGTGTCGAAACACGATCCGCGCGTCGACGCCTATGGCGAAGTCGACGAGCTGAACGCATGGCTCGGCCTGGCGCGCGCCTCACGCGTCGATCCCGCGATCGATCAGGAGCTCGTGCGTCTTCAGCAGGACCTCTTCGCGCTCGGCGCGCAGCTCGCGGACCCGGCCGGCAAGCTGGCGACGCGCGTGACCAAGGCGATCATCGCCGACGAACACGTCACTCGGCTCGAATCGCTGATCGATCGGCTCGAGGCCGAGCTGCCTTCGCTCCGCCGCTTCATCCTCGCCGGCGGCACGCCCGCGGGCGCGGCGCTGCACGTCGCGCGGACGGTCTGCCGCCGCGCCGAGCGGCGGATGGTCGCCCTCGATCCGCCGGTCGATCCGGTGCTGCTGCGATACATTAATCGCCTCTCCGATCTGCTGTTCGTGCTCGCCCGCGCCGTCAATCATCGCGGTGGCGTCCCCGAAACCGAATGGTAATCGCCGGTGTCTGACACGTCTGACACGTCTGACGTGTCAGACACCTCAACGATCGCGCCGCTCCTGCACGCGATCGCGCCGCTCCAGGTCCCCTTTGATCGCATCGAACACCTTGCGCGCGAGCTCCTGCGACACACGCTCGCGAATCGCGCCGAACTCGATCAGCACCGTCCCGGTGAGCGTCTCGATGGCGACATCCCACCGATCTCGCACAATCCCTTCCGGATGATCTTCGAAACTCGTCGGCTGCTTCTCGTCGGCGGCGTGACGACGTGACACGTATGCCGCGAGCGGCGCGCCGTTGATCAGCACGCGCACCGCGACGATCAGGTCCTTGTCGATCGATTGTTCGCCGTAGTAGAGGCGCGACGCATCCTCGCTGACCAGGACGAAATCCTCGCCCGCCGGAATCTCCGCCACGATCCGGCGGCCGAGCGCCCGCTCGGAATCGCGAAGACGCTGCCGCCGCCGCCGGTGCGCCTGCAGCCTCGTCGCCAGGCTGAACGCCGCGACCATCAGCGCGAGAGCCACGAGCGCGGCGAACACATCACGCATGCGGAGCTCAGAGACGTGGTAACGTGGCGCGCCTTGTCATCCGATTCCGTGCTCGCCCGCGCGTACGCGGCGTGCGAGGCGCTGGCGCGATCACATTACGAGAATTTTCCCGTCGCCTCGTGGCTGCTGCCGGCGCCGATGCGTCCCCACGTGGCCGCCGTCTACGCGTTCGCGCGCACCGCCGACGACATCGCGGACGAAGGCGCCGAGCCGGCCGGCGAGCGGCTCGCGAAATTGAGCGCGTGGCAGCGGCGATTGCACGTGGCGATGGAGGTGGAACGGTCGTCCGAGACGCCGCACGAGCACGACGATCTGATCATCATCGCGGCCGCGCATTCGATCCGCACGCGCGACCTGCCGATCGCGTGGTTCGACGATTTGATCAGCGCGTTCGGTCAGGATACCACGACGACTCGGTACGCCTCGTGGGCCGACGTCCTCGACTATTGCCGGCGATCGGCGAATCCGATCGGCCGGCTCGTGCTGCGCATCGGCGGCTATCGAGACGAGGCGCTCGATCGATCGTCGGATGCGCTGTGCACCGCGCTGCAGCTCACGAATTTCTGGCAGGACTTCGGACGCGACTGGCGTGCGGGCCGCCTGTACGTGCCGCGCGAGGTGCTGGCGGCGTGCGGGGCGACGGAAGACGATCTCGCGGCCGGTTCGTCCTGTGAGTTGAGTCGCGCGTGGCAGGACGCGATCGCGCGCGCGGTCGCCGTGACCGACGAGCAGTTCCGCCGCGGCCGCACGGTCTGCGATGGGGTGCGCGGCCGCCTCCGGTACGAGCTGCGCCTCACCTGGCTCGGCGGCCGCCGGATTCTCGAGCGGGTTGACGAGGCCCGTGCGAATCTGCTCGACTACCGGCCCACCCTCGGCGGGCGCGACGTGCCGGCGATTCTGTGGCACGCGGCCCGGTGGGAAACCGTCCGCGCGCTCAGCTAGGCGCGCACGGCGCGCCTGCGAGCCGGGGCCCCCAACGCGCGTTTTTCTGCGCGTTGGGGTGGGAGGGAGCGGAGCGGGGCGAAGGGGCCCCGCGAGCGACCGAGCCGGGGTGTGAGGCGGAGCCCCACGTAGAGAAGGCGCGCACGG
>DASYQZ010000205.1:0-21446 GCA_036004865.1 Vicinamibacterales bacterium
CCCGGGCGCTCGGACGCTTTCGATCGCAGCGCACCGCGATCACCGCCGGCGTTCGATTGCTGTCGGTCCTGCCCGAGGAGCTGCCCGCGTCAATCGAACGGCTGCAGGCGGATGCGAAAGAGCAGAAGCGATCGCTCGCCGCGCTCCAGACAGAGCTGGCGAGGTATCGGGCGGACGAGCTCGCGGCAACCGCCGAAACGATCCCCAGCGGCGCCCGCCTCGTGAGGCAGACGGTCGACGCGGATGCGAACGGACTGAAGTCGCTCGCGATGTCGATTGCGAAAAAGCCCGGCTATATCGTCGTGCTCACATCGACGTCCAAGCCTGCGCTCGTCATCGTGGCCCGATCGCCTGACGTGGACGTCGCTGCGAGTCGGATCGTCGCCGGCCTCATCGCCGCGTTCGGCGGTCGCGGTGGAGGGAAACCCGACATCGCGCAGGGTGGCGGGCTCGAGGGTAATTCAGATTCAATACTCGACCGTGCGCGCGACGATATAATTCAGCCTCAGCTATAACTGACACTTCTGTTCTCTTAGGCCTCTCCAATTTCAATTCCGTTTCTGGTCTTACGAGATCGGTCAGTCGAGCACGAGCCGTCCCGGCTGATCTTTACAGAATCGCTGAGACTTTCGATCTCGACCGCCGTGGCACCCCGCTTGCCCCACGGCTGACGCGCCTGCGGCTCGGCGCACTCACAAACTCCAAGGTTCGAGGTCCCACGATGCGGTTTAGGATAACCGTCTGTCTCCTGTCGATGTGTCTGGGTGCGGCGCCGACCGCCCGAGCGGCAACGGTCGTTGTACCTGCCGGCGGCGATTTGCAGACGGCGCTGAACGCGGCACAGCCCGGAGACGTCATCACGCTGGCCCCCAACGCGACCTACACCGGCAACTTCGTGCTCCCGAACAAAGGCGCCGTCAACGACTACATCACGATTCGATCGGCGGCGCCCGACGCGTCGCTGCCGCCGGCGGGCGTCCGCATGACGCCGGCTTACGCCGACCTGCTGCCGAAGATCAAGTCGCCCAACAACATGTCCGCTCTGGCGACGGCGACGGCGGCCAATCACTGGAAGCTGATGTTCCTGGAGTTCCAGGCGAACAAGGACGGCTACGGCGACATCATCGCGCTCGGCGCCGGCGACTCGACGCAAACGCAGCTCTCGCAGGTGCCGTACGCGTTCGTCCTCGATCGCTTGTACGTCCACGGCGATCCGGTAACGGGCCAGAAGCGCGGCATCGCGCTGCACAGCAGCGACACCACGGTCGTCAACTCGTGGGTGGCCGACTGCAAAGCCGTCTCCCAGGAAGCGCAGGCGATCGGCGGGTTCAACGGTCCGGGCAACTACCTGATCGAGAACAACTACCTCGAAGGCGCGACCCAGAACTTCCTGCTCGGTGGCGCCGATCCGAAGATTCCGAATCTGGTCACGACCAACGTCACGTTCCGCCGCAACCTTCTGCGCAAGCCGCTCGCATGGCGGAACCCGATCATCGCGACGCCGCAGGGCGTGGCGGCCGTCGCGGCGCCCGGCGCCGGCTCGCTCGCCGCCGGCACCTATTACTACAAGGTGCAGGCGCGCGGCCCCGCCGGACAGACCAGCCAAGCGACCTCGACGACGTCGGTCGAAGTGTCCGCGACGATTGCGGCGGGCACAACCGGAGGCGTGACGATTTCCTGGACACCCGTTGCCGGCGCGCAGGACTACGTCGTCTACGGCCGCGCCGCCGGGTCTGAAAACATCAACTGGCAGACGGCGAACCCGTTTTTCACGGACACCGGTGCGGCGGGGACGTCAGGGTCGGCGACGTCCGCAACGAAGTGGATGGTTAAGAACATCTTCGAGCTGAAGAACGCGCAGGACGTGGTCGTCGAAGGCAACGTGTTCGAGAACAACTGGGTCGCCGCGCAGCCCGGCTACGCCATCGTCTTCACGCCGCGCAATCAGAGCGGCACCGCGCCGTGGGTCGTCGTGCAGCGGGTGACGTTCCAGTACAACATCGTCCGCCACACCGCCGGCGGCGTGAACATTCTCGGCGTCGACAATAACTTTCCCAGCCTGCGGACGAATCACATCTTCGTGCTCAACAACGTCTTCGACGATCTCACGAGCGCGACCTGGGGTTCGGGGTCGCGTCCGTTCCAGATGGGCGGCGGCGCCGACACGGTCATCATCGATCACAACACCGTCGTGACGACCGATTCCACGATCCTCTGGCTGTACGGAACTCCGTCCACGTCCGCGGTGTACACGAACAACATGTCGGCGCACAATACGTACGGCATCTTCGGGTCGGGCTCCTCGTCGGGCCTGCCGTCGATCACCCAGTACTTGCTGGGCAGCGTCGTCACGGCGAACGTGCTCGCCGGCGGACCCGCGTCGAAGTATCCCGCCGGCAATTTCTTTCCGACCGTGTCCGCGTGGCAGGCCGGCTTCGTGAACTACGCCGCGGGCGACTATCACCTGAAGAGCACCAGCGATTACAAGGGTGTCGGCACCGACGGGAAGGATCTGGGCGCCGACATCGACGCCATCAACGCGCACGCAGCGATCGCAATCAGCGGCGACAACCGGATCGCGCCTGGCGGGACGCCGGTGCGGATCACGACACCCGGCCTGCCGGATGGCACGTACGGCCAGCCGTACGCGGAGGTCGTCACGTGCATCGGCGCTTCGCCTGCCTGCGCGTGGCGTGTGCTCAACAGCACGCTGCCCGCGGGTCTTGCGTTCGACTCTGTGGCCGGCGTCATCTCCGGCACGCCGACGAGCGCCGGGACGGGCGCCATCGCACTCGAAGCGTACGACCCCGCGAATCCGACGAATACAGCCTCCGCGACGCTCTCGTTGACCATCAATGCGCCGCCCTTCGTCGTCTCGATGCCGGCGGCGCCGGCTGGTCAAGTTGGCGTTGCGTATCAGTTCGCGCCCAGCGTCAGCGGCGCGATGGGGACGGTAGCGTGGACCATCGCGTCCGGCACACTGCCGGGCGGTCTCACGCTCGACGGCATCTCGGGCGCGATTACCGGCGTCCCGAGCACGTGGGGCACGACGACTGCGCTCATCCAGGCGCAGGACTCGTCGGGGGTGAACCGCACCGACGCGAAGCCATTCACCGTGACGATCGCGCCGTCGCCAATCGCGATCACGACCACAACGCTCGGCAACGGTGTGTATCAGACGGCGTATCAGGCGTCGCTGACCACGTCGGGTGGAACGGGTGCGGTGACGTGGTCGTCTGTGGGCACGCTGCCCGCGGGCGTTTCGCTCGACGCGAACGGCACGATCAACGGGACGCCCACGTCCATCGGCACGTTCACGTTCGACGTCACCGCGCAGGACGCGAACTGGCCGGGCAATCGCGCGACGAAGACGCTCTCGCTCACGATCGACGCGCCGGTGTTCAGCGTGGCGATTCCGCAGTCGCCGGACGCGAGCGTCGGCCGTTCGTATCAGCTGACGGCGACTGCCAGCGGCAACGTCGGCTCGGTGTCGTGGTCGATCGCTTCGGGTGTGCTGCCAGCGGGGCTGGTTTTCAACGCCGCGACCGGAACGATTTCGGGCGTGCCAACGGCATGGGGCACGTTCACCGTCGTCATTCAGGGAACTGACAGCTGGGGATCGAATCGATCCGACGCGAAGCCGCTGACGATCAGCGTCGCCCCCGTGACCCTCGTGATCACGACGACGGCGCTGAGCCACGCCACGTACCAGACGGCGTATCAAGCGACGTTGACGGCAACCGGTGGCACGGGCGCTCTCGTCTGGTCGGCGTTGTCCGCGCTTCCGGCCGGTCTGACGCTGAGCCCGAACGGCGTGATCAATTGGACACCTGGAACGGTCGAGACGGTGTCGCTCACCGTGCGCGCGTCCGACTCCAACTGGGAATCGTGCGTCGACACAAAAACGCTGACGCTCGTCGTCGATCCGCCGGTTTTCACGATGTCGGTGCCGTCGGCGTCCACGGGCGGCGTCGGTGTCGTTTATCAGATGGCGGCGTCGTCTGCGGGACAGGTGGGCACCGTCGTGTGGTCGATTTCCGCGGGCTCGCTGCCGCCCGGCGTGACGATCAACGCGGCGACCGGCGTCATCTCGGGTGTGCCGGCGTCGTCCGGATCGTTCACGGCGACGGTGCAGGCGCGCGATTCATGGAATGCGTCGCGCGTCGCGTCGGCGACGACGACGATCACGATCGCTCCGCAGCCGATCGCGATCGCGACGACGACGATGGCGGCGGCCAGTGTGCGCCAGACCTATCAGGCGACATTGCAGGCGACCGGCGGCACCGGTCTCACGACGTGGACGGTTGCGGGCGGTTCGCTGCCCGCGGGTCTGACGCTCGCGGCGAACGGCGTCATCACCGGAACGCCGACGGCGGCGGGCTCGTTCAGCTTCACGGCGCAGGCCGCCGACGCGGGCTGGCCAGGCAACGTCGCGACACGGGCGCTCAGCATCACAGTTGGCGCGCGCGAGATCGTGCTCTACGCGTCGGATGCGTCGAAGATCGCGGGCACGTGGTCGCTCGTCGCGGACGCGGCGGCCGCGGGCGGCTCGCGGATCTGGAATCAGGACAAGGCCGCGGCGAAGATCACGACGCCGGCGGCGAACCCGGTGAACTACTTCGAGGTCACGTTCCAGGCCGAAGCGGGCGTCCCCTATCACTTGTGGGTGCGCGGCAAGGCCGACGCGAATGCGTGGGCGAACGACTCGGTCTACGTGCAGTACTCGGGATCGCTCGACGCGGCCGGGGCGGCGGCGTACCGCATCGGCACGACGTCGGCGCGCACCGTCAGCATCGAGCAGGGCACCAACGCCGGCCTGTCGGGCTGGGGCTGGTCCGACGATGCGTGGGACGCGCTGGCGGATTCGATTACCTTCGCGACGAGCGGCACGCAGACCATCCGCGTGCAGGTGCGCGAGGACGGGCTGTCGATCGATCAGATCGTGCTGAGCGCCGGCACCTATCAGACGACCGCGCCCGGCGCGGCGAAGAACGATACGACGATTCTGGCGCGTTGAGAGTCAGCGCCTGAATAGCGCGAGTCTGACGACGATGGCATCGGTCGCGCGGTTGATCACGTCGGCGGCGGTCTCGAAGTTGTTGGCGAGAATCGAGAATACCAGCGGCTCGCCGTCCGCGGTGGCGACGTAGCCGGACAGCGCGCGCCCATTGGACATCGAGCCGGTCTTCGCGCGCGCGGTTCCTTCAGCCGCCGTCCCCTTCATCCGATTGGCGAGCGTACCGTCGCGGCCGGCAACTGGCAGCGAGATCTCGTACGGACCACGCAGCTTCTCGTCGCGATCGACATGCGTCAGGATCGCGACCAACGCTTCCGCGGTCACATAGTCGCATCGCGACGAGCCTGAACCGTCCCGCTGAATCAGCGCGTCGACAGGCACACCCCAGCCTTGAAGCGTCGCATCGCCGCGTTCTCGTGGCGGCGTTCGGCGGTCGCGGTGGTGGAAAAGCCGAGCTCGCGCAGCGGCGGGTCTCGACGGCGATCGCAATTCCATACTCATCCGCGCACGAGAAGACATAGTTCAGCGCTGCCATAACCGACACTTCGGGTTTTTGCCCCTCGCGAGTTTCGGTTCCGTCGTTCCTCCTGCGAGATCGTCAGTCGCGAGCCCGACTGCGCGATTTGATCTTTACAGCAATCGCGGAGAGTTTCTATCACGGCGGCCGTGGCACTCTGCTTGCCTTAGATCCCGCGACGCGGATCGATCTCCGCGCGATTTCTCTTCAACAACTTAGGAGCACAGGATGTTCTCTCGAACCCCGCTGTGGGGCTACGCCGTGGTGTGTGCGATCGCGCTGGTCGCCAACGCCCGGCCCGCCGCCGCCGGCAACTTCAAAGTCGCGTACTGGAATGTGAAATCCGGCAAAGGCCAGGTGGCGATGCCCGGTCATCCTGCGACATTCGTAGACACCAGCAACTGCACCGACACGACGCAGCCATTGAACGCGTGGGGCGTCAATCTGATGCAGCAGGAGCTCGTCGCCAAGATCAAGAACGATCCGCAGATCGTGGCGCTCGGACTCGGCGAAGCATGGACGACGGTCTGCGGATCCCCCGAAAACATTCGGGCCGTGCTCGGATGGAAGGCGCGTACGAACGAACAGAACGGCGTCGCAGTCATCGCGCGATACGGCTTCGCCGGCGCCGCTGTGTGGCAGCAGCTCGATACGTCGCTGACGCCGAATCCGAGCGACACGATGTGGGTCGTCAAGACGCCGGTCTGCCTCGATGCCGGCTGCACGAGCTCGATCAACCTCTTTACGGCGCACTGGACCAGCGGCGGCGCCAGGGCGCGCGACGTCGAAGCCGACCAGACGGTCACGTTCATGTCGTCGCTGCCGGTCTCCGAGCCGCGCGTGCTCATCGGCGATTTGAACATCTGGGAAGGCACCGGAACGGTCTGCAATCAGTCGCCGCAGAACACCGCGCTGCCCAAGCTTCGCAACGCCGGGTACATCGACGCGTGGCCGACCGTCAACGGCGCGGCCGAAGGCTACACCGGCATGACGAATCGCGCCGGCTGCGGCGTGCCGGAGGGCTATACCTGGAAGCGCATCGACTACGCATGGTCCAAGAATCTCGTCCCCGTCTCGATGACGCGCTTCGGAATCGTGACTCCGGGCGACGGCTCGCCGTCGGATCACTTCGGCATCATCACGGAGTATCCGCAGCCGGTCGCGACAACACCTGACGTCGTCACCCCGACCGCGTCGATCACGTCGCCGGCCGCGAACGCCACGGTCAAAGAATCGATCGGCGTCGCCACGTCCGCGAGCGACGACCGCGGCGTCGCGCGCGTCGACGTGCTGGTCGATGGCGTGTTGATTGGCAGCGCCAACACCGCGCCCTATCAGGTGACGTCGGAGACGACCAAAGTTGTGAACGGCGTGCACGTGATCGTCGCGCGCGCGTTCGATGCGGCCGGCAATTCAGGCGATTCCCCTTCCGTATCGGTCACGGTCAATAACACGTCGGCGCCAATCGTGCCGGCCACGCCGACCGATATCGTTCTGTACGCCACGCATGCCTCTTCGATCGTCGGGAAGTGGCAGTCGGTCGCCGATGCGACCGCGGCCGGCGGCGCGCGGTTGTGGAATCCCGACGCGGGCGCGGCGAAGCTCACCGCGGCGGTCGCGGCCCCGGCGAGCTACTTCGAGGTGAAGTTCTCGGCGCAGGCCGGAACGGCGTACCGGCTCTGGATTCGCGGAAAAGCCGAAGCCGACTACTGGGCCAACGACTCGGTGTTTGCACAGTTCAGCGGCAGCGTCACATCGACCGGCGCGGAGACATACCGGATCGGCACGACCTCGTCGACGCAAGTGACTCTGGAAGATTGCTCCGGCTGCGGGCTGAGTGGATGGGGCTGGCAGGACAACGGCTGGGGCGTCGGCGTATTCGGACCGCTCGTGTACTTCGCGCAGTCCGGAACGCAGACGATTCGCATTCAGCCGCGCGAGGATGGGTTCTCAATCGATCAGATCGTGCTGTCGCCGCAGAATTTCCTGACGGCGTCGCCGGGCACGCTGAAGAACGACACCCAGATTCTGCCGGAGGCCACGTCGCCGTCGCAGCCTCCGCCGACGGACCCGCCGCCACCGCCTCCGCCACCACCGCCGCCGTCGACGTCGACGTCCGGTGTCCCGACGTCCTATGACGCCATTTCGGATCGCGTCGTGCGGGCGAAGCCGACCACCGATGCTCCGGCGTCCGCCGGCGGCATCGTGAACGATCTCGCGTTCGGATCGCGAATCCTCCGTGCGACCGACGCCAACGTCCGGCCGAGCGCGCTGGGCCGGTCATATCGCAGTCCGTCGGGGTCGCATCAGAACGCGTGGAACACGAGCGGGAAGTACTTCTACGTGGTCAGCACGGATGGGACGATCGTCCCCTTCTCGTTCGATCCGGCGACGATGCAGGCCGCGCGTGTGCAGCCGACGGCGACGGGCAACGGCGGGCTGACATTGAAGTTCTTCGGCGAGCCGCAATTCAGCTTCGTCAGCGAATCGATCATCTTTGGCATCTACACCGGCAGCGGCTCGAATCTGAGGACGATTTCCTCATTCGATTTCAACACCGGCGCCTATTCATCGATCCTCGATTTGGACACGGTCGTGTCCGCCCTCGCGGGGACGTACGTCGGCGGGATCAGCTCGAGCGCCGGCGCGACCGAGCGGGTCAACGTCTTCTTCGGCGGCACGTCTCAAGATCAGCACTACTACGCGCTCGTGCTCGATCGCGCGAATCCCGCGTCTCGCAAAGTTGTCAACACGGTTGCGTCGACGGTTGACGGCGTGGCGACGAACATCCCGCTGAACTTCAAGCTCCATCATTCGTTCATCGACAAGAGCGGCCGCTACGTCATGCTCTATCCGACGAGCGTCGATCGGGCCGCGCCGCGTAATGCCGCGCCCGCGTACATCTGGGACTTGACCACTGATCAGTTCACTGCGATGACGGTCCGACCAATGGGCCACGACGCGCTCGGCTACGGCTACTACACCAACCAGGACTGCTGCACGTCGACGACGTGGGATGCCGTCCAGTGGCAGATTCGATCCCTTTCGGCGCTCTCGACGACGCGCGATTTGATCAATCCGGTGCTGACGCCGAAAGAAGTGTCGCTCGCGGATCATCAGTCGTGGACCAACGCGCAGTCGTCGGCGCTGGTGCCCGTCATCTCCGGCACGTTCCGGTACGGCAACAACACCACGGCGTGGCGCGCGCTGGACGACGAGATCGTCGCCATCCAGACCGAGGTGCCGGTGGCGGGTGCGTCCGCGACGGTGTGGCGCTTCGCGCATCACCGATCGAACGTCGCGAACGACAACGATCCGAGCCGTGTCTATTTCTGGTACGAACCGCGGCCGATCGTCTCGCAGGACGGCCGCTGGGCGCTCTTCACATCGAACTGGGACAAAACGCTCGGCACCGATCCGAGCGGCGAAGTCGGCGGCACGTATCGGCAGGATGCCTTCATCGTTGAGCTGAAGGCGACCGGCACGCCGATCACTCCGCCTACGGTGACGCCGCTGCAGATCGCGGCGCCGTCGGTTCCCGATGCGACGGTTGGGTCGTCGTACTCGCTCACGTTGACCTCCACCGGCGGCGCGCAGCCGGTCCGGTGGACGGTGCTGAACGGCGCGCCGCCCGCGGGCCTCGCCCTCGATCAGACCGCTGGTACCATTTCGGGCACGCCAACACGGTGGGGTTCGTCCTCATTCACTCTCCAGGCATCGGACGCGTCGTCACCCAGCCTGATCGATTCGAAGGCGCTGACAATCAACGTCGCGCCGATCGCGTTGTCGATCGCGACGACGAGCCTGGATCCGATGATGGTTCAGCAGCCGTACAGCGCGACGCTGAATGCGACTGGAGGCAGCGGCACGACGACCTGGGAGCTCGGCGCCGGCAGCGTGTTGCCGAGCGGTCTGACGCTCAACAGCAACGGCACGCTCGCCGGTACGCCGACCGCCGACGGCACGTTCACGATCACCGTGAATGCGATCGATGCGAACTGGCAGTCGAACACCGCGACAGCACCGTTGTCGCTGGCGGTGAGCACGCCGGCCTTCAGCGTGTCGCTGCCAGACAAGTCCGCGGGTCAGGTGGGCGTCGCGTATCAGTTGACCGCGACACCAAGCGGTCAGCTGGGGACAGTCGAATGGACGATCGCGTCCGGTTCGCTGCCGGCAGGCCTGACGCTTCAGTCAACGGGAACAATCGACGGGACGCCGACCGCATCGGGCACGTTCAGCGTCGTTGTGCAGGGCGCCGATTCGTACAAGCCGGCGACTCGCGTGGCGTTCGCGCCGGTGACGATCGTGGTCGAACCGACCACGATCGCGATTGCGACAACCAGCCTGACTCCTGCCATGTTTCACGAAGAGTATCGCGCCACGATGATCGCGACCGGCGGGACGGGGGCGACGACGTGGTCGCTCGAGAGCGGCGCCCTGCCGAGTGGACTCACGCTCGGCGTGGCGAACGGCGTCATCAGTGGAACGCCAACAGCCGCGGGAACCTTCACAATTACGGCGAAGGCGACCGATACGAACTGGACGTCGAACACCGCAGTCGGCCCGCTGACGCTGACCGTCAACGCACCGGAATTCCGCGTGTCGGTGATCGCGCCCGAGGGGCAGGTCGGTGCGGACTATCGACTCGCCGCGAACGCGACCGGAGCCGTCGGCACCGTGACCTGGACGATCGTGTCCGGGATGCTGCCGGCCGGGGTGGCGTTCAACGCGACCACCGGCGTCATCGCAGGCACGCCGTCCGAATGGGGACGGTTCAGCGTCGGCATGCAGGGCGTCGATTCGTACGACCCGGCGAATCGCGTCCAGCTGGCGTCCGTGACGATCACCATTAATCCGACGCCGCTGGTCATTACCACGTCAAGCCTGGGCAGGACGGTCTATCAGCAGTCCTATCAGACGACGGTGAGCGCGACTGGCGGCACTGGAACAACGACGTGGTCGATCGTCGGTGCGCCGATTCCTGGCCTGACGCTGTCGACGGCCGGTGTGCTCAGCGGTGCAGCGACGGCCGTCGACACCTTCAACATCACGGTTCGGGCCACGAACGACAATTGGCCGACGAATACCGTGACGACGACCTTGTCGCTCGTCGTCGATGCGCCGCAGTTCAGCGTGTCCGTGCCCTCCGCATCAGCGGGAGGCGTCGGGCTGTTCTATCAACTCGCAGCGAGCGCCAGTGGTCAGGTGGGCACCGTCAGCTGGGCCGTCCTGGCCGGTGGTCTGCCGCCTGGCGTGACGCTCGACTCCAACACGGGCGTGATGAGCGGAACCCCGACCGAGGCGGGACATTTCACCGCGACCGTCCAGGGCAGCGACTCGTTCGCGGCCGGACGAGCGGCGTCAGCGTCCGTCGCAATTGCGGTCGCCCCGACCTCGATCGCTGTTGCGACGGCGGCGCTGCCGAAGGGCAACGTGCGATCGCCGTATCAGACGACGCTCGTCGCCACTGGCGGCACCGGCGTGACTAAGTGGACGCTCGTGAGCGGGTCGCTGCCGCCCGGTCTCTCGCTCGCGGACAACGGCGCGATCAGCGGCACGCCGACGGCGCTCGGCACTTTCAGCTTCAAGGTGCAGGCCGCCGATGCGGGGTGGCCGGGGAACGTCACCACGAAGGCGCTGAGCCTTGCGGTTGGCGCGCGCGACATCGTGCTCTATGCGTCGGATGCGTCGAAGATCGCCGGCACCTGGTCCCTCGTGTCGGACGCGACGGCCGCGGGCGGATCGAAAATCCGGAATCCGGATAAGGGCGCGGCGAAGATCGCCACACCGGTCGTGAATCCCGCGAACTACTTCGAGATCACGTTCCAGGCCGAGGCGGGCGTCGCGTATCACCTGTGGATGCGCGGCATCGCCGATGCGAACTCGTGGGCGAACGACTCGGTGTACGTCCAGTACTCGGGATCGCTCGACGCGGCCGGAGCGGCGACGTACCGCATCGGCACAACCTCCGCACGTACCGTGAGCATCGAGCAGGGCACCAACGCCGGCCTGTCGGGCTGGGGCTGGTCCGACGATGCGTGGGACGCGCTGGCGGATTCGATTACCTTCGCGACGAGCGGTACGCAGACCATCCGCGTGCAGGTGCGCGAGGACGGGCTGTCGATCGATCAAATCGTGCTGAGCGCCGGCACCTATCAGACGTCGTCGCCCGGCGCGGCGAAGAACGATACGACGATTCTGGCGCGATAAGCAGTACCTCTCCACCGCGGAGGACACAGAGGACACAGAGGTCAGAACCTGTACGCGAGCAGGTTTGTTCCTCCGTGTCCACCGTGTCCTCCGTGGTGGAGCGTTTATAGTCAGCGCCTGAATAGCGCGAGTCTGACGACGATGGCATCGGTCGCGCGGTTGATCACGTCGGCGGCGGTCTCGAAGTTGTTGGCGAGAATCGAGAATACCAGCGGCTCGCCGTCCGCGGTGGTGACGTAGCCGGACAGCGCGCGCACGTTGGACATCGAGCCGGTCTTCGCGCGCGCGGTTCCTTCAGCCGCCGTCCCCTTCATCCGATTGGCGAGCGTACCGTCGCGGCCGGCAATCGGCAGCGATGCCTCGTACGGACCGCGCAGCTTCTCGTCGCGATCGATGTGCGTCAGGATCGCGACCAGCGCGTCCGCGGTCACGTAGTCGTATCGCGACAAGCCCGAACCGTCCCGCTGGATCAGCGCGTCGGCGGGCACGCCCCACGCTTGAAGCGTCGCCTGCACGGTCGCGCGTCCCGCGGCGGCGCTCGCGCCGAGCGTTTTCAGCAGCGTTTCGGCGTAGAGATTCTGGCTCGCCTTCATCAACCGGACGGCGAGCGTCGCCAGCGGCGGCGACCGGTACGAAATGAGCAGCACTCCGTCAGTATGAGATGGTGCACAGCGGAGCGGGGCGGAGGGGTCCCTGCGTAGCCCGTCCGGGGGGCAGGGGCCCCCGGAGTAAGAATCGACATCGATTGCCGGCCCGCGGATGTCGATGCCGCGCGCGATGAGCGCGTCGCGCAGCGCCGTGACCGCGAAGAGCGTCGGGTTGTCGACCGATACGACGCGTGTGACCGGCATCGCCCCGACCGGAATCGAGCCGCGCAGCTCGAGCCGCGAGCTGCCGGGAAGGCGTCGTGCCGCAATCGACGGCGGCGTGTCTGCAGCGCCGGTCTTCAACGCGTTGTCGATCACGAGGCCGGTTCCCGCCGGTGCGAGGTCGACCGATGCGGAATCGCCGGCCGCCGCGCCGGGACGGATGGTGACGCGCGCGGCGTTCTCGTTGAACTGCAGCGCGCTGACACCCGCCGCGTAGTCGTCGGGCAGGTCGTCCCACGACCAGCCGAAGCCGAGCTCCTCGTCGTCGAATGCGTTGTCGTCGCCGACGACGCGGCCGAGGATCGTCCGGACGCCGAGCGCCTTCATCCGTTCGGCCCAATCATCGAACACGCGCGACGACATGCCATCGGCCGCGACGAGGCTCGGATCGCCCGATCCGACGACCAGGAGATCGCCGTCGAGCGTCCCCGCATCGATCGCACCGACGGCGAGGATCTGCGTCTCGTACGTGTAGTCCCATCCGAGCCGTTCCGCAGCCGCCGCCAGCGTGACGATTTTCATGTTCGACGCGGGCATCATCAACTTCCGCGCGTTCAGCGTGTAGAGCGTCTCGTCGCTCTTCAGCGACTTGACGAGCACGGCCCAGTAGCCGCGGTCGAGCGCCGGCTGCGCGAGGATCGCGTCGATGTCTCGGACTAGGCCAGGAAGGGCAGGAAGGGCGGGACTGGTGGCAGGACGGGTCGTCGCGTGGCACGCCGAAACGAGGACCGCGACGAGCAGGATGGGCCGACACGCGGGTCGGCCCATTCGGATCATTTTGAAATCTCGTCGAGCGTCTTGTTGATTTCGGTGAAGTCCGACGTGTCGGCCTTTGCCGCGCCCGGCTCGCCCGGCCGCGACGCGTAGACCTCGTCTCCGTTTTTGCCGAACGTGACGCGCTCTTCCTTCTTCCCGTCGTCGAACTTCACGTGGACGGTCATGGCGGGCTTGTCGAGACCAGTTTTCGCGTCGGATGCGACGAAGGATGCCGCGCGCATGTTGGACAGGCGCGAGAGCATGCTGTCGATCTTTTCTTTGTCCACGTCGCCGGTGGTCGGGCTGACACGCTTCCACACGTCGGGCGCGTTCTCGCCCTGGCCCTTGGATTTCTCGAACGCCACGGTTTGACCGCTTCGGGTAATCTCGACGCGGTTCGCGTTGAACGAGCGGAATTCGAACAGTTCCTTCTTGCGGAACTCGTCGGCGTTCTTCTTCAGCTCGTCGACGAGCGACTTGTCCATCGTCATCACCGCCGGCCTCGACTCGTCGCGGACGTAGACGGTGTTGTCGTCGGCCTTCCCGCCGACGACGAGCGACGCACGCGCGCTGCCGGTCGTCAGGTTGACGGTCGCGTCCGGCTTGTCGAACCCGTATTTCTTGAGATCCGCAGGCGCCGCCTGCTCGCTGACCATCGATTTCATCTGCGCGGTTTGCAGGCGTCCGATCAGTCCTTCGACCGCGCCGAAATCAGCGCGCGCCTCGACCGGCTTGGTGATCTTCCAGTCGCCGGTCGCCCTCGTCATCGCCAGCGACTTCCCGCCCGTCGCGATGTCGAGACTGTCGACCTTGTCGCGCTCGAACTTCCACAGCGTTTTGTCGCGCAGGTCGAACGTGCCTTTGTTGAACGACGATTCCTGGAACGCGGGAATGAGGAAGACTTTCTTCTCGTCGTTGCGCTTCGCGAAGAGGTCGGCGCCGGTCGGCGACTTCTCACCGATGTACAGCTTGCGGTAGTCCTTGTCGCCGCTCGCCTTGAAATTGATCTCGATGCGCGGCTCCGCCAGGCCGTACTCCTTCAGGTCGGCCGGGTTCTCGTCGATGACGCGCGCGACGGCGATCTGGCCGAGGCTCGTCGTGATGCCGGACACCTCGGACTCGTCGGCCTTCGCGGCGACCGGCGCCGTCATCTGCCACGCGCCGCTTTCCTTCTTGACGGAAGTCGTGTCGCCCTTCTCGGACCTGACCTTGATCTCTTCGATCTTGTCGGGCTCGAGTCCAACGAACACCTTCTCCTGTTTGCTCGTGCTGTCGGCGTTGGCGTCCTGCTTCCACGTGACGAAATAAATGTACGCGCCGAGACCGGCGAGCACGACGATGAGTGCGATCGTGGATTTCAATCCGCGCATTTTCGTTGTCTCTCGACTAGTGACTGCCGACTGGCGACTGATGACTATTTATCGTCTCCGCCACCAGGTATAAACGCCCGTCGCGAAAATGAAACCGGGGATGACGAGGAGCGACAGCCAGTTGAGATTGGCCTGCTGCGTCGCCGTCAGCGTCACGCGCCGATCGTCTGCTTCTTTGGCGCGGATCGAAATCAGGTTCTCCTGCTGCGACAGCCAGCCGACCGTGTTCATGAAGAGATCGCGGTTGCCCTGAATGCCGAGGCCGGCGTTGGCGGCGAAGTCGGAGTCGCCGATGATCGCGACGCGCGTCTCCGGCTTCGGCGCGTTGGCGTCTTCGGGCTTCGCGTTGGGGGGCGCTGGCGCTGCCGCGGTGACAGCTGACCCGATCGTCACCGGTCCCTTTTTGTCTCCCTTGCCTTCGTCGAACCCGACCTTGCCTGTCGTCATCAGGGCTTTGATGTCGGTCTCCGCCCAGCTCCG
The DNA here is from genome assembly GCA_036004865.1 of Vicinamibacterales bacterium. Lineage (GTDB taxonomy): Bacteria > Acidobacteriota > Vicinamibacteria > Vicinamibacterales > CAVVIG01 > QHWF01. The sequence continues at coordinate 15,220 of DASYQZ010000205.1, forward strand.
CGGACCGGTCTCGAGAAACGCCTGCGCCGTGTGGCCGTTCACGCCGCCCGACACCGGCGCCGCCGAGCGGGCCATCGGATAGGCGGTGAGAAAGTTGAACGAGCCGTTCTTCGTCACCGGATGCGACGGATAGCTGGCGACGACCGGGACCGACGCGTCGGTCCCGATGAGACGGCCCATGCCGCTGATGTCGACGACGACGTCGTTGCCGACGTCGACGCCCCAGTCGTGCGCGAGCGCGATGAGGTTGGCGAGCGGCGGCGAGTCGGGCTTGTCCGGCGGATCGATCATCAGCATCAGCTTGCCCTGCTTGTCGAGATACTTCTTCAGCGCGTCGATCTCGTTCGGGAAGAAATCGATCTTGGGTCCCGCGACGATGACGACCGACGCGTCGTCGGGCACCGCGCCCTGCTGCGCGAGCACGAGCTTCTCGAGCGTGTAGTTCTCGCGCCCCAGCGCCGCGCCAATCGCGTTGTAGCCGTCGCGCTCCGAGCCGTCCTTGTCCCGCTCGCCGTGACCCTGCGTGAAGTAAATCTTCCTCTGCTGGCCGCTGACGACCTTGATGATGGCGTTCGTGACGTCCTGCTCGTTGTCCGTCGTGACCCGCTCGGTGCGCCCTTTGTAGTTGATGACGATCGTGCCGTACTGCTGAATCTGGTTCTGTTTCGCGATCGTCGGCTTCTTGTCCGGATCGACGTATTCGGTCGTCACCTGCTTCGAGGCGTATTGGTATTCGTTCAGTTTGTCGCGGTAGCGCTGGAACTCGGGTTCCTGCGCGAACACCATCATCTGCATCGGCGCGTCGAGCTTCGCGACGATGCCCTTGGTCTGATCCGACAGGCTGAACTGCTTGTTCGCCGTCAGATCCCAGCGCTTGTTCTGCCGCGATCCGATGTAGTTGATGGCGATCAGAATGCCGAGCACGACCAGCACGCTGACGCCCGCGAGCGTCCCGTAGCGCGTCTGGCGCCGCGAGAACACCTTGGCGATCTCGCGCCACTGGCCGAGCGTGTAGAGCAGGACGCAGACGAGGCCGCCCCACGCGAGGTAGTACGCCCATTGCTCCTTCGCGGGATAGCCGAAGCGGATCGCGACGGCGACGAACACCATCGCCGTCCCGAGCCATCCGATCAAACTCAGAATTCGATTCAACATGACATTCAATTTCCCACGACGCTCAACGCAGAACGCGCAGAAGCCGCAGAAAAAGTGTTCTCTGCGCGTTCCGCGATTTCTGCGTTCATCGTCGTGACTAACCGCGCCACCGTTCGCTGTCGACCGACTTCGCGGTCAGAAATAATCCAAACGTGATGAAGCTCAAGTAATAAATGACGTGTGTCGTATCGATGACGCCTTTCCCGAAGTCGTCCCAGTGGTCGATGATCGAGAGGTACGTCGTCAGCTTGTCGACCGTCGGTCCCGAGAAGCTCCCGATCCACGTGATGACCCAGAGCAGCAGGAACACCGCGAAGGTGACCATCCCCGCGACGATCTGATTGCTCGTCAGGCTCGAGATGAGCAGCCCGAGCGCGATGAAGCAGCCTCCGAGCAGCAGCAGTCCGAGGTACGCGGTCACGATCGGCTTCCATTCCGGCTGCCCGTACACGAACAGCAGGCCGATGTGAATGGCGGTGACGCCCAGCATGATCGCGTAGAGGAACATCGCGCCGAGGAACTTCCCCATGATGATCTGGAAGTCGGTCACCGGCGCCGTCAGCAGCAGCTCGATCGTCCCCGATCGCTTTTCTTCCGAGTAGGTCCGCATCGTCACCATCGGCATCAGGAACAGGATGAGGATGGTGACGTTCTGCAGCAGCGGGCGAATCAGCTGCTGGTTGACGCTCATCGCCTGCGGTCCCTGCATGCCGAACTGGCTCATCTGCATGCTCTGGCGGACGAAGAACGACAGGATGGCGACGAAGAAGTAGCCGTAGAGCAAGGCCCACAAGCCGATGACGATGTAGGCGATCGGGGAGGAGAAATAGGATTTCAGCTCTTTCTGACCGATCGCGATGACATTACCCATTGACGGCGTCTCCTGACGGCGCGGCGTTGCCCCTGTTATTGACATCATTGACATCGCTGACAGTGCTTTCAGACGTGGCTGGCGGCGCCGATGCCAGGTCCTCAGTCGTCAGCGACAGGAAGATTTCTTCGAGGCTCATCCGCGTCGGTCGCAGTTCCAGCAGCCCCCATCCGCTCGTCACGACGGCGCGCGCCAGATCGCGCCGGACGTCGCGCCCGTGCTCGCTCTCGATTTCGTAGCCGACCACACCGTCCTTGCGATCCGATTCGACGACGCGAGTGACGCCCGGGATCCGGCCGAGCGAGCCGGCGGCGTCGACGCCGTTCGCGTCCAACTGCACGTACATCGTTTCCGAGCCGCGCAGCCGCGAGGTGAGGTTCTCGGGCGTGTCGACCGCGACGACACGTCCCTTGTTGATGATGACGACGCGCTGACAGGTCTGCGACACCTCGGGGAGAATGTGCGTGCTGAGAATGATCGTGTGGTCGCCGGCCAGTTGCTTGATGAGTTGCCGCGTCTCGATGATCTGCTTCGGGTCGAGACCGGCCGTCGGCTCGTCGAGGATGAGGACGTCGGGGTTGTGAATGAGCGCCTGCGCGAGCCCGACGCGCTGCCGGTAGCCTTTCGACAGCTTCGAGCAGAGGCGATTGGCCATGTCGTCGACGCGCGTCTTCTGCATCACCTGCTGCACGCGCTGACGCCGCTCGGCCGCCGGGACGCCCTTGATCTTCGAGACGAACGTCAGGTACTCGACGACGCTCATGTCGGGATAGAGCGGAGGCGTCTCGGGCAGATAGCCGGTCCGGCGCTTCGCTTCGATCGGCTGGTCGAAGACGTCGAACCCTGCGACAATCGCTTTCCCCTCGGTGGCCGGCATGTAGCCGGTGAGGATGCGCATCGTCGTCGTTTTGCCGGCGCCGTTGGGGCCGAGGAAGCCGAGGATCTCGCCACGCTCGACGCGGAAGCTCACGTCGTCGACGGCGGTGACCCGGCCGTACCGTTTGGTCAGGTGCTGAACCTCGATCACTGACAACTCCTTAGCCGTGCTTGCACGGCGAGCAGAGCTGATGAACGTGTCGAACGTGTGTGTGCAAGCCCGGCTTCGGCGCGGCCGACGGCCGCGCCGCTAGTCACGAAGCGAAGCTTCGTGACGGATGCAAACAAAAATGCTATCCGAAGCGGGGTAAAAAATGTAGGGGTCCGGATTACACGGCCCTATCAGGAGGATTACATGGCTGTAGACGTCGGATCGAAGGCGCCGGACTTCACCCTCACGAACCACGATCGCCAGCCGGTCAAGCTCAGCGACCAGCGGGGGAAGCCGGTCGTGCTGGCGTTCTTTCCGGCCGCCTTCAGCAGCGTGTGCACGAAGGAGTTGTGCATGTTCCGCGACTCGATGGCCCGCTTGAATCGGGCGCAGGCGCAGGTCTACGGCATCAGCGTCGACACCTTCTTCACGCTGAAGGCGTTCCACCATCAGCAGGGCTACAACTTTCCGCTGCTCAGCGATTTCAACAAGCAGGTGATCCGGGACTACGGGGTCTTCAACGAGGACATGGTCGGCCTGAAGGGTATCGCGAAGCGCGCCGTGTTCGTGCTCGACAAAGAGGGGGTGGTGCGGCACAAAGAGGTGCTGGAGGACGCGCGAAACGAGCCCGACTACGAGAAGGTGATGGCGGCGGTCGCGGCCCTGAATTAGAATGCACGTATGAGCAATCGCTCATATGTTCAACTCAGAGCACAGCTGCTGAGCGAGCCGTCGGTGGCGGCCCTCACCGAGACCTTCAAGGTCCTCGGCGACACGACGCGCGTCCGCATCCTCGACGCGCTCTCGCAAATGGAATTCTGCGTACAGGATCTCGCCGATCTGCTGGGCCTGACGCAGTCCGCCGTGTCGCACCAGCTTCGGCTGCTTCGCAGCATGCGCCTCGTGCGCACGCGCCGCGACGGCCGGCAGATCTTCTACGCGCTGGACGACGACCACATCGTGCGTCTCTTCGCGCAGGGCCTCGAGCACGTCGAGGAGCGGACCTTGGCACGCCGCGACGGCGCTGAGGCACCCGCGCGGAACTGGACTGAGCGGAAAGTCGCCGCGAATTATCGCGCCGAGCCGAAGGCGAGGCGTGGCAGGCGCTGGGGGTGGGGCCCCAGCGCAAAGTAAAAAAATGCCCCCGACCTGCACCACCTGCGAGCTGCACGCCGAATCCACGTTCAAGATCGAAGGGATGGACTGCCGCGAAGAAGTCGCGATGCTCGAGCGGCGGTTCAAACATCTCATCGGCGTGGAGGCGTTCTCCGCCGACGTGATGGCGCAGCGGCTGCACGTCAAGTACGACGCCGCGAAGCTCTCAGCGTCCACGATCGCCGATGCCGTCGCCGACACGGGGATGCGGGCCTGGCTCGAGCACGAGGAGCCGGTCGCGGGGACCGAGCGCGACACGCGCATCCGTCAGATGCTGGTGCTCGCGTCGGGCGCCGCGCTCGGTGCGGGTTTTGTCGCACAGGCGGCGCATGCACCGCCGGCGGTCGCCATCGGCTGCTTCGTCGTCTCGCTCGCCGCGTCGGCCTCCGTCACCACACGAAAAGCGATCAAGGCGATCCGGGTCGGCGCGGTCGACATCAACGTGCTGATGCTCATCGCCGCCGCAGGCGCGATCCTGCTCGGCGAATGGTCCGAGGCGGCGACGGTCGTGTTCCTGTTCGCCGTCGCGCAGGCGCTCGAAGCGCGCACGCTCGACCGCGCGCGCACGGCGATTCGCGCGCTGATGGATCTGACGCCGACCGAGGCGCTGGTCCGCGACGCGGCCGGCGAACGGCGCGTCGACGTCGACCTCATCGCACCGGGCGCCATCATCGTCGTCCGGCCCGGCGAAAAGATCCCGCTCGACGGCGAGGTGGTGGCCGGCGAGAGCGCGGTGAATCAGGCGCCGGTCACCGGCGAATCGCTGCCGATCGACAAGACGCCCGGCGACGACGTGTTCGCCGGAACGATCAACGGACGAGGCGCGCTCGACGTGCGCGTGACGCGCGTGCGGCGCGACACGACGCTCGCCCGGATCATTCATCTGGTCGAACGCGCCCAGGCGCAGCGGGCGCCCGCGCAACTGCTCGTCGAGCGCTTCGCGCGCATCTACACGCCGGCCGTCATCGCGCTCGCGGCGGCGATGGCCGTCGTGCCGCCGCTCGTGTTCCACCTGCCCTGGTCCACGTGGATCTATCGCGCGCTCGTCCTGCTGGTCGTGTCGTGCCCCTGCGCGCTCGTCATCTCGACGCCGGTCTCCATCGTCGCCGCGCTCGCCGCCGCCGCGCGCAAGGGCGTGCTGATCAAGGGCGGCGCGCATCTCGAGCGGACCAGCCGCGTGCGCTGCGTCGCGTTCGACAAGACCGGCACGCTCACCCGCGGGGCCCCCGAAGTCGTCGACGTCGTCCCGCTCGACGGCGCTGCCGCGGCATCGGTCGTCGGGCTGGCGGCCTCGGTGGAGCAGCGGTCCGAGCATCCGATCGCGCACGCCATCCGCGAGCACGCCGTGCAGGCGCGGATTTCAGCTTCGCCCGCCGACGCGGTCGTCGCGCTGTCGGGCCGCGGCGCCGAAGGACGCGTCAACGGGTCCCCTGTGCTTCTCGGCAACCACCGGCTCTTCGAGGAACGGCGGCTCTGCTCGCCGGCGATGCACGAACGCCTCGACGCCATCAGCGCCGGCGGGTGCACCGCGGTGCTCGTCGCGCTCGACGATCGGCCGATCGGCATCATTGCGGTCTCCGATCGGCCGCGCGAAGCGGGGAGGGACACGGTCGATCTCCTTCGCCGCCACGGCGTCCAGAAAGTCGTGATGCTCACCGGCGACAGCTACGCGACCGCCAACGCGATCGCCTCCGAGCTCGGCGTCGACGAGGTTCGTGCGGAGCTGCTGCCGGAGGACAAGGTCGCGGCGGTGAAAGAGCTGCGCCGCAGGTTTGGGTCGGTCGCAATGGTGGGCGACGGCGTGAACGACGCGCCGGCGCTCGCGACCGCGGATGTCGGCATCGCGATGGGCGCGGCCGGCAGCGATGCCGCGCTCGAAACCGCGGACGTCGCGTTGATGGCCGACGAGCTGCTGAAGATCCCGTACACGTTCCGCCTGAGCCGCGCGACCGTGCGGAACATCAAGGCCAACCTCGCGATTTCCATCGTGATGAAAGCGGCGTTCGTCATCGCCGCCAT
>DASYQZ010000206.1:0-16775 GCA_036004865.1 Vicinamibacterales bacterium
TCGTTCAGGGTCGACAGCAGCTTCACCCAGCGACGTTCCGTTGGCGTGAGGCGAGTGCCGTCCGCTCGCGTAGGCGAAACCATGCCACGAGCGTACGCCTCACGCGAAATTTGTACAAGTTATTTCACCACTCGCCCTAAGTCACGACGTCGACAAAAGGCTTGAGCGATGCCTGTATATGAAACACCGTTTCAAGGTTGTCCTCTTTCTGTCCCTTCGGTGCATCGAGAATTTCAAACGTGCCGATTTCGACTGACTCAATCAGTCTGTCGTCCTCTGCCAATACGAAACAAGTATCGGTTTGGTGTTCCAGATGGACCTTTGAGAAGTTCAATTGATTCGCTTGCGGTATCGACAACCCATCGAACAGGACTTTCAGCCTCGCGTCAATGTCACCATTGTCGAGTAGTTGAGCCGCTCCTCCGGTTCGCCACCGACCGTAGCGAATAGACAATCGACAGCGGATCTTATTTCCGTGAGTCACGAGCGGGACGAATCGATACGATGGTTCATCGTCAAATACAGTCATGAAATACGGCAGACTGTTTGCGGCCGGAAGTTTGGTTGGCTTCGCTCGGGGAAGCTGGCCAAGAGGGTGCTTGGCTTCGAAATAGTTCTCCCATACGCGCCTAAGTTGTCGGCTCAGAAAGAACCGCAGCTGCATCTTCTCGGCTGGACCGGCGCTCGCCGGAAGATTGTCGCGATACCGCAACAAAAGTTTCATGCTTCGAGGCGTTGGTCGAACAGAGTTGACGCAAAGGTTTCACGGGCTGCGCTACGGAAGCGACAGAGTCGACAAGTCATTCGTATCTGAGTGCCGTCGCTGCGTTGATGCGGACGGCGCGCCAGGTGGGAATCCACGACGCCATGATGCAGACCGCGAGCAGCACCACCGGTGCGACGCCGAAGGCCAGCGGATCGAGACGGTCGACGTCGTAGAGCACGCTGCGCAGCAGCGGCGCGGTGCCGAAGCCGCCGGCCAGACCGATGGCGGCGCCGGCGATGACGAGGACCATCGCATCGCCGACGACCAGCCGGACGACGTCGCGGTCGCGGGCGCCGAGCGCGCGGCGAACGCCAATCTCGTACGTGCGGCGGCTGACGACCTGGGCGATCGTGCCGTACAGCCCGAGCGACGTGAGGACGAGCGCCATCAGCGCCACGATCGACAGCGCGGTCGCACCGCCGAGCGCTGGCGCCATCGACTTCCTCACGCGATCCGCCATCGTGCTCACGTCGTACAGCGCGACGTCCGGCGCGATTGCGTGAATCGCGTCGCCAATCTCGCGCAGATACGTCCCAGCATCGCCGGTCCCACGCGCGACGATGCCCGCCGCGCCCGCACCGTTGCGCGAGAGAGGAAAGTACACGTACGGCCTGGGCTCTTCGCCAACCGACATGTATTTGCTGCGCCGGACGACGCCGACGACTTCGTAGCGCTCGCCGGTCGCGTTCACCACGCGGCGCCCGACGGCGCGAGCGCCGGGCCAGAACTGGTGCGCGATGACGTCGTTCAGGATGATCACCGGCGAAGACGACCGCGTATCGGCGTCGGTGAACGCCCGTCCGTCCAGCACAGGGATGCGCAGGGTTCGAAAATAATCGGGATCGATGACCCCGTACTCGAGCGTCGCCCAGTTGGCCTCGTCGCCGGGGCGCGCGCCTTCGGGCCCGATCCGCGTCCCGACGATCCCGAGATCCAGCGGCACGCGCGTGGTCACGCTCACCGATTGCGTGCGAGGCAGGCGCCGCAGATCGTTCAGCAGGCGATCCCAGAACCGTCGCGACTCCTGATCTGAATAGCCCTGCAGGCGCAGGTCGACGGCAGTCGTGACCACGCCGGTGGGATCGAACCCGAGATCGATCTGGCGTACGTGCTGCAGGCTGCGGATGAACAATCCGCCGCCCGCGAGCAGCAGCATCGAGAGCGCCACCTGCCCGGCGACGAGCGCGTGACGCAGCCGCGACGAGCGCAGGCCGCGGCGGATCTCGCCGTCCTTCAGCGCCCCGACGAGATCCGGCTGCGACGCCTCGAGCGCGGGCGCGAGGCCGAAGACGAGCGCCGTCGCGACCATGATGACAACGCTGGCCGCGAGGACGCGACCGTCGAGGCCGACGTCGACGCTGACCGGGGCGCCGCGCGCGATCGTCACGCGGATCGCGCTCAGAAACGTCGTCGCCTGCCACGCGATCAGCATGCCGAGCCCGCCGGCTACGATCGACAGGCTCGCGGCTTCAGTGAGCAACTGCGCGACGATGCGCGTTCGCGTCGCGCCGAGCGCGAGCCGTACACCGATTTCGGTCCGCCGCGCGGCCGCGCGGGCCATCAGTACGCCGGCGACGTTGGCGCATGCGATCAGCAGGACGAGTACCGCGACCGCCACGACGGCCGCCGAGGCGCCGAGCACCGCGCCGCGGAACATCGGGAAGACGCGTCCATCGGACTCGGACAGCGCCGTGAACCGCACGCCGGTATTGCTGATCGGGAATTCGCGCTGAAGGCGAAGCGCGAGGATGTCGAGCGACGCGCGCGCCTGCGGGAGCGTGACGCCCGGCTGCAGGCGCGCCAGCCCAAAATATCTGCCTGCGCCGCGATTGGCTTTGTTGTCGCCGAGCCGCATCTGAGATCGCGTCGCGATCGGAACCCATAGATCGGCTGCGAACCCGAGCGTCGTGCCGCCGAATCCGTCGGGCGCGACGCCCACGACACGGAACCGCTCGCCGTCGAGCGTGAGCGTGCTGTTCACTGCGCCGGGATCGGCGCCGAAGCGCCGCTTCCACAACCCGTGACTCAGCACGACGACCCGCTCGCCCGCCGACTCCTCTTGCGGCGCAAAAACACGACCGAACCGCGGCGTCACGCCGAGGACCGCAAAGTACCGCTCGGACACGAGATCGCCCCAGATTCGCTCCGACGTGCTCCCGACGCCCACGCTGAACGCCGCCGGCTCTTCCAGCACGGCGTCTGCGAAGACATCGCGCAACGCGCGCATGTCCTCGAAATCCGGATAGGAGATCGTGAAGTACGGAAATCCGTTGGCGTACGTGTTGTACAGACGAACGACGCGCGCCGGGTCGTGAATCGGCAGCGGCCGGATGAAGAATCCGTTGACGAGCGAGAACGAAATGCTCGTCGCCGCGATCCCGAGCGCGAGCGTGACGACGATGACGAGGCTGTTCGCCGGCGTCTTCAGCTGCTGGCGTAAACCGAACGCGAGGTCACTGCGAAGTTGGTCGAACATGATTACCGTCGTCGGCTACAAGCGGAGGTTGGGCGGCCGACCGGTTGCCGACCACTTCCTGGGCGAAAGCTTCGAAGAGACGCAGAACCTCATCGCGATCGATACGACGATAGAAGCGGGCCTCCACGCCGTACGACGCCGGGATTTCGAACAACTGATGTTTCCATATATGGCCAGTACCCCACTTCGATACTACGTAACCGCCCTGGACGATGCCTGCGTGCTTTGCATTGCCTGCGGCGTCGAAATATATGACCAGATCACCGTCTTCTGCGTCGGACGCGCTGATGTTTTGCAGGCCGCGTTCGACGAGACGAGCCATGAAACGCGCGCTCGGAAAAGCGTCCTCGTGCTGGCGCGCAAGAGCGACCAATCTATCAGGTAGAACAACCAGTCCGAGCGCATACATGAAACAGTTGTAGCCATGTGGCCGTTCAGAGCTTTCCGTGACGAAAGAAATTGAATGAGGCCGCGTTTTTCGAAGGGCGGCGATATCCGCAACCTGGTTGAATCCAGACGTCTCAGTAATCTTTCTGGAGCTCTGACCTGAGTTCACGATCCTCCTCTTGTGCAGTCATCATGACTGAGTCGTTCAATCCGCTGTCTCGAACGCGATGCATCAGCCGCGGCGCTCACTCTTGAACGCGCCGTCGGCTGCATGCCGAGTTGGACGGCTCCGCACGCGAGGCGTCACCGTTGGAACTGCCGGATGATCTTCTCGTTGAGCGCGATCCCAAACCCTGGTCGCTCGCTGACATTGAGGTGGCCTTTGTCGAAAGACTCTGGGGGCTCGGTCAATTCAGCTCGCCATGGCACCTCGGCGAAGGCGAACTCGTTAATCTCGAAGTTCGGTAGTCCTGCACAGACGTGTGATGCGGCAATGTTCCCGACCGGACTCGCAGGACCGTGCGGCGATACTCGAAGGGACATACCCTCCGCCATCGCCGCGATCTTTCGCAGTTCCCACAGGCCGCCACACCACTTCACGTCTGGCATCAAAACATCAACAACTCCAGCGGCCGCGTACCGATAGAAGTCTTGGATGCCATAGATCCCTTCGCCGCCGGCCGTGGTCATCTTCGTCGCGCGGTTGATGGTCGCGAGAGCGTCAAGGGGCTCCGCGGCAGTGACTTCCTCCAGCCAGTACAGGTTGAGCGCTTCCATCTCCTTCAAGAGTTCAAGCCCCTCTTGTACGGTCAAGAGGCTGTGTACATCAATGAGGAGATCGCGGGACGACCCCAGCACGCGACGCACTGCCCGGCCACATTCAACAGCCAGCCGAATCTGTCGCGATCTCGTATCTGGAGGCCCAGCGGGCAAGCCATCAAAAGGGGCCATCTTCACCGCGTCGAACCCCGCGGCAACCGCTTGCTCGGCAGAACGAGCGAAACCGGCGGGCGTGCGATCGGTCGTCATGCGATTGATGTTGGCGTACTGCCGAACACGGGAGCGTAGCTTTCCCCCAAACAGTTGGTACGTTGGCACACCAAGGACTTGACCCTGGAGGTCCCAGAGGGATTGCTCCACAGCGCTGAGCGCCACTATTGCAGGCCGTCCGTGCCCAGCGACCTTTGACCGGCTCCACTGCCGGAGGTCCTCAATGCCGAAGATACTTCGCCCACGAAGTTGCCCCTCGTACTGGTCCAGCAAAGCCAGCACTCTGAGATCGTCGCCGCTCTGCGAACAGTCTCCCAGTCCCATCAAGCCGCTGGAAGTCGTGGTGCGCAGTAGCACCCAGTCTCCACGATGGTTTATCTTGACGCGGAAGACTTCGAAGCGGTCGATCGTGTGACGTGAAGCCTCAACCGGAGACGCCACCTGGCTGAGAAGGTTTGGCGCCCATATCCCCGTCCCGAGTGAACCGAGCATTTCCCTTCGATTCATCGTGCTGTTCTCCCGACTGTTCAGTGACGCCGTCAACGATCTGCCGCTCAGCCGCGAGCGGTGCCCGACAGCGCTTGAAAATCAAACTCGAAGGGCTCGCACCGCTCGTCGGCTGCAGCGGCGATGATCCCGCTCGCCTCAGGCACGCGCGCGTTCGTACAGAAAACACAGCGCTACCACTACAAGCGTCAGCAAGAGCGTAGTGGCCACGGCGACGAGTAACGAAATGACCATTGCGGACCATGTGCTTCGATTCTCAATGAGATGAAAGGCGACGCCGATTCCCGCGCACGTTCCCAGGAAACCCAACGGGAGCGACCTGAGCGTGCCGGTCCCATGCCCGCCGCCGCCCCTCAACAGAAAGCTTCATACGACTCCGAGCAGCCTAACCGTTAGTGGACCTGACCGGCGCTACCGTTCGCAGTCAATCGTAGACGTCGCGTCCAACGGCCGCCCGTCTCAACCGCCGGACGTCGAGCATGTTGGCAGCCGCGACAGCGGACGACATCCACGGCATTCGCGGCGAATGGTTGTGATTGTTTGCGAGCCCCCGCAGCTGACCGCGCCACTCCACCGCTCGTTGCTTCGTCCAACTCGGTGAACGCGAGACTCCCCGGTTCGTCGGCTCCGCTCCGGCCGGCATGGTTATGTGCGACGGGGCCGCAGCCACTGCGCCGCCGCTCACTGCAGACGGCTCACTCGGCTGACGACGCCGAGTGCCCCCGGTGCAACTCGGCCTCAGGTTCTGCCGATGTTCTTCCAGTTCTTCACGAGATGTTCGGCGCTCCGCCACGCGAGCGCTTGCACGGTCAGCGTCGGGTTGTGCGCGCCGCTCGTTCCCATCACCGAGGCGCCGAGCACGCCGAGGTTCGGCGCTTCGTGCGCGAAGCCCCAGCGATTGAGGACGTTGGTTTCCGGGTTGTCGCCCATGCGGGTCCCGCCGTACGCGTGCGTCGACACGCCCATCGCGCCGCCGAGCGGGGCGCGCTGAATCGCGATGGCGCCCGCCGCGCGGTACCACTGCTCCATCTTGTCCTGCGTGAACGAGGAAATCTTCCGCTCGTTCTCCTTGTATTCCGCCGTCACGCGGCACACCGGGTAGCCGAGCGGATCCTTCACCTGCGGATCGAGATCGAGATAGTTGTCTTCGTACGGCAGCGTCGATTTCTGGATGTACGCGCTGTTGGAGCGATCGGCATTTTCCTTGATGAACGTCTTCCACGCCGATCCCCAGGCCGGCGCGCGGCCGAACGTGTTCATGCCGGCGGCGCCAATCGGCCGTCGATCCGAGTACACCCAGAGGTTCCCGCCGCCGATGAAGTCGAGACCGCCGTGATCGAAGTTGTCGTCGGCCCAGTTGTCGACGGCGACGCCCTGCGCCGGCAGGCCGTACCACGCGTTCGTGTTCCACGGGAACAGCGCGCTGACGCCGGCGCCCATGTGATGGCTGAAGTAGTGGCGCCCGACCTGGCCGTGGTTGTTCGCCAGCCCCTTCGCGAAGGCCTTCGATTTCGACAGCAGGAGCATCCGCACGTTCTCGTACGTGTAGCTCGCGAGCAGCACCACTTTCGCGGGCTGAAAGTACTCGACGCCGTCGGCGAGGTAGTTGACGCCCGTCACCTGACCGTTGCCGTCGACTTCGATCGTCGTGACGTGCGCGCGCGTGACGATTTTCAGACGGCCCGTCGCCTGCGCGCGCGGAATCGTCGTCACCGCGGTCGAGTTCTTCGCGTCGACGTGGCAACCGCCGCGATTGCAGAAGCCGTGATACATGCACGCCGCGCGATTCTGGTACCCGCGCGAGTTGACCGCGGCCGGTCCGGGGAAGGGACTCCAGCCGAGCGCGCGCGCCGCCGTCGTCATCTTCTCGAGGAACTCCGTGCTCCGCAGCGGCGGCATCGGGTAGGCGCGCTTGCGGGCGCCTTCGAACGGATTGCCGCGCGGATCGATCTTGCCGTTGACGTTTCCGGCCTGGCCCGACACGCCGACCTCGTACTCGACCTTGTCGTAGTACGGCTCGAGCTCGTCGAGGCCGAACGGCCAGTCCTCGACCGTTGACCCTTGCGGAATTCGAGACGCGCCGTAGCGGCGCTTCGTCTCGCTCACGACCTTGAAGTCCCAGGGGTTCAGCCGCCAGCTCTGCGCCCAGTAGTGCAGCGTCGTGCCGCCGACGGCGTTCTGCATCGGATGAATGGCGCCGCGCGGGGCGTTCGGCGACGCGGCGTTCGCGCGCGAAGTCGGAATCTCCTGGTTCGCCTTCTGGATGCCTTGCGGCCAGCCGCGATAGTTGTTGCGGAGCTCGTCGGGCGCGAAATCGCGCCGCGTCAGCCACGTGCCCGCCTCGAGACCGACGACCTCGATGCCCGCCTGCGCGAGCGGAAGCGCGGCGACGCCGCCGGCCGCACCGAGACCCACGATCACGACGTCAGTGTCTTTCAACTTAGTCGTCATTTTTTATACTCGCGGGGCCCCGCCCCCGCTCGGTGTCTTTGTTGAAGTCGTACTCGTAGGCCGACTTGTGATCCGTCTTCAGTGTCTTCGACTCGAGGCGCTTCTGATCGGTGGGCGTGACCATCGTGCGGACGCCCGGATACCCGATGAGATCCCACCCGACGAAGTTCACGTTACCGCCGTAATAGGGATCGCCGAACGTGCCCTGGTGCGTGTGGTTCAGCACCATGCCGAAGAACGCGGCGGAGCTGCCGGTGAATCCGGTGGCGGCGCCCTTCTCGACGTCGACGAGGACGGCATCCTGATCGCTCGGCGAGAGCTCCGTGAACGGCGCGCCGCGTGATGCGCGCGCGTAACGATCGAGCGCGGCGAGCCCGGTCGTGTACGCGGGTCGAGACGCCGCGAGCGCGCCGCCGAGCGCGCGGTCGATGTAGTGCGCCGCCCGTGCTTCGGTTGCGCCCGGACCGTTGGCGTCGGTCGGGATCAGCCGCGCAACGATTGCGTCGAGCGCATCCATCTCGCTCGCGGTCAGATTCTCGAGTGGCTCGCGTTTGATCGCTTGTAGCGCGACGGCTTCAGCCGAGCGTTCTTCGCTCGCACGAAGGCTTCGCGCTACGGGAACCGCATCAACCGGAATCGCGGCGGCGGCGCCGACGGCAGCCGCTCGCTTCAGCAGATCGCGTCGGGAAATGAACGTCATGACAACCTCACCACGAATCGGCCGCGCGCCCGGCCCTCGAGCAGCGTCGCGAACGCGCGCGGCAGATCGTCGAGCGTGATCTCCTGCACGATCTCGCGCAGCTTCAGCGGTCTGAACCCGGCTGCGAGGCAATCCCACATGTGGCGTCGGACTGCCATCGGAGACATCACCGAATCGATCCCCAGCAGCTTGACGCCGCGCAGGATGAACGGCAGCACGGTGGTCTTCAAATCGGTGCCGCCCGCCAGCCCGGAGCTCGCGATCGCGCCGCGGTACGACATCGTGCGCGTGAGCCACGCGAGCGTGTCGCCGCCCACCGTATCGACGGCGCCGGCCCACATCGATTTTTCCAGCGGCTTGTTGCCCATCTGCAATCCCTTGCGCGAGAGCACCTGCGATGCACCCAGTGATTTCAGGAACTCCCGCTCGTGGTCTTTGCCGGTGAGCGCAGTGACCGTGTAGCCCCGTCCCGAAAAAATCTGGATCGCGATGCTGCCGACGCCTCCGGTCGCGCCGGTGACGATGACCGGACCGTCCTGCGCCGAAAGGCCGTTGTGCTCCAGCTCTGCGATCGACAACGCCGCCGTGAAGCCGGCGGTCCCGATCGCCATCACGTCGAAGAGCGTCAGACCGGGAGGCACTCGAACCACCCAGTCGGCCGGCACGCGCACGTATTCGGCATACCCGCCGTCGTTGGCGACGCCGAGGTCGTACCCGGTGACGAGCACCTCGTCTCCGATGGCGAAGCGGGCGTCGCCGCTCGACACGACAGTGCCCGACACGTCGATGCCGGCGACGAGCGGAAAGCGCCGCAGAATCTTGCCGGCGCCGGTCGCCGCCAGCGCGTCCTTGTAATTCACGCTCGAGTACGACGCTTTGATCAGCACATCGCCGGTCGTCAAATCGTCGAGCGCGGCGTCGACGATCCGTCCCTGAATGGCGCCGTTCTCGTCGAACACCCGGAAGGCGCGAAAGGTCTCGACACTCGTCATCTGTTTCCTATGGCCGCAGGCGCTATTTTTTCTTCTCTCGCGCCTTCTTGAAAATCTCGGCGACCTCGAGGTGATTCCCCATCGCAGCGTACATCCACGCCGTCCGTCCGGCTTCGTCGGTCATCTCCATGTCGGCGCCGTGATCCATCAGGAGCTGCACGATCTCGGCGCGGCCATCGCCGGCCGCCTGCATCAGCGCGGTGCGCCCCTCGCCGCCCTTCGCGTTGACATCGGCGCCGGCCACGATGAGCACGGCGGACGTATCGGCGCAATGACTCCAGACCGCCATGAAGAGCGCGGGACGGCCGTTGCGCGTCGCGTTGACCTTCGCGCCCATCTTCGCCAACTGCTGCACGGTACTGGTGTGACAGCCTTGCGCGGCGACGACGAGGTCCTCGTCCCGCCACGCGGCGCCGGCGCTCACCAGCGACGCGAGGATCTCGCCGTGCCCGTTGGCGACGGCATACGTGACCGAATTGCCGCCGGCCAGATCCGCGGCCTTCGCGTCGGCGCCCTTCGCGAGCAGCGCGCGGACGACGTCGGCGTGCCCGTTCAACGCAGCGGCCATCAGCGGCGTGCGGCCCTGTTGATCGCGGACGTTCGCGTCGGCGTGACTGGAAAGCAGTACCTGCACCGCGTCGACGTACCCGCTGAACGCGGCGGCCGTCAGCGCACTGGCGCCTTCCGACGTCCGCGCGTTCACGTCGGCTTTCGACGCAATCAGCAGGCGCAGAATCTCGAGGCGTCCCGCGGACGCGGCCTGCATCAGCGGTGTGATCCCCTGGCTGTCCTTTTCGTTGACGTCCGCCCCTCGCGCCACGAGTGCGGCGACTGCTTTCGCGTCTCCATCCATCACCGCATCGGACATCGATGGCTGTCCGAGCGCCGCCGCGGCCAGCCACACGGCAAGAATCGTGATCGTCATGTCCTCTTCAACTGGCTGCTCGACATCGCGTCGATCCGGTGGATCAACTTCGCGAACACCTGAATCTGGCTGTACATCAAGTCGGCGTTGAGCTTCTCGATGCACCCGTCGGCGGGTCCGGCCAGCAGGTAGTTCGGCTGCGGAATGTACCCGATCGTCGGGATGCCGGCGCGCGACAGGCCGCTTCCCTCGCCTAGAAATCCCCGCTGGGCCATATCCACCGGGTTCACGACCCCCGCGCGATCCTGACTGCCTGGAAGCGATTCGAGCAGCGCGTCGGCCATCGGCTTCGACGGCGTGATCGCCACGCTCCACTCGTGGTTACCGGTCGCCCTGTAAGCAATGTCAGCAATGTCGTGCCTAGCCGCCACGTCCATCCACTCTTCGCAGCCGAGATGTTCGATGGTGACCGCGGCGACCGTCTTCTTGATGAGATCCGGGTACCTCGCGATGATGCCGCGCATCGACGGCACAAACGGGCCCGCGAAGTGACCCGTGGTGAGCGGGCACACGAGCGTGCGTTTCCGCTGGTGACGCGGCAGCCTCGAGAAGTACTTGGCCAGCGCGAGGATACCGAGCGCGCCGTTCTCCTCGGTCGCGTTCGGGCCGTCGGTGTGCGTATTGATAATGATGATCTCGTCGCGCGAAACGCCCGGCAGGAGCGCGATGAGCGTGTCGGTCGGCGTGTCGGGAACGATGTCCGCTTCCAACACGACGGTCGCTTTCGCGCCGCTGCCGGCGAGCGCGCGGAGTTTCGCGCCGGTCTCCCGTCCCACGTACAGTCCTGGAATGTTCTGCAACGGACGCGAAAACGGCGTGTACTGGTCGGCCGCGTTCGCATCCGAGATGTCGGTCCACGCGAGGATGACGCCGACCGCGCCCGCTTTCTGAAAGCGCGTCAGATCGCCGACCGGTCCGCGCGCCGGACGCGTCGCCGTGGGAAACGTCTCGTTTGGCGGATGCACGCCCCACACCTTGTACAACGTCGCGAACTCGCGCGTGTTCGTCGGACATTCGACGAGCGCCACCTTGCCCTGCAGTCCGTCGAGCGTGAACTGAGGATTCGTGCCCGCGAAGGCCAGCTCGCCGGTGACGCCTGATGCCGGCGTCTGACCGGAGTACGGGAAGTACGAAGTGACGGGCACGTCGAACGGGGTCCTGGACTCGGGAGCAATCGTGATCGCCCAGCGGCGCGCGTCCCACCGCGGCAGCGCGTAGCGCTCGCGCGCGACGTCCACCGCGTGCGATTTCAGGTGCGTCGCGAGGAACTCGACGAACGTCGCGTGCGCCTTGTTGCCGGTGTACTTCGGGCCGAGCTTCGCCATCCAGAGCTGCTGGTCCCAGATTTCTTTTTTCGGCGGCAGGAGCTCGGGACGGAACGCGGACTTGACGGCCTGCGGACCATCGCCGATGGATGGGATGGCAATTGCCGACATCGACGCGGCCCACTGCATGAAGCCCCGTCGAGAAAATCGCGAAAGCCGCGAAACGGTCATCCCTCCTCCGGTGCGCAGCGCTTACACTACCACGGCAATCAGGGCCGGGAATCCCGTGATGCGGAGGATGGAATGCGTGTCTCGTTACGCCGGCAGTTGTGGTTCATGCGTGCGTACATGATCGTCATCGCACTCGCGCTCGTCGTGCTCGCGACGGCGGCGTTCCGGCAACCGGCGTCTCCGCCGCCGCAGAATCTCGGCGAGATCACCGTCGAGCGGATCAACCTCGTCGACAAAGACGGGACCTTGCGCATGGTGATCGCGGACAAGGACCGCATGCATCCGGGTGTGCTCGACGGCAAAGTCATCGAGCGCGCCCGGCCCGTGGCCGGCATCATCTTCTTCAACGACGAGGGCGACGAGGTCGGCGGCCTGACGTACTCCGGCCGGGTCGCCAACGGGCAGCGTGCGGCACAGGCCGGCATCACGTTCGACCAGTTGAAGCAGGATCAGACCATCGGACTGCGCTACAGCGAGTCGAACGGCCAGCGCACCGCGGCGCTCGAGGTCTGGGATCGCTCCGATCGGCCGTTGAGCGAGCTCATCGACGCGTTGAACGCGGCGAACCGGATGACGGATCCCGCTCAGCGCGACGCCGCCGTTCGCGCGGCGCGCGCCGGAGCGCCGCCGGCGCCGCGGCGGGTGTTCGTCGGCAAGAACGCCGACAAGGCCGCGACGATCGTCCTGGCCGACGCGAACGGCAAACCGCGATTGACGCTGACGGTCGACGCGACCGGGAATCCACGCATGGAGTCGCTCGACGAAAGCGGAAAGGTGGTTCAACGATGGCCGGCAGCGCGCTGATGGTGTTCACGAAGATCACGAAGACCACGAAGAACGCTTTTGTACAAAGAATCTTCGTGAACTTCGTGATCTTCGTGATCTTCGTGAGACCGTCGATAGATGCGATTAGGGCCGACCGTTGTAGACGATCCTCCCGCGGAAGATCGTCAGCTCGCACCTGAGGTCTTTCAGCGCATCGGTCGGGACCGTGTACATGTCGCGGTCCCACACGGCGATGTCGGCGTCCTTCCCGACTTCGATCGATCCGATGCGATCGTCGAGGAACATCTGATGCGCCGCCCAGATCGTGTAGGAACGCAGCGCGGTCCTGATGTCGACGCGTTCCTGCAGCCCGAACGGCGTCGCGCCGAACGTGCCGTTGAGCGTCTGGCGCGCGACCGATGACCAGAGCCCGTAGCGCGCCGGGAACGGCGTGACGCCGTAATCCGATCCGCCGGCCCACTTGATTCCTCGCTTCAGGTACGTGTTGAACGGCTTCAGGCGCAGCCCGCGCTCGGGACCGAGATTCCCGGCGTAGTTGTCGCCAATCCACCACAGGAACTCGGCCTGCGACTCCGGATAGCCGGCGTCGTACTCGGCCTGCAGCCGTGCCATCACGTCGATCGCGTGATTGGTCGGCGTGTTGCCGTGGATGATGCCGTGGCGCAGGCCCCGCGTCGGCCGGGCTTTCAGCACCTGCTCGTAAGTGTCGACGACCCAGTCGATGGCGCGATCGCCGATGGCGTGCGTGCTGACGTGAATGCCGCCGTTGTGCAGCGTCGTGACGATCTGGCGATACGCGTCGGGCGGCGTCGCCGGGTAGCCGACGTTGCCGGTGTCCTTCTCGGTGAAGTTCTTGTTCCAGTCGCCGTACATCCACGCGGTGCGCGCGCCGCCGCTGCCGTCCATGAACATCTTCACGCCGCCCGAAATCAATACGCGATCGGAAGACGAGTCCGATGGTTTGGGATGCGCCTGCACGCGCGCCATGACCTGCGCGTTGTCTTCGACGCGCCTCGCGCCGGACCACAGCGCGAACATGCGGACGGTCAGCTTGCCGGCGTCGTGAAGCTCCTGATAGAGGTCCCATTTCTGCTGGCCGATGCCGGGATCTTTCGCGGCGGTCATCCCTTCTTTGTTGAAGTCCTCGATCATCCTGATGAGGCCTTGCCGCTGCTCGTCGCGCGTATAAGGCGGGACCAGCCGCGTGACGAGACCCTGCGCCGCTTCCTTCATCACGCCGGTCGGATTCCCGCCGGCGTCGCGATCGATCGTTCCGGCCGGCGGGTCCGTCGTCTCTTTGCGCACTTCGGCCATCTTCAGCGCGTAGCTGTTCGCGACGCCGTAGTGCCCTGTCGTGTGCGTGAGCCAGACCGGGTTGTTCGGCGCGACCTTGTCGAGATCGGACGCATGGATGTACCGACGCTCGGCAAGCTTCCCCTCGTCCCACCCGCGTCCCCGGATCCATTCGCCAGGCTTCCGCTTCGCCACCTGCGCGGCGACGCGGGCGAGGACGTCGCTCATGGTCTTGACGGCGAGGTCGCCGAGGTCGACGGAAAACAGCGCGTCGGTCTCGGAGAAATGGACATGCGTGTCGATCAATCCCGGCGTCGCCGTGCGGCCGGCCAAATCGATGACGCGCGTCGCCGGACCGATCCGCGATCGCATCACGTCGTTCGTGCCGACCGCCACGATCCGGCCGCCGGCGATCGCGACGGCCTGGACGATCGAATCGGCCGCGTTGACCGTGATGATCCGGCCGTTGGTGAGCACGAGATCCGCGGCCGGCGCCTGCGCACGCGGCATCGACCCGGCCACCCAACACGTCGTCGCGACAATTCCGACACTCAGTGGGAGACGCATAGGCGCAAATCTTACTCCGATGTCGTTGCGGCTAGATTGAATCGCAGGAACGCCAGCATGTGCCGGATGATCTCGCGAGACGTCTCGCTAGTCACGAACACGACAGCGGGTGTTCGCGCGCCGCTCGTCGAATCGGGGGGATAGTAAAGATCCATCGTGAGGGCACCCGCGTCGGTTGTTTCGATACTGCACGTCTCGCCGAACCGTCACCGCGTCGACGCCGGGCATGCTGTAGACTACTTTTTTCCTGGAGATGTGATCCTGCGGCGTGTGCTGACTCATGTGCGTCTCTCCTTGTGGCTTCAAAGCCTTGGGCCGACACATGGGTCGGCCCCTACAGAAACGATTCAAAACCGGCCTTGCTATGGGCGCGATCCGGTTCCGAAACCTGTTTCGTAGGGGCGGACCCGCGTGTCCGCCCGCCTGGAAATACAGAAGCCGCCGGGCATCGCCTGCCACGACGGCTTGTCAATCAGCACAGCATCAGGACCTGGTCCTGTGCGGCTCATGTGTGCTCGGGAATCAGGGCGCTACATATCAACCTCCTGGTGTGACCGGCCGCGAAATGCGGCGCGGTGACGGACGCGACACCTTATCACATCTATCGCTGCACGCGTCCGGTCGCATCGCCCTTCGCCAGCGCGTCGACTTCCGCGACCGTCGCGCGGTTCATGTCGCCCGGGATCGTTTGCTTCAGCGCACTGGCCGCGACGGCAAATCGCAGCGAGGCATCGAGCGGACGTCCGGTGACGATGCCGTAGATGAGGCCGGCGGCAAAGCTGTCGCCGCCGCCGATGCGATCGACGAGGCGGACGACATACCGTTGACTCTGATGCAGCACGCCCGCGCCGCCGTCCCAGAGCACGCCGCTCCAGCCGTTGTCGCTCGCCGACAGGCTCTCGCGCAGCGTGACCGCGACGAGCTTCGGACCGAATTCGCGCGTCACGCGCTCGGCTGCGGCGCGGTATCCGGCGATGTCGAGCGCGCCCCCGGTCACATCCGCGCCTTCGACCGCGATGCCGAGCACCGTCTGCAGATCCTCCTCGTTCGCGACCACGACGTCGACGTCGCGCATCAACGGCTTCATCGTCGCCTGCGCCTGCGACTCGGACCACAGCTTCTTCCGGAAATTCAGATCGACGCTCACCTTCGCGCCGGCGCGCTTCGCCGCCACGACCGCGGCCTTCGTCGACTCGGTGGCCTTCGCACCGAGCGCCGGCGTGATGCCGGTCACGTGAAACCACGCGGCGCCGTTCATCACCGTGTCCCAGGCCACGGCGCCCGGATCCATTTCGCTGATCGCCGAACGGGCGCGATCGTAGATGACGGTCGACGGCCGCTGGCTCGCGCCGGTCTCGGCGAAGTAGATGCCGACGCGATCGCCGCTGCGGACGATGTGGCTCGTGTCGATCCCCTCCGCGCGCAGCGCGCGGACGCCCGCCTCGCCGATCGCGTGTTTGGGCAGCGCGGTCACGTAGCGGCTGTTCAACCCGAACTGCGCGAGAGACGCGGCGACGTTCGCCTCGCCGCCGCCGAACGTCGCGGAGAGCGCCGGCGATTGAAAGAAGCGTTCGAAGCCGGGAGGACTGAGCCGCAGGAGCAATTCACCGAAGGTGACGACGGTCGGTGTCATGAGCGTGCGGATTTCACGTTGGCGATCACTTTGCGCGCGTTGGCGGCGATCACGTCGAACTGCCCGGCGTCAATTGCCTTCGCGTCGACCAGCGCCGACCCGATGCCGACCGCGACGGCGCCGGCGCGAATCCAGTCGCCGGCATTGTCGATCGTCACCCCGCCAGTCGGCATCAGCTTGACCTGCGGGAGCGGCGCGCGGACGTCCTTCACGTACTGCGGTCCGAGCATCGTGGCCGGAAACACCTTGATGATGTCGGCGCCGGCGTCGTGCGCCGCGAGGATCTCGGTCGGCGAAAAACATCCGGGCATCGCCGGCACGTCGCGCATGTGGCATGCGCGGATCACGTCGGGCCGGAACACGGGGCTGACGACATAGCGGGCGCCGGCGTCGATGACGGCTTTCGCGGTCTCGGCGTCGACGACCGTGCCGGCGCCAAGCAGGAACCCGGAAGGCATCGTCGGCGCCAGCTCGCGAATGAGATCGACGGCGCGCGGCACCGTCATGGTCACCTCGAGCGCGCGGACGCCGCCGTCCGCCAGCGCGTCGACGACCGCGCGCAGCCTCGCCGGGTCCTTCAGGCGGATGACGGCGACGACGCCCATCGATTCGATCTGCTTAGTGATGTCCGATCGAGTCATCGTTTCATCCTGAGATCGTCGACCCGGGATAGCCGACAGAGGTGGACGGAGGACCGGTTTCAACTTTGGAGGAACGGAGCAACGGAGCAACGGAGCAACGGAGGCGGTTCGACGGGTCGGCCGGCGCAGCCGGCCGACCCGAAGGACGATCGGATCGGCGTGGGG
>DASYQZ010000207.1:0-19445 GCA_036004865.1 Vicinamibacterales bacterium
GTTCATCCCGGAATTCGGGAAGTACGGCAAGAGTGGGATCACAATCCGGCAACTGCTGACCCACACTTCCGGGCTGCGCCCGGATCTCGAGCTCGAAGTCGAGTTCAACGGCGCGGAGGAAGCGATTCGCCGAGCGATCGAGGAGGTACCTGCCGCTCCGCCGGGCGAGCGGTTTGTGTACAGCGACATCAACTTCTTCCTGCTCGGCGACATCGTCGCCCGCGTCAGCGGCGAGCGGCTCGATCGCTACGCGAAGCGGCACGTGTTCGATCCGCTCGGCATGACGGACACGATGTTCCTGCCGCCGGAGTCGCTGCGCGTGCGCATCGCGCCGACTGAACGCTGCCGGCCGATGTCGTGGCCCTGCGAACAGAGCTCATCGCCGGTGCCGTTCCTGCGCGGCGTCGTCCACGATCCGACTGCGCGGCGCATGGACGGCGTCGCCGGCCACGCGGGCCTCTTCAGCAGCGCGGCCGATCTCTCGCGCTTCTGCCGCATGCTGCTGAATGGTGGACGGCTTGGCGGCGCCGAGATTCTGTCGCCGGCGACGGTCGAGCGCATGACGACGCCGGCGATCCCGACGGGGCCAGCGGGCATGAAGGAGGTGCGCGGTCTCGGATGGGACATCGATACGACCTATTCGTCGAACCGCGGCGACTTGTTTCGCGTCGGATCGACGTTCGGCCATACCGGATTCACGGGAACGTCGCTCTGGATGGATCCCGCGACGAAGGGCTACGTGATCTTCCTGTCGAACCGCGTGCATCCCGACGGCAAGGGCGACGTGACGGCGCTGCGCGGACGGGTGGCGACCGTTGCCGCGGCCGCGCTGTCCGCATTGAACGCCGATACAGCCCGCGGCAAAGACGCAGCGCAGGCGCACGCGGAACTTCCGACGCTCGCCGGCATCGACGTCCTCGAAGCCGAAGGGTTCGCGCGGCTGCGCGGCAAGCGCGTCGGTCTCCTGACGAACCACACCGGCCGATCGCGCAAGGGCGTCAGCACGATCGATCTGCTCGCCAACGCGAAAGACGTCACGCTCGTCGCGCTCTTCAGCCCCGAACACGGCATCCGCGGTCAGCTCGACGAACGCGTGTCGTCATCACGCGACGACAAGACGGGGCTGTCGATTCATTCGCTCTACGGCGACACGCGCCGTCCCTCCGAAGCCATGCTCGCCGGCATCGACACGATCGTGATCGATCTGCAGGACATCGGCGTTCGCTTCTATACGTACGTGACGTCGATGGCGTACGTGATGGAAGAGGCGGCGAAGCGCGGGCTGCCGGTCGTCGTGCTCGATCGGCCGAATCCGATCGGCGGCGTGGAGGTGGAAGGCCCGAGCCTGGATGCGGCGGCGGTCGGCTTCACCGGCTACATGCCAATGCCGATTCGCCATGGGCTCACCATCGGCGAGCTCGCGCGCCTGTTCAACGGCGAACAGAAGATCGGCGCCGCCCTCACCGTCGTGGCGATGAAGAACTGGCGGCGCGACCAATGGTTCGACGCAACCGGACTGCCGTGGACGAACCCGTCGCCGAACATGCGCAACCTGGTCGCCGCGTCGCTGTATCCCGGCATCGGCGCGATCGAGGCGACGAATCTCTCAGTCGGACGCGGGACCGACACGCCCTTCGAGCACATCGGCGCGCCGTGGATCGACGCCGTCGCGCTCGCCGCGGCGCTCAACGCGCGCGAACTGCCGGGCATCCGCTTCTATCCTGTCGCGTTCACGCCCGCCGCCGGCGCGAAGCTGGGCGGCCAGCCCTGCCAGGGCGTCTTCATGATCGTCACCGACCGCGATCGGCTGCGCCCCGTCCGCGTCGGTCTCGAGGTCGCGTCGGCGCTGTCGCGACTCTACGGTCAGCAGTTCAGGCTCGAAGACGCCGCGGCGCTGTTCGGATCGAAAGCGGTGCTGGCGAAGATTCGCGCGGGGGACGAGCCGGCGTCGATCGCCGCGTCATGGAGCGCAGACGAGGCGCAGTGGCGCGCTACACGGGCGAAGTATTTGTTGTACTAGGGATCCCCGATTACCAGATTTTGCGACTACTCAATTCAGAGAAGCCATGTCGGCTGGTAAAGCAGCACATAGACCAGGACGCCGGTGACCGACACGTACAACCAGATCGGAAACGTCCAGCGCGCGATGACGCGATGCCGCGCGTAGCGCGCCTTCAGGCCGCGCGACAGCGTGACGAGCGCGAGCGGCACGACTGCCGCGGCCAGCGTGACGTGCGTCGCGAGGATCGTGAAGTACAGCGGCCGGACGAAACCCTGCCGCGTGAACCGCACCGATCCCACTTGCGCGTGGTAGACGACATAGCAGACGAGGAAGATCGACGAGGTGACGAACGCCGCGATCATGACCTTGCGGTGTGTGTCGATGCGGCGCTGACGGATCAGGACGTACCCGATCAGCAGCAGAATTCCGGAAAGAGCGTTGAGCGAAGCGTTGACCGCCGGAAGGTCGTGAACAGTCACACGCGGTTCAGAATCATCGCGATCCAGAGGAGCGGCAGGTAGACGATCGATCCGAAGAACAGTGCGCGTGCCGATCGATCGCTGCGCGTCGTCGCGAACCGAATCGCGAGCCACAGCAGCGCGATGCCCATCACGAGGGCGACTGCCGCGTAGATCAATCCGCTGACGCCGACGATCGCCGGGACCAGTGTCACCGGCACGAGCGCCGCCGCGTAGATGACCGCCTGACGGCCTGCCCTCCGCCCTTCCGGCTCGATGACCGGCAGCATCGGGAATCCGGCGTTGCCGTAATCGTCGCGATAGAGCCACGCGATGGCCATGAAATGCGGGATCTGCCAGAGGAACACGATGGCGAAGAGCGCCGCGCCGCCCGCCGACACGCTGCCGTGCGAGGCCGTCCAGCCGATGAGCGGCGGCAGCGCGCCCGGCACGGCGCCGACCAGCGTCGCGACCGGCGTCCGCCGTTTCATCGGCGTATAGACGACGAGGTAGATGGCCAGCGTCGCCAGCGCGAGCGCCGCGGCCAGCAGGTTCGCGCGCGCCGCCAGCAGGATGAGACCGATCGCCGACAGCGCAAACCCGAACGCGCGCGCGTCTGCCGGCGCGACACGGCCGTCCGGCAGCGGCCGCAGCCGGGTCCGCCGCATCATCGCGTCGGTGTCGCGTTCGTACAGCTGATTCAACACCGCCGCCCCGCCCGCCACGAGGGCCGTGCCCAGGACCGCGACCGTCATCGGGACCGCGGCGGGTCCACTCGGCGCGCCCAGGTAGTACCCGGCCGCGCTCGTGGCGACGACCAGAAGATTCAAGCGGGGCTTGGTGAGCGCGACGTAGTCGGCCAGGAGCGCCGGCATCCGGCGGGGCGCCACGTCAGTGCGCACCGAGACGACGTCCGTCATCGGCGCGAGGCGCGCTGGCTTCACGCGGCGACCTCGCCGCTCTCGGCGTGCGGGACGCCGGCCACGAATTTCACGCGCCAGCTTCGGAGCGTGATCACCAGCGACGTCGTCAGTACCAGCGCGCCGCAGACGACGTGGACGCTGTTAATCCACGGGTCGCGGCGTGTGATGATCGTCAGCGCGCCGAGCGTCAGCTGAACGATCGTCAGCAGCACGCTGACGAGCGCCGGCTGCGCGAGCTCGGCGCGATCGGGATGGCGCCGCCAGATGCAAATCGCCGTCGACAGCACCGTCAGCGCGACGACGGCGGCGCCGACGCGGTGCGCGAAATGGATCGCGATGCCGGCGTCCCAGTGATCGGGCACGAGGCGGCCGAACATCAGCGGAAAATCGGGAATCGCCAGGCCTGCCCCCGTGTGCCGCATCGTCGCGCCGACCAGAATCTGGAGAAAGATCAGAATCGTCGTCAGCGTCGCGAGCCGTTGCAGGAACGGCCCGGGGTTTCCAGTCGGGTCCGCCTCTCCGTCATGACCTCGCATCCATCCGGGCGAGGTGAAGAGCGCGATCGCCACGGTCATGCAGAAAAAAATCTCGGCGAGCGCCGCGTGCGCCGTCGAAACGGCCGGCGGCAGGAGGAGGAGCACGGTCATTCCGCCGAGCAGACCCTGCGCGACGACGGCGCCGAGCGCGGCGACGCCGAGCCATCGCAGCCACGGACGCGAGTCCTTCATCCACAGCCACGCGGCGAGCACGATCGTCAGGAAGCCGACGCTCGACGCAATCAGCCGGTGGCCGTGCTCATAAAAGATGTTCGCCACCCACAGCCGCGGCGGGAACGTGAACATGTTCCAGCCGTAGCTCGTGGGCCAGTCGGGTACCGACAATCCCGCGTCGTGGCTCGTGACGAGACTGCCGGCCAGAATCAGCAGGACCGTGCACGAGGCCACGAACTTGGCGAACTTGTGAAGCATCGAGGTCTGATAGGTCTGATAGGTCTGGTAGGCCGAGTGGGTCGGGCGGGTCGGCGGGGTCAGGCGGGTCCACGCAACAGGCCTACCAGCCCCACCTGACCTACCCGACGACTCCAACCACCGCTAGTTATTCGTCGTCGTCGCCACGGTCGGCTTGAACGTGAAGGTGACTTCCTTCGATTCCTTCTCGGCGAGCGTCACTTTCACTTCCTGCGTTCCGAACTTCTCGTGCCACGCTTCGAGCGTGTAGCTGCCCGCCGGCAGATCCTTCAGCTCGAACTTGCCGTCGTCCTTCGTCACGGCGAAGTACGGATGATCCAGCACGCCGACGTAGGCGTTCATCCAGCTGTGCACGTCGCACTTGAAGGGGACCATGATTTCCTTCTTGTCGAAGGTGTGCGTCATCTTCATGCCTTGGATCGGCTGGCCGGTGTTGAACTCGGAATTGCCTTTCGGCAGCGCATGGATGTTGTGCAGCGTCGGATCGCTGTTGATGATTTCGATCGGCTGGTTCACGCGCACGCCGAAGACGTGCGGGTGATAGCGGCACTGCTTCTGATCGATCGTCGCCTTCTCGGTCGGCGTGTCGTACACGTAGTTGCCGAGTCCGTCCTTCACGTACACGAACACGTTGCCCAGCGACTTGCCGTCGCTGCCGACGACGTAGGTGGCCTGGAACTGGGGTTCCTTGTTCTCGCGTATGCAGACCGGATCGGCGTTCATCTTGATCGCATCGTTCTTGGGCACGGCGCCGTCGACGACGACCGTGCCGGACACTTTGCCGGCGACCGACGTGTCGACCTTCTGCCCGGCGGGCGTCGCGGCGGGGGCGGACGGCGGCGCCGAGGTATTCGACGGACCGCCTCCACCGCACGCGACGACTGACGCCGCGAACGCAATCGCGATCGTTCCTATCCACACGTTTCGTTGGCGCATTGACATCTCCTGAATGAAAAAGAGCATTCGCAACAACCGTCTATTCTACTTCTACCTCGACTCGTTCAGCTTCCGCTCGACCCGATCGGCGATCCAGTGGGCGTCCCACCACTCGACCGGGTTCACCATGCGTCCGCCGACGAGCATCGTGAAATGCAGGTGATCGCCGCCGGCGAGTCCGGTCATGCCGCTCCTGCCGATCGTCTGGCCGCGTGTGACCGTGTCGCCGGTCTTCACGTCGAACGACGACAGGTGGCCGTAGAGCGATTGCACGCCCATGCCGTGATCGAGAATCACGCAGTTCCCGTAGATGCCGAGCCAGTTCGCATTCATCACCGTGCCGGCATTCGCGGCGACGACGGGCACGCGGCTCGTCACGGCCAGGTCGAATCCGAGGTGCGTCTGCTGATCGACTTCCTTGCCTTTGTAGAAGTACGTGCGGTGATCGGCGAAGCTCGCCTCGACCTGCGAGTTGCCGAGCTGTACGAACGGGCCGCTCCACAATCTGGTCGGCGACGTCTTCGCCGCGAACGCCGCGATCTGGTTCGCGTTGATCTTTCGCAGCTCGCTGTTGACTTTCACGAACGCGGCCAGCATCTCGGGACTGCCCTGGGCCGGCGCGGTCATCTTCATCTCCGGCGAGTGCTCGATGATTTCGGGCACGACGCGATCGATGAACTTGTCGTCGAGCTCGATGCGGCTTTTCTTGAACGGCTTGGGGAACACGTTGTCGACGAACGTCGTCTTCGCTTCGTTGCCTGCCTCGTCGCGCGCGAACGCGACGATCGGCGTCCGCAGATCCTGATCGTGGAGCAGCGCGAAGAACGCCACTCTCAAGTCGTTGCTCACGCCGGGGGCCCCTGCCCCCCGGTCAGTCCCCGTGACACCCGCGCCGGCGGCGGGGAATCCCGGATATTCGACGTCGCCCACGCGGACGCCCGATGTCACGTCGTCGGGCGGCGTGGCCCGGTACACGACCATCTCGGAGCCGCCGAGATTCACATAGTGCTTCGTCGAGACGACTGCGATGCGCGGCGGCTCCAGCCGCACCTGGATGTCCTTCGACGCCGTGCTCGTCAACTGCCGCAGATTCAGGAACGACGGACGCGTCGCCGTGACGAC
Source organism: Vicinamibacterales bacterium (assembly GCA_036004865.1). GTDB lineage: Bacteria > Acidobacteriota > Vicinamibacteria > Vicinamibacterales > CAVVIG01 > QHWF01. Next base: position 6,410 of record DASYQZ010000207.1, read on the forward strand.
GATGCGCGCGTTGCCGGATTGCAGCTCGGGGATGCTCTGTTTGCCGATCGGACGGGACACGCGGAGCTGATTCGGATCCACGTGTGCGACCGTCGCCTGTTGCGCGCTCCCGAGCGCGAACAACGGCACGCGCCGGCCGTTCTGCTCGAGCGCGATGTCGAGCGCCGTGAATTTGGCGTTCGGCGCTTCTGCAGTGACGTCGAGCGATCCAGTCCGTCCGACGAAGCGTGTCGGCTGATTGATCGTCACGCGCGGCGGCGCGCCGCGGCCGGCGACGACATAGGCGATTCCAGCAGCGAGCACGAGGAGCACGAGCAGCGCAGCGAGCCAGCGAAGCATGGATCCAATCATACAAGTTTGGTAATATGCTGAGTTCCTAGCGGCGTGTGGCGGTATCGTCTAGGGGTCAGGACACGTGGTTCTCAGCCACGGGACCGGGGTTCGAATCCCCGTACCGCTACCACCCTTCGCCAAGCACTCGCTTCGCTCATGGCTTCGGATGGCAAGCCAAATCCCAACCAACAAACTGTCAGTTGGTTCTGAGGATTTTTCGTGCGGCGTCAGCGCTGTCGGCGAAGTGCTGATCGACTGAAACTTGAAAAGTACTTGAAACTCTGTCCACGGCCTCCGTGGTGTCGAACTTCTTGCCTCCTTCCAATCGCTCGACAGCAGCCTGAAGAGCTTCGAGCTTCTGGTTGTCGTAGCGTTCCGTCGTGAGAATCGACGCGTGGCTCAGAAGATCGCGAACCTGGGCCAGAGGCACGCCTCGCTCGACGAGCGTGGACGCGTATTCGTGCCTCAGGTCGCGCCAGTGCGGATCGCCGTCGGCCTTCAGGACGACCAGCCACGCTTTCTTCAACGTCTCGAGCGGCTCCACGACTTCGTTGCTGAAGATCGGCATATCGGTCGGCCTTGAGGCCACCCGTATTGTCGAGAACGTGAGGGTCGTCACGGCGTATCATCCAAGTACCGACGAGTGGGAATCGGACCTGAGGACTCGAAAAGGCAAATCATGAAATGCGGAGTCTGCGGCAGCACGTTAAATGCGACCACGACTGACCTTCCCTTCAAGGTGAGCGAGCAGACGATTGTCATCCTCAAGAACCTACCGGTGTCCCAATGCCACGGGTGCAGGGAGTACTTGATCGCCGATCCGGTGTTCGCGAAAGTCGAGAAGCTGCTTGCCAGTGTCGATACGTCGGTCGAACTGGAGATCATTCAGTTTGCGGCGTAGCATTCGAGCGGTCGAAATGGCGCGGACGATTCGCGATCGGCACGCGCGCCGCCTCGCCGGCAAGACGCCAGAAGAGATCATCGCGTTCTACCGAGCCGCTGGTCAGGCCGCTGTGGAAGACGTGCGACAGCGTCCCCGACGGCGTCGCCGCCGGGCCGATTGACCACTTGAAAAAAACTTGAAACTGTCACCGGCCGATCTGCACCACGATTCCGGCCGTTGCGCTCAGATGATGAACGATGCCGAAGCGGACGCCGGCGTCGGGCGCGAACGCGCCGACAGGTGAGAATTCGCGAATACGCAACCCGAGCGGCGACGGCGCCACACGGTCAGAAGCTTCGAGCCGCAGTGCGACGCCTCCCGGGCCGAGCGGAATGCGAAAGTCGGTTCCCACGCCGAAGGTGACCGCGAACACGGTCTCGATTCCCGGTTGATCGACGGACAGGAGAAACTGGCGACCATCGCCGGCGACGATGATCGTGGTGCCGGACCGGCTCGGAGTTCGTTCGATGAACGTCAGCGGCGGGACGACTGTTCCCTTCAGGTTGTATGTGATGCCGCCGAATCCGAAGAACCCGTACGGCCAGATCCGACGGCTGGGCGCGTACTCGGTGAAGCCGATTGCCCCGCGCACGTCATACAGCCAGGTGTCGATGTCGATCGACGTCGTGTCCGTCGTGGACAATTGCGGCGGGTTTGCCGGCGTAGCGCCGATCGTCAACGAGGAACGTGAAAATCCTGCCTGGGTCCGAACGCCGTAGCGGCCGCGCCAGTAGGTCGCCGCGACGTCGAACTCCCTGTCCGGCTCGACGCGCAGATCGCGTGCGAGAACCTGTTCGAGCACGCCGGTCGCTGAGGATATCGATCCGAGCAGCACCAGGCTGCTCCAGCGTGTCGGCATCAGAAATCCTGCCGACCCGCTCAGGTCGACGCGTGGAGGACGGTCCAGCGGATCCGCCCAGGGTTGGGACCAATCCTGAGCGATGACGGGGCTGGGAATCACGGTCAGCGCGACGACCGCCGCGAATTGAAGCCAGGCGCGACGCATAAAAAATTCCTTTCGCACCCGCCGACCAGAGTTCCCATCATAGCGCCGATTCGGCGATAAGATCCGCCGCGGACGCGCACGCTCCAGCATCGGATGACGGCGAAATCGCGTTCACTGCCGCGCCACGCTTGAAAGGAGGCCGCTATGTCACCACACGGATCGGCGATCGCGGCGTTGATGTTGCTGATTGGTAGCCCGGCGATTGGCAGCGACCCGCCACCGCGCAACCCGTACGAACACGATTCGAGCGTGACGGGTCGCGTCGAGCAGATTTACGCGCCGCGGCTGTTCACGATGGCGCCCGACACCGCCAAAGGTGATGAATTGCTCGTGTTCGTGCCGGACGCCGAGGCAACGCCGCTCGTCGGCACCACCGTTGCCGCGCGCGGAATATTCCGCTGGTTCGACGACGCTGGAATCGAGCAGAGCGACGATTGGAGCGGCGTCGACGAGCGGATCCGTGAGGAGCTTGCTTCCCATGCCGTCCTGGTCGCGACGTCGGTCGTCACCTCCACACGCCGCGAGCTGGCAGCACGACGCACGTTACCGCGCATGGTTGTCAGGCAGTCATCACAAGCGGAGCGACCACTCCAGACGCGCCGCACTGAACTGCCGATTGCGGTGCGCCCGGGAACGCTCGGCGATCATCTCAATTCGTTCGCTGGCCGCTTCGTTCGGATGCCGAACGCGCGCGTGGTCGGCGTGTTCGACCCGCGCGTCTTCCTCGTCGATACGCAAACCGAACTCCCTCCGCTCGTGGCTCGGAATCGCGTGCTCGTGTTCATCGAGGCGGGCGCGCTCCGCGTCGATGCCGCATCGCTCGTCGCGTCGACGGTGACGGTGTCCGGCGTCGCCCGTACTCTCCTCGGCATGAAGGTGACCCGCGAGGTTCCGTGGCCGCCGGCGTTGACCCGACAGCTCGTCGAACACCTCGACATCAAGGCCGCGGTACTCGCGAAGTCGGTCCAGACCGCTGACGGTGTCGATCTCACGGTCCGCTTGTCACCGGCCTCGACGGCAAGCCCTGTGTCAGGCCGGGCCGACGCGAGAGCCGATCAGGGCCGGAGATATTAGCGCGGCCTCCACGAAGCCATGCGCTAATCGCGGGGTTCAGTCTCCGCTGTGCGCCCGGCTGCGTGACGGAGATCTTCGACTAACCATCGATACACGGCATCCGCGCCCGCGGGATCTTCGGCGCGCAGCACGGCGGATGGATGATAGGTGCCCATCACCCACGGCGCCCACTGCGATCGATAGAACTGTCCGCGACTGCGCGTGATGCGGAACGTCGCGCCGATCAGTGCCTGCGCCGCGGTCGATCCCAGGCACACGATGACGCGGGGCTTCACGAATCCCAGCTCGGCCTCCAGCCACGGACGGCACGCGTGAATCTCGTTGGCGCGCGGCGTCATGTGAATGCGCCGCTTCCCGCGAGGCTCCCACTTGAAATGCTTCACGATGTTCGTGATGTACACGCTGCGGCGATCGAGACCGATCTCCGCGAGCGCGCGGTCGAGCACTTCGCCGGCGGGACCGACGAACGGAGCGCCCTGTAGATCTTCCTGATCGCCAGGCTGCTCGCCGACGAGCACGAGCGGCGCGCTCGATGGGCCGCGCCCGAACACGGTCTGGGTCGCATTCTTGTACAGCTCACAGCGGGTGCACGATTCCGCGGCAGACCCGAGCTCGCCGAGATCGGCGGCCGCGGGGATGTCGGACACCGTGGAGACTGTTCTGCGTTGTTCAGGCTTCACCAGCGGCGGCGGCTCGAGCTCGAACCCGGGAATCGTCTGCTGGCGCGGCTGCAAATCGACGAGCGCACGGACGTCCGGATCGTCGGACACATCCAGCAGACCACGATTCTCGTGAACGAGACGCCAGAGCACGCGGTACATCGTGGTCCAGCGGCCGGAGTTCGGATGCGTCGCGGCGGCGCGCGCGAGCTCGACGAAACGGCGCGGCACCACGAATCGCGAGCTGTCGCCGGGCGTGGGCTCGGAAGCGGGGGAGGGCGCCGCAGCGCTTTCGATCCACGTCACTTCGTCTGGAGCGACACCGCGCCGCAGCAGATCGCGCGCCGCGTGTTGCCAACTCTCGAAAGTGCCGTCGATAGCGACCATCATCGCCTGATCCCCTCGGGGATTGTCCGATCATGGTAACGTCTCCGCTGCCAATTGCTGATCCTGGTGTCCATGCTGGCGGCGCTCGGCGCCGCCGACGCGAATCCTCCCGTCGTTCTTCAATCGCCTGACGGCCGTGTCGTCACGGCCGCGAACGCGCGCGCGCCGATCACGCTCGATGGATCGCTCGACGAAGAGGTGTGGCGCGCCGCCGAGCCGGCGGCGGAATTCGTTCAGGCCGAGCCGCACGAAGGGCAGCCGGCGACCGAGCGGACCGAGGTCCGCGTCGCGTTCGATGCCGACGCGCTCTACATCGCCGTCATGTGCCACGACTCGGCGCCGTCGGGCCTCATCGTCAACGACATCCGCAAGGACTTCATGCCGGGCGAGCAGGACACCTTCGAGGTGATCCTCGATACCTTCGCCGATCGCCGGAACGGATTCGTGTTCGTGACCAGTCCGCGCGGCGCGAAGTCCGACGCACAGATCGCGAACGAAGGACGCGAGGTCAACACGAGCTGGGACGGCCTGTGGACGGTGGCGACACGCGTCGGCGCCGAGGGCTGGTCCGCAGAGCTGCGAATTCCGTTCAAAGCGCTGCGCTTCGAGCGCGGCAACGGCGACGTCCACGTGTGGGGCGTCAATTTCAGCCGCCGCATCCGGCGGAAGAACGAGATCGACTACTGGTCGCCGGTGCCGCGCGTCTACAACCTGTATCGCGCGAGCCTCGGCGGCACGCTCGCCGGTCTGCCCGACGCCAGTCAGGGACTGAATCTCCGTCTGAAGCCGTGGGTTGCCGCGAACACGACCCGCGCGGTCGGCGGGGGCGCGTTCGACGACGGGCGGCACGCCGGTCTCGACGCCAAGTACGGCGTGACGCCGTCGCTCACGCTCGACGTGACCGTGAAGCCCGACTTCGCGCAGGCCGAGGCCGACGAGCAGCAGGTAAACCTGACGCAATTCAGTCTGTACTTTCCGGAGAAGCGCGAGTTCTTCCTCGAAAACTCCGGGATGTTCTACTTCGGCGACATCCCGCGCGAGTCGCGCGTCGGCGGCACACGGTTTTCACCGCCCGAAGAAGAGGTGCTCCTGTTTTTCTCGCGCCGTATCGGCCTCACCGACGCCGGTGAAGAAATCCCGATCGATGCCGGCGGCCGGCTCACCGGACGCGCGGGACCATTCGGCGTGGGGGCGATGACCATTCGCACAGGATCGCGAGGCACGCGCGACGGCGATACGTACACAGTGCTGCGCGGCCGCCGCGACATCCTGCGGAACTCGGACATCGGCGGCATCTTCCTCTCGCGGCAATCGAGCGGCGTGTCGACCGATCGCAACAGCGTCGCCGGCGTCGACGCGAACTTCCGTTTCAGGCGCGCGCTCAGCTTCAACGGATTCCTCACCAAGTCGGCGACACCGGGCGTCTCCGGCGGCGAGTGGACCGGCAAGGGCTCCGCCGCCTGGAACAACAACCGCTGGCACGCGCAGTATTCGCTCCTGAGCGTCGGCGATCATTTCCGCGACGACATCGGCTTCATCAAGCGGACGGGCATCCGCAAGAATTTCGCCGACGTCGGCGTGCGAAGCCGGCCGGAGACGCTGCGCCGCCGGTTCGGCATTCGCGAACTGCATCCGCACACGCGCTGGAACATCTACACCGATCAGTCCACTGTGAAGCTCACGCACGCCAATCACATCGGTTTCGGCGCGTTTCTCGAAAACGGCGGCTATGTTGAAGTGGCGTGGAATGGGCGTTTCGAGCGCATCGACGCGCCGTTCAAGATCCGGCCGGACCAGCGTTTCGCACCGGGCCGCTACGAATGGACCGAGTACTACCTCGAGATCGAGACGAACCACAGCCGGAAGGTTTCGGGATCGGCCTTGATCACGGTTGGCGGATTCTGGAACGGGACGCAGAAGACGTCAAAGGCGGGATTGATCATCCGGCCGTCATATCACCTGACGTTTGATGTGGCGCTGCAGCGCAATGACATCACGCTGCCGTTTCCGATGCACGACTTCGTGACGAACCTCGTCACGACGCGCATCGGCTACGCGTTCAACACGCGGACGTTCCTGGATACGCTGCTGCAGTACAACACCGACTTGAAGCAGTTCAGCGCGAACGTGCGCTTCGATCTCATCCACCGCCCGCTGAGTGATTTGTTCGTCGTGTACAACGAGCAGCAGCTCACGAGTCAGCCGACGCCCGTCAACCCCGGGCGCGGGCTCATCCTGAAATACACGCACATGCTCGCGTTTTGAGCATGCTGCGCGTCACACCCGTGGATTGAGCGGTTTGCCGGAGCAGTGCCGGCGGCAGTACTTTTCGAGCGCCTGCGCCGCGGCGTCGGTGAACTCCATGCCGGCGCGATACTGCGGGTGTGACGCGAAGTCGCGTCTTTCGAACATGGCCCAGGCGACGTATCCCGTCAGGTGGAGCTCTTCGTCTCCCTCATCCGGCAGACTGATTTTCAGCCGCTGATTCGGCTTCAGCACGGGCAGAGAGACGACCTGGGCGCCCATCACCGACATGTCGACGAGGTTCGTCTCCTTGCCGTCGACGACTGCGGCGCGGGAAGCCAGAAGCGGGAAGCGCGGCACGCGGCGCGTGTTGACCGCCGCAACCGGTGCCGCGAGGCGCGCCGCGACCGGCGCCGCGACCTCAATGGGTGCGGACCCCACAAGGCTCGTGGTCCATCGCCCGTTCACGAACGCGATCAGGTGGAGTTCGCAGCCCGGAATCGACGCAGCCTTCAGGCGATCGATGAACGCGCGGCCCTCACCGGTGTGGGCGAGTTGCGACTCGATCGCGACCACGCGCGGCTTGTGTGCGCGGATGCTTTCGAGAGCGGATATGAGGCTCGAGTCGGTGAAATAGAGCACGCGGCCCGAGAACGGCGACTCCAGCCGAATCGCGCGCTGTCGAACCGCGTCTGCAATGACGATGGCGAGATCGCTGGCCATACATGACGATCATCGGCCACTTCCGTGCCAGGCGTGAGCTGGGCCGTATCCGCAAAATCGCGTTTGGTTGTCTTTGCGTCCGTGGCGCGCTTTGCGTTCGTCTTGTGCTCTACCGTCGGTTATAGCCGTATCCGTCCTGATAACCCTGTTCGAACGCGGCGCGATATTCGCGCTTGTACTCGTCGCGCGATCCGTAGCGATTGTCGTAATCGTGATCACCTTCTCGATACCGCTTCGCGCGATGCGGATCGACTGCGCGCCGAGACCGCGCATCGTCGCGCCCGGCTTCCAGGCCGTCACGGTACCCGTTCTGTCCGGCCGGCGAGTAGCTGCCGCGCGGGACGGCCACGCCGCCGCGACCCGGATACGAGGGATAGGTCGGGTAGTTGCCGCCGTAACCGCCGTTCGGATAGTCGCGTGGATAGCGGCCGGAGTTGCCGTAGCGGTTGTAGCGATTGTACGAATCCGAGTAGCCGTTCTCGAATCCGCTCCGGTACGTGCGGCGATAGACGTCGTAGTTCCCGTACTCGCGGCGATACCCGTCGTCAGCATCGCGCCAGTCGTCGTGGCGGTTGTACGAGAACGGCCGGCCGCTGCGGCCGTCACGCTCGCCGGCGCGCGCGCCGTCGCGGACGCCGTTGTCGTACGCGACGCGCTCGATCTGACGGCCGTACCCACCGTAGCCGCCGCTGCGTTGACCACCATAACCGTACGTCGCACACGCAGTACCGGTCATGGCCATTCCCGTGACGAGCAGTACCGTCCAGATTGGCCGAAGCGATCTTTTCACCATGATTTGAACCAACAGGCCTCTCGCGCGGTCGGAGAGTTCAAGCGCTATGCCACGGTAAAACGCGCGCTTTCGGCCTATTTATGTTGAGGGAACGGGGGAGGTGTCCCCTTGCGGCGACGCTCGAGGCTATTCGGTCCAGACGAGGACCTGGGATCCGTGGCGGTCCCTCGAGTCGATGAGGAGGCCCGGCCCGCGGCGCTCGAGGTCGTCGAGCGTCAAACGGACGCGCTCGGAGTCGATGTCGACGTTGATGCCGTTGTCGTTGAGGAACGAAAGATTCTTCGACGGCGCCATGCGCAGCAGCCAGAACGGAATCGACACGCGCACCAGTTTGCGCGCATGTTGATCGTACGCGAGCACGCGCAGCGCATCGAGCTTCCGCTTCGACGTGACGTCTCTCAGAAGCTCGCGGTGGATGATCGGCTGGTCGTCATGTCGAAGCTCAATCAGCGGCGGCTGGCCTGCGAATCGCGCGCGCGACTGCGTGAACTCGATCTCGGCGTTCTCCTGTGGCGTGAACGTTGTGTTGACGTGGCGGTAGATGAAGAATGCCGCGCCGCCGACCGCAGCCACCGCGAGGATGCCGACGATGATCACGGCGGCGATGAGAACCGACACCCAAGTCGGCAGCCTTTTCGTGCCCATAATCCCTACTTACGAATTCTATTTGGCCGTGTTCATCAGCTGCCGCGCCGTTGCCGCGGTGGCGGCGTCATTATCGCTCTCGCATAACGAGATGGCCGCGCGGAATTCTTCGCGAGCCACGGCGGCTTTTCCTGCTTTCATCGCGAGCTTGCCCAGCTCGAAATGCGTCCGGCCGTGGACCCATTTCCGTCCTTCCGCGCTGAGCGCACGCCGCAAATCGGTATCGGCGTCGCCGACGCGGCCCAGCGCCGCGCGAGCCGCGCCGCGCTTGTAGTACCACAGCGCATCCTCGCCGAACATGCGTTGCCGGGTGTCGCTCGCCGTTCGCGCGAGCCCGTCGCTCAGAAACCGTTCGGCATCGGCCGGCCGGCCGGCACGCAACGCCGTCGCCCCGGCCTCGAGCCACGCGAGACGGTTGCGCGGATATCGCTCGCGCAGCGTCGCGAGCATCCTCAGCGCATCGTCGTACCGCTTCTCACGGTTATAGAGAAGAACGAGCGCGAAGCGCGCGTCTTCCTGGTTGTCGCCGCCGAACGCGGCCGCTTCCTCGATCATCTTCAGGCCGCGCTCCTTGCCGCCGCCAAAGCCGACGACGTACGCCATCCAGCGAAGCGGCATTGCGAGCGCTGACACGAGATAGCGATAGGTGCCGACGATCAGCCCGGCATCCTTCCGGCGCGGGTCGAGCTCGAGCACCTGTTCGTGCTCGTCGTACGCCTGCCGCGCCGCCTTGAAGGCGTTCATCGCGCTGCCCTCGACGGTCGCCGCGTACGACGCGCGCAGGCCGACGGCCGCGCCAAGCTGATAATGCGCGTCCGCGTCCTTGGCGTTTCGCGCGATCCGGTCGCGTGCGATCGCCGTCGCGCGGTCGACCGCGTCGTGAAAGGCGGCTGCGATGTCGGCCGGCGGCGGCGGCCCCTTGGTCGACTGGCTGACCGGACGGCCGAGGTAGTCGTCGACCGTCATGTTGCCGCGCCGGAACGTAATACTGATCCAGAGAGCGCTCGCAAGGCCGCGATACGCCGCCGCGTCCTGCGGGTCCGCGGCAATCGCCTGTCGAAAGCCGGCAATCGCCTGGTCGCGATCGAGGTTGTAGATGTCGTGGGAGGCGCGCGCGCGCAGCGCGTCTGACTCGCGATTGGCGTGCAGCGGAGCGGTCGTCGCGCCCAGAAGAGCTATGCCCGCAAGCGCTCGCGCGGTGGCCCGGCTCATAACGACGATCTTACGCTGCACGCGCGGCTTGCGCCCGCTTGTGCCTCTTGCATACAATCCACCCGTTTATGGAAAAAACGGCGACTCACGCCACGCATGCGCACGAGCACCCACCGCACGAGCATCATGAGGAACTGGGGTGGTGGCGGAAGTACGTGTTCTCGACCGATCACAAGGTGATCGGCATCCAGTACGCGATTACCGGCCTCCTCTTCCTCCTCTTCGGCTTCGGTCTGATGATGTTGATGCGGTGGCAGCTCGCGTTTCCCGGCAAACCGATTCCGCTGATCGGCCAGTGGCTCGGGCAGTCGCGCGCAGCGAACGGCATCATGCTGCCCGAGTTCTACAATCAGCTCGGCGCGATGCACGGCACGATCATGGTGTTCCTCGGTGTCGTGCCGCTCGCCGTCGGCGGCTTCGGCAATTTCGTGATGCCGCTGCAGATTGGGGCGCCCGACATGGCGTTCCCCAAAATCAACATGATGAGCTACTGGGTGTACTTCATCGGTGGCGTCGTCATGCTGGCCAGCTTTTTCCCGACGACGGGCGCGGCCCAATCGGGGTGGACATCCTACGCGCCGCTGTCGATCATCACGGGCACATCGGGCCAGACCTACTGGCTCGTCGGCATGATTTTCCTGATTACCTCGTCGCTCCTCGGTTCGATCAATTTCATCACGACGATCGTGCAGCTCCGCGCCAAGGGCCTGAGCTACATGCGTCTGCCGTTCTTCGTGTGGGCGCAGCTGGTGACGTCGTTCCTGCTGCTGCTGGCGTTCCCGCCCCTCGAAGCTGCGGGCATTCTGCAGTTGATGGACAAGGTGGCCGGCACCAGCTTCTTCCTGCCGAGCGGCCTCATCATCAGTGGCAAGCCGCTGGCGGTTGCCGGGCAGGGCAACCCGCTGCTCTGGCAGCATCTGTTCTGGTTCCTCGCGCACCCCGAGGTGTACGTCCTCATCCTTCCGGCGATGGGCATCGTCGCCGAAATCATCGCGAACAACACGCGCAAGCCTCTCTGGGGCTACAAGGCGCTGGTCTACTCGGTCGTCTTCCTCGGCTTCATGTCGTTCATCGTCTGGGCGCATCACATGTTCATGACCGGCATGGGCACGACGATGAGCGCGTTCTTCCAGACGACGACGATGATCATCTCGATTCCGTCGGTCGTCATTCTGACGGCGCTGCTACTCTCGCTGTGGGGCGCGTCGATTCGCTTCACGACGCCGATGCTGTTCGCGCTGGCGTTTCTGCCGATGTTCGGCATCGGCGGCCTGACCGGCCTGCCGCTCGGTCTGGCGCCGTCGGACATTCACCTGCACGACACGTACTACGTCATCGGCCACTTCCACTACGTGGTCGCGCCAGGGACGATCTTCGCGCTCTTCGCGGGCATCTACCACTGGTTCCCGAAGGCGACTGGCCGGAAGATGAACGAGCTCCTCGGTAAGCTGCACTTCTGGGGATCGTTGGTCTGCATCAATCTCGTGTTCATGCCGATGTTCATCCAGGGGCTCGCCGGGATGAACCGCCGGATGTACGACGGCGGCGCGCAGTACGCGCACAACCAGGGTGTGCTGCACTGGAACGTCGTCCAAGGCTACGCGGCGTGGGGCCTTGGTCTGTTCCAGATCTTTTTCATCATCAACTTCTTCATGAGCCTCAAGTGGGGCAAGGCGGTCGACAAGAATCCGTGGGAGGCGACCACGCTCGAGTGGCTGGCGCCGTCGCCGCCGGGACACGGCAATTTCCTGACGGAGCCGATCGTGTATCGGGCGCCGTACGAATACAGCGTCCCGGGGGCCGCGAAGGATTTCAGCCCGCAGTTCGAGCCGGAAAAAGCGTAACGAACCTGGTGGAGAGTTTTCGTGAATATCCCTTACACCGTCGAAGAACGCCCCGATTCCGGGCTCGCGAACGGCAAGCTCGGGATCTGGCTCTTCCTCGCCTCGGAAGTCATGCTGTTCGGCGCGTTGTTCTCGACCTACATCATCCTGCGCACCGGCGCGACTGAGTGGCCGCACGGCGAGCTGAGCGTCCCGCTCGGGGCCCTCAATACGGTCCTCCTCATCTCGTCGTCAGTCACGATGGTGATGGCGTGGGCGATGCTGAAGCTGCACAACTGGGGCAGGCACCGCCTGTACTTGTTGGCGACGTTCGCGCTGGCCGGCATCTTCCTCGTCAACAAGTACTTTGAGTACTCCGATCACCTCGCGAGGGGCGAGGGTCCGTCGCACAGCACGTTCCTGGCGATTTACTTCACGCTCACCGGGCTGCACGGGCTTCACATCGTCGGCGGCATGGTGGTGATGGCGTATCTGCTCGGCCCCGGCGCGAAGCTGTGGAAGCAGAACCCGGATCAGTTCACGAACCGCATCGAGTACACCGGTCTGTACTGGCACTTCGTCGACCTGGTGTGGATCTTCCTGTTCCCGGTTTTGTATTTGTTGTAGGTCCGGTTGTTGTAGGTCCGGCGAAAGCCGGACACTACGACGGTACGACGACGGTACGTAGTGTCCGCCTTTAGGCGGACGGTGGAGACGCAGATGCATTCGGATCCGGCCGGTGTTCGGGCGAGTCTGCGCAAGTACGTGATGATCGGTGCGGCGCTGTTGGTGTTCACGGTCATCACTGTTGCGGCCAATCGGCTGCACCTTGCCGTGCCGTTTGCGATTACCGTGGCGCTGATCATCGCGGTCACGAAGGGGTCGATGGTCGCGGCCGTGTTCATGCACCTCAGTAGCGAGAAGAAATGGATCTACGGCGCGCTGCTACTCACGGCGATTTTCTTCGCGGTGCTGATGTCCGTCCCTTTTTTTACGATAATGGACTCGATCGGGACGCCGCAGCCCGCCATCGGGGTGGGCGAGCACCCGGCAGGACATTAATCAGATGTCGCTTCGGGCTTTTCATCTGCTGTTCATCGCGCTGTCAGTCGTCCTGACCGCCTTCTTCGCGGCCTGGGCGGCGGGGCAGTACCAAAGGGCGCACGAGATGAGCTATGCGCTCACCGGCGTCGC
>DASYQZ010000208.1:0-1710 GCA_036004865.1 Vicinamibacterales bacterium
GAGATGGTCGAGAAGACGATCCTCGCCGAGGAAAACCGGTTCGAGGCGGTGCTCACCGAAGGGCTGCCTCGGCTCGAAGCCGAGCTCGCGAAAGTCGCCGGCACGAAGTCGAAAGTGCTGCCAGGTGAAGCGGCGTTTCGCTTGTACGATACGTTCGGCGTGCCGTACGACTTCATCGAGGACACGGCGGCCACACAGGGCATCACGATCGATCAGGCGGGCTACGAGCGGGCGATGGAGGCGCAGCGCGACAAGGCGCGCGCCGGCAGCGCGTTCGGCGCCGGCCGGAAGGATCAGGGATGGGCGCTTCCGCTCGATGAGCCGTTCGACCTGTCCATGGGGGATAACTTCGAGGGCTACACGACTACACGCAGCACCGGCGTGCCGATCGTTGCGCTGTTCGATGAGGCGCGCCAGCCCGTCGAGACGCTGCCAACCGGCGCCAGTGGCTATGCTGCGTTAGCGAAGACACCGTTCTATTTGGAAGCCGGCGGCCAGGTCTCTGATACGGGCCGCATCGTCAGCCAATCCACGGGAGCGTCCGCCGACGTCGAAGGGCTGGCGCGCATCAGGGCCGGATTGCCGCGCGCGCACCGTATTCGGGTCACGTCCGGCGAGCTGCACGTGCGCGACATTGTCAACGCCGAAGTCGACGCGGACGTGCGCGACGCGACGCGGCGCAACCATACGGCGACGCACCTCCTCCACGCGGCGCTGCGACAGGTGCTCGGCCCGCACGTGAAGCAGGCGGGATCGCTCGTCGCGCCCGACCGCCTGCGGTTCGACTTCATTCACTTCCAGGCGCTGACGCGCGACGAGATCGATCGCATCGAGCGGATCGTCAACGAGCAGATCTACCGCAACATCCCGCTGACGACCGACGTCCGGTCGACCGACGAAGCGATGGCGTCGGGCGCGATGGCGCTGTTCGGCGAGAAGTACGGCGACAAGGTCCGCGTCGTCAGCGTACCGGGGTTCAGCATGGAGCTGTGCGGCGGTACGCACGTCAGCGCAACCGGCGACATCGGCGTCTTCGTCATCGTCTCGGAGAGCGGCGTCGCGGCCGGCACGCGGCGCATCGACGCGCTGACCGGCGCCGGCGCGGTCGAATGGGTGCAGCGTCAGCGCGCGACGTTGACGTCGATTCTCGACGCGCTGCACGCGTCTGATGATCAAGCCGTCGCCGCGATCGAGCGTCTCCAGGCCGAGGCGAAACGGCTCGCGCGGGATGTCACGCAGCTCAAAACCAAGGTCGCGATGGGCGGCGGCGCGGCAGCGGAGAGCGACGACACCGTCGAGGTCGCCGGCATCAAGCTCGCGCGGCGCAAGGTCAACGATCTCGACAAAGACGCACTGCGCGGACTGGCCGATTCGCTGAAGGCGAAGATCAAGAGCGGCGTCGTCGTGCTCGCGTCCGCCAGCGACGGCAAGGTTCAAATCGTGGTGGCGGTCACGCCAGACCTCACCAGCCGCGTGAAGGCGGGACAGATCGTCAAGGAGATCGCGCCGATCGTCGGCGGCGGCGGCGGGGGCCGCCCCGATTTCGCCGAGGCCGGCGGCAAGCAGCCCGAGAAGATCGACGAGATGCTCGCCGCCAGCGAACAGGTCATCGCGAAAATTCTTGCGAGCACGCCCACCGCATAGAGAACATCGCCGCCGTGGAGATTGCCGCGGGCATCGCGGCGGCGAGAAAGATCTGGTTGGTCGGCC
>DASYQZ010000209.1:0-19940 GCA_036004865.1 Vicinamibacterales bacterium
CGGCCGCGGCGGTTTCTTCGTCGACCGCGGCGATCGCGAGAATCGGTTCGCCCTGATAGAGCGGCTCGTTCGTCAGCGCGCGTTCGCCGCCGCGCAGATCGGGAAGATCGTCCGCGATCAGCATCGCCTTGACGCCGGGCATCGCGAGGGCGGCGCGCGCGTCGATCCCGCGAACGCGCGCATGCGGCATCGGGCTGAGCAGGAGCTTCGTGAAGAGCATGCCGTCAGCGCGATAGTCCTCGGCATACTTCGCCCGCCCGGTGACTTTCGAGATGAGATCGAGCGGCGTGTAGTTCTGGCCGGTCAGCTTTTGATCGGGCATGGGCGATGGTCGTTGGTCGTGAGTCGTTGGTCGTCCGTCGACCAATGACCAACGACTAAAGACCAAAGACTATATAGCTATCGAGCCAGGTAGTCGCGATAGTTCTGCGGCGTGATGTTCACCGTGACCGGGCGGCCTGCTTCGCCCAGCGGACGGCCCGCGGCGCCGTTGACCGCGAACGTCAGCGCGGCGGGATCGCCGACGCGGAGCGAAACGGCCACGCGGGCCGTGACGGTTTCACGATCGCCGGCGTTCATCAGCCGTTGCACTCGCGGCTCGCCGTCGGACGTCGCATGAATCCAGCATGGGCCGCTGGCGGTGAGGTCGACTGTCAAGTCCGGCGACTCCGACGCGACCGGGGTGGGCGGCGTGGAGAAGCCTGCGGTCGCGACCGGCTGCTCGAGGGGCACGACAACCGCAGGCGGGGACGAAGACGCGTGTGCCGGGGCAGGCGGGTTGTGTACCCCGAGATACACCACGGCCGCGATCACAATGATGGCGACCGCGATCATCTGGCCGAGGTCGGTCGAATGCTCTTCCAGCTCGACGATGTCGTGCAGCTCGCCGACATCGCGGGAAGTGCGCGCCGGCGCCTCGTCCGGCTCCTGCGGCGGGGTGATCTGTATGAGAAACGTGGCCACCGTGCGGTCTGGATCGAGGCCGACTTCCCGCGCGAACGATTTGAGAAATCCGCGTGTGAAGACCCAGCCCGGCAGCTTCGCGAGATCGTCGGCTTCCAATGCACGCAGAACGCTGGGACTGATTTTCGTGACGTTCGCGATGTGCTCGATCGTGATGCCTCGTGCCCGACGCGCGTTGCGGAGTTCTTCACCAATGGTCATGTCCGCACCTCGAAGCCCTGTCTTATACGCGCCGAACGTCTGTCACCGAGCTCAGCAGGTCGCCTATACTCGCCACCATGCCGATGACGCTTCGCGCCCTGGTTCTCACCACTGCGACACTCGTGCCAACGGTCGTGCTTGAACGCGGCCCGGAAATCCTCGCGCGGCCGCCGGAGGTCGTCATGCAGGACGACACGCGTGCACGGCCCGAACCGGTCGTCGACAACGGCGAGTTCATGGACATGTTTCTGAAGGCGACGTACACCGAGCTGCAGCAGTCCATGGCAAAGCCGCCGACGGAGAGAAAAGAATGGGCGGCGATCTATCAGAAGGCGACACGCCTCGCGGAGATGCAGAACCTGTTGTTCTTCCGGAACCGCGACGAAGTGAAGGACCCGCGCTGGGGCGAGCACACGGCTGCGGGACGGCAGGCGGCGGCCGACCTGGCGAGGGCCGCGGTGTTCGCGCTGCGGAACGTGCAGAAGGCCGATTTCGACGCCGTGCGCCGGAAGCACATCGCGCTCGCCGATTCCTGCAACGCCTGCCACAAGACATTTGCGCGCGACGCTCCGACAATTAAACCGTAGGACGAATCGCTAAGCTAGTCCGCGACGCTTGATCCCCGATGTCTACTCCCGAACCCCTAATCCCCAATCCCGACACGCCTCATCCCTACACTCCTCAGCAGCAGCTCGCCTGGTTGTCGCTCGCCATGTTTCTCGGCATGACGATGTGGTTTTCGGCGACGGCGGCCAACGCGCCCATGGTCGTCGAATTCCGCCTCACGCCGGGCGAGACCGCGTGGCTGACGATGGCGGTGCAGGGCGGATTCGTGATCGGCACGCTGGTGTCGGCGATCTTGAATCTGCCCGACGTCGTCAATCCGCGGAGGCTCTTCGCGATCGGCTGCGTGCTCGGCGCGGCGGCGAATGCGGCGCTCGTACGCGCGGACGGCGCGGTGTCGCTGATCGCCCTGCGGGGCGCGACCGGCGCCGCGCTCGCGTGGGTGTATCCGCCGGGGATGAAGGTGGCCGCCGGCTGGTTCGACAAGCAGCGCGGGGCCGCGCTCGGTATTCTGATTGGCGCGCTGACGATCGGATCGGCGTTTCCGCATCTTCTCGCCTCGGCGTCGGCGACGATCCCGTGGCGCACGCTGATGCTCTCTGCCTCCGCGCTCGCCATCGCCGGCGGCATCATCGTGGTCTCGCTCGTGGGCGACGGCCCGCACGTCGCGACGAGCGCGCGCTTCGATCCCGCCGCGGTCGCGCGCGTGTTCGCCGATCGCGGCACGCGCCTCGCCACCCTCGGCTACCTCGGTCACATGTGGGAGCTCTACGCCGTATGGACCTGGATCGCCGCCTTCGCCGCCGCGAGTCTCGGCGGCTTCGCGGCCGCCTCCCGGCCGGCCGGCGCGACGCCGAGCTCGCCGGCCGGATCCGCGATCGCGTTCGCGACGATCGCCAGCGGCGCCTTCGGATCGGCGGCGGCCGGATGGTTTGCCGATCGGATTGGCAAGGCGCGGATTGCGGCGTGGGCGATGATGGTCAGCGGCGCCTGCTGCGCGATCGCCGGGTTCGCGTTCCACGCGCCGGCGCCGCTCCTCGCGATCTTCGCCATGGTCTGGGGCGTCGCAGTGGTCGCCGACTCGGCGCAACTGTCGGCGCTGGTCGCGCAGTACAGCCCGCGCGATCACGTCGGCACGGCGCTGACGATTCAAACGTGCGCGGGGTTTCTGCTGACGATGGTGTCGATTCGGCTGCTGCCCTTTGCGGCGCAGGCCATCGGGTGGCAGTGGGTGTTTCTCTGCCTCGTGCCGGGCCCGTGGCTCGGCGCCCGGGCGCTGCGCGGATTGCGTTGACCACACCGTCGGTCGTCCGCCGCTGGCTGATCGCCGCGCTCGTGCTCGGCCTCCTCGGCACGATCGCGGAGCTGCTGCTGCTCGAGCACTACGAGGAGGGGTGGCAGATGACGCCGCTGGTCCTCATTGCCGCGGCGCTCGTGGCGCTCGCCTGGGATGCAGCTCGACCGAGCGCCCGCACCGTGCGCGCGTTTCAGGCGATCATGGGTCTCTTCCTGGTGGCGGGCGTCGTCGGCGTGTGGCTCCATCTGCGCGGCGCGGCGGAATTCCAACGGGAGATGGATCCGTCCCAGCCGCGATGGAACGTGTTCGCGAAAGCGATGCGCGCCAAGGCGCCGCCGGTGCTCGCGCCGGGCATCATGATTCAACTGGGTTTGATAGGCCTCGTGTCCTCATATCGCGCGAAGGAGTGAACTCCCGATGAAGAACCATCCTCTGTTCATCGCGCTGCAGGCGGCCGTCATCGTTGCCGCGATCGGCGCGAGCGTTCACGCGCAGGTCGGCAGAGGGCTCGCCGATCTCAACAGCGCGGCCGAAAAAGATCTGGTGGCGCTGCCGCACATGACGCCGGGTCTCGTGAAGGGACTGC
Source organism: Vicinamibacterales bacterium (assembly GCA_036004865.1). Lineage (GTDB taxonomy): Bacteria > Acidobacteriota > Vicinamibacteria > Vicinamibacterales > CAVVIG01 > QHWF01. The sequence goes on from DASYQZ010000209.1 coordinate 3,612, forward strand.
TGGAGAAGCGTCCGTTCGGGACTGTCGTCGATCTCAACGCCTGGCTTGCAAGCCAGGGGATCACCACGGACCAGGCGAAAGAGCTGTACGGCAAAGCGTTCGTGCACGTGAACCTCAACACCGCGACGCGCGACGAAGTCCTGCTGATTCCCGGCGCCGGCGCGCGCATGGCGCGCGAGTTCGCCGAGTACCGGCCGTGGAAGACCTGGGCGCAGTTCGACAAGGAAATCAGCAAGTACGTCGGCCAGGCCGAAACGGATCGCCTGAAGCAGTACGTGTTCATCCCGATCAATCTGAACACGGCGACCGACGAGGACATCCTGAGCATCCCCAATCTCGGTCAACGGATGCTTCGCGAGTTCAAGGAATATCGGCCGTGGAAGTCGAAGGAGCAGTTCGAGAAGGAGATCGGGAAGTACGTCGGGCCGAAAGAAACCGCGCGGCTCTGGCGCTACGCGGTCATCCCGTGAGCTGCGGCGATCAGGCGTGAGTGCGGCGGTGCGCCTCGGCTTCGACCGCCGCGATCACGTTGAGGAAGCCGCGGATATCCGCCGTCGTGACGCGCCGCGCGATCGCACGTTCGAGATCCGTCAAGTGATCGTGGACCTGCCTGGCGACCCGCCGGCCTTTGGCCGTCGGCGTGATGACGAACGTCCGTCGATCGGACGGTCCCACGTCCCGGGTGACGAACCCGCGGTCCACGAGGCGATCGAGAATGCTCGTCAGCGTCGATCGCTTGTGCGCGAGGCAGCGGTGGAGATCCGTGATCGTCGCCGGCGACGAGGCCGCGAGCTGCGCGAGGATGTGCGCCTCGCCCTGCGACAGCCCGAACTCCCGAAGGTCAGCCAGATACAGGCCGATTCGATGCGTCGCGCGGTGGATGTGTGGGACCAGACGTAGCGGCATGACTCGAATCGTGCGGGAGAATCAGGTTCTTGTCCAGCAGGCGCGGATAGGCGCGCAGCGCCGCGTCGCAGTCCGCCTCGGGCATCAGCGCGCGCACCGCCGCCACCTGATGCATCCAGAACACCGTCGTCGGATGAGAGTACTTCTCGGCCTTCCCCACCGACGCGGCGAAGCGGCGGAGCGTCGACGCCATCCGATCGATCGCCTCGTCCACCGTCGCCGACTCGCGCAGGTAGATCCAGGCGACACGCAAATGCGAGCGGTGCGGGAATCCCTCGTTGGGGATCTCGCAGCGCTCGAGCGCACGAGTCAATTCAGTGTCGGTCACATTTGCTACGATACCGTAGTATTCGAAATCGTTCAAATAGGGCAGGATAGGCAGGATAGGCAGGATGGGAGGGAGGAGAGAGAGGCAGGGAATCGATTCGGAGCGGCCGGGCGATTCAGCATCCATCCTGCCGTCCAGCCCGTCCCGCCTCCCATCCTGCCCTTCCTGCGCTTCCTGCCCCTCCTGCCCCTCGTGCTTGCCATTGTCCGGCTACTTCGGGTAAGGTTTTTGCTCTAAACCACGGCTTGCCAGCGTGTGTGCGTTCTCGCCACCCCGCGCTTCCCGCCACCTTCTTCCCATTAGGAGAGAGTTGATTGGCCGTCCGTCTGTTCGTCGGCAATCTGTCGTACGCGACCACTGAAGCCGATTTACGCAGCTACTTCGGTACCGTTGCGCCGCCATCGCAGGTGGTGGTGCCGGTCGATCGCGAAACGGGCCGTCCGCGCGGCTTCGCGTTCGTCGAATTCCAGGATCGCGCGCACGCGGAGCAGGCGATTCAGCAGTTCAACGGGCAGGTGTTCAACGGCCGGCCGCTCGCGGTCAGCGAAGCACGCGCACGTGAGGATCGCGGCCCCGGCGGGCCGCGTCCCGGCGGTCCTCCAGGAGGGCCGCGCCCCGGCGGATTCGGTGGTCCGCGTCCTCCCGGCGGTGGCTTCGGCGGGCCGCGTCCGTTCGATCCGGCGGCGCCGTCGCCGCCGCGCAGCCGCAACTTCGGCCCCGACGCCAAACCGTCGCGCGGCGGTCAGAAGGGCAAAAAGAAGGGCGAGGAGCGACCGCGCGGTCCGATTCCGATGAAGACCACCGGACGCTCCTTCACGCTCGATGACGTCGATGCCGTCGACGAGGCGTTGCCGGACATCGACGATGTCGCGACCAGCAAGCCCAAGGACGAGACCGAGAAGGACGACGAATAGCGATTACCAGCTCCCGCTCACAAAATCGAACACACCGGCCGACGTCGCCATCGTGTTGTGGCTGACGACTCCCAGTCCGATATAGACCGACGTCGCCATCGGAATCGTGTCCGATCCGACGAGCGTCCACGTCTCGCCGTCCAGTGACTGATACGCGTTGAACACGTTGCCGATCCGTTCGAGCTTCACCCAGAACGGCGCCTTGTCGAGCGTGCCGAACTGATTCACCGTCGCACCGCCCGCCGTGAGACGCCGCTGGAAATCGGTGCCCTTCCCCTGAGTCACGAGCATGAATGCGTTGGCCGAGCCCGCGTCCAGCGTCTCGCGAATCATGACGCCTGCCTTCGCCGACGTGGATGTGTTCTGCAGACTGCGAAGCCGCGCGACGATGAAGCCGTCGCCGTTCAGGACGCGATACGCGTAGCGGAAGGCATCGGCCGCGCCCCACACGTCGCCGCCCGCGCCTTTCACCGTGAAGGCCGACGACACGGTGTCGAAGGTCGTGCCGCCGGTGAACCCGACCGAACCGATGTCCTGCGACGCCCATCCGTCGGGGAGGACCGGCGGCGTGGGCGGTGGGACCGGCGGCGCCGGCGTGCCCGGCGTCATCGTCACGTTGTCGAACGTCGCGAGCGCCGTCTTCAGCGCGTTCGCGCTCGCCGCGGCCAGGCCGATATACACGTTCGCCGGCATCGTGACGGTGTCGCTGCCGACGAAGATCCAGTTGACGCCATCGATCGACTGATAGGCGGTGAACGTGTCGCCGGCGCGATCGAGCCGCAGCCAGCGCGGCGCCGACGTGTTGGTCGCGCCGAGCGTCGCGAACGTCGTGCCGCCGGTGGTCATGCGTCGCTGGAATGCGAGCATCTTGCCGGGCGTCCAGTACATGAACGCGTTGGTCGAGCCCGCGGCGAGCGATTCTCGAATCATCACGCCGCCGCGCGCCCAGACGTTCGTATTTTGCAGACTGGTCAGCCGCGCGACGATCGATCCATCGCCGCTCAGGGGCTGATACGCGTAGTACATCCCGTCGGCCGTGCTCCAGATGTTTGCGGCGTCGCCGTAGACGCTGAACGTGCCCGTTCCCGCGTCGTAGCTGGCCATCCCGTTGATCGAGACGCTGCCGACATCGGCACGCTGCCACGGATCCGGCAACGGCAGCGCCGTACCGCCCGGCGCGCCGCTGACGGTGCTTCCCAGAATCGTCGTGTCGTTCTTTCCGAGTCCAGGCGACGATCGCACGTACACGTCGGGACTCAACACGATTTGATCGATGATCGTGCCGTCGTTGCGCACCTGGATGCGAAGCGTGTGCGGCCCGGTGGTCGCGAAATAGATGTCCGGCCCGAAATTGCCGTAACCATTGTCGGCCCATCCCCAGCCGCTGATCGTTCCCGACGTGCCATCCTGCAGCACGAACTCAGCGCCGGTGGGCGTGCCGATCTGATAATGCTCGGACCCGAACGCGTCGACCGAGTCGTTGAACTGCGCGCTCACGCCGGCGTTGTTCACCGAGTTGTTCTGCCCGCGCATGCGGACCCACATGTGATACGGCACGCCACTGGTGGCGGTGAACGTGGTCTCGAAGTAGTTCACGGGCGCGGCGAGCGCCGGTGAGATCTTCGACTTGCCCTTGTCGATGTTCCACAGCGCCTTGCTGCCGGCCGCGGTCGGATCATCGATCAGGGTCCACGCCCCGACCACGCTCGTCGGCTGCACGTCCGCGGCCCAGATGACCTGCGTGACGGCGTCGGGCGGCGGCGGCGGCGGCGCCGGCGGCGTCCCCTTTGTGGTGAAGCTCCACACCGGTCCGGCGTTCGCCAGTCCGGCCATCGTCTTCGAGACGATGTACCAGTAGTAGGTCGTGCCGGGCTGCAGGGTCGGGAGCGTGAACGTCTTCTTGGTCTTCGGCGTGTCGTAGTCGACCGGTCCCAGTTTCAGATTTTCTTTGTAGAGGGGCGGGTTCGGGTCGACGCCGAAATAGATGTCGTAGATGTGCCCGAAGTAGCCGGGATCCCATTTCAGCAACAGACCGGTCGTATTCAGATTGATCGCGGCGTTCGCCGGCAGCATGTTGATCGGTTTGTCGGCCTTCAGCGGCACGAACCAGTCCGTCTCCATCGAGCCGACCGGATTCGTGTTGTTCCACTTGCGCTCGAACTGGGCGAGGAACCAGTCGAACATCCACGGCTTCAGCGTGAAGTAGTTGTGCTCCTGCTGCAGGCTGGCTGACGGCGTGGTGAAGTTGGACGACCCGAATACCGACAGCGGACCCGGTGCGCCGACCGCCGGCTGGTTGTTGTGGAACAGGACGAGCTTCTGATGGTTCAACCCGAGGTGGGCGCGCACCCTCAACGGAATGCCGGCCGCCCAGAGCTTGTCCAGGTTGTACGAGTGCCACTGCCGCTTCGGCGTACGGTACTCGAACGTGTCGCTGATCAGACGGACGGGAATGCCGCGCTGGAACGCCGTGATGAGCGCGTTGGTCTCGCGCTCGTCGGTGATGCGATACATGATCACGTCGATCTGCTGCAGCTCTTTCGGGTAACGCTTGAGGATGCGCAGCGCGTAGTCTTCGGCCTGCGGAAAATTCAGCGCGCCGTCTTTCGTGTAGATCGGGTAGAGACGCGCCGGCGGATTGGTGAGGTTGGCGTAGTCGGCGTAGTACTGCGTCTCGATCCAGTGGTTGTCGTACTCGGTCATGAAGCTCTGGACGACCGCGGGATCGTCGGAGAAGTAGATCACCTCGTCTTCGTAGTCGACGTAGTCCTGCTGCGGCACGAACGCGGTCGGACTGAAGTTCGCGCCGCTGAATTCGACGATGCCCTGGCCGGCAAAGAGCATCATTTTCCAGTGCAGAATGCCGGGCGCCGTCGGCTTGCGCATCCGCATCGGGATGCCCGCCGCCGCAAGATCGGCAAGCACTTGCGCGTTGCCGACGTAGGTAGGATTCGCGAGCGGATCGACCAGCACGCGCACCGGGACGCCCGCCGTCCAGCGCGCGATGATGGCGGTCTCGTAGCGGGTGTCCTGCATGAACCAGAAGGCGACGTCGAGCCCGACCGTTTCGTTGTTGATGAGATTGAGGAGCGGCGTCCGGCAGTTCTGATAGGACGCGTCGCACAACCATTCGTTTGGCCCTTGCGGGGTCGTCTGCGCACGCGCAGCGGACCCGAAAGCCAGCACAATCGCCAGCGCGAGCATCGCTCGCGCGACACGCCGTCGTCCTCGTCGCGCCATGAGCCGAATGTCCTCCTTCGTCATCTCGCCGCCGGGAGTGCGACGGGTGTGCCGAAGGATCAGTTCGGAGACAGACGGGAAATCGGGCCTGAATTCGGTTTTCAGCCCGACCTATACAGAAGGTTTACGCTCGAGATTGCCGGAAAGATGAAAAACGCTACCGCGTGCGGGTCGCGAGAATGGCCACGCCGCCAGGGACGCTGACGGGCACGAACGCCCAGTAATCGGAGGCATGGTGCACGACGGTCCGCCCGGCGATCGACCCGACCGCGGCGCCGAAGATGACATCGCTGAGGTAATGCCGGTTGTCGTGAAGGCGCGACGCGGCGACGTACGATGCGACCGTATAGCCGAGCAGGCTTCTCCTCCATCCGACGTGACGCTCGAGGACCGTCGCGCTGGCGAACGTCACGGCGGCATGGCCCGACGGGAACGAGTGCCTGTTGCTGTTGTCCGGCCGCGTCCTTTGCGTCGCGACCTTGATCGGCTGGACGAGCATCTCCGTCAGAATCTGCGCCTGCAGGAGATCCATTCCAAGGTGGGACGTCTTGGGTTGCTTGAAGATCCGGCCGTACGCGTACGTCCCCACCGACAGCGCGACTTGTTCCGGCGTATTGCCGAAGTACTTGCCCGGCGCGAACGCGGCGTTCACGGCATCGTAGTGACTGCGGAGCCGCGCGTTGAACGTCTGATCGACGGGATGCGCGGCGCCGGCGAGCGCGCCGCCGATTCCGGCGAGATAAAGATTCTGTTTGGCCGGCAGGTGCTTGATGTCTTCGACCAGGTTCGCAAACAGTGCGCGAATGCCGGTGTGCGGCGGTGTCGGCGGCTCCTTTGCTTCGGGTTTCTGTTCTTCTCGTTGCTCGGCGGGTTTTTGCTCCGCGGGTATTTGTTCGTCAGGTTTTTGTCCGCCTACGCTCGCCTGCGGATCTGGCGAGCTACGGCGAGGCTCGCCGATGCCTTGCGAAGGCGGCTGTGTCTGCGCAACGGGATCGGCTGGCGCGGGCGCTTGTACGGGAGCTGGAAGTACGCTCAGACCCAACGTCACGGCGATTGTTAGCAGCATGCCACGCAGTACCCAACAACAATGCCACAGACAACGTCGACCTCATCCGCGAGAATACCAGCTGCGGCAGTAGCTCGGCCGAGGTCTGCAACCGGCAAACCCATCAAACGACCCGCGAGCGACGCGAAAAATGACTATCTGGGATCAGGTTCTCGAACGGTTGCGTTCGGCGATGCCGCCCGAAGAGTATCGCCGCTGGTTCATCGCAACCGCGTACGCAAGCGACTCCGGCGATCAGATCAGCGTGTGGGTACCCACGGAATCGGTCCGCCGCCACATCGCTCTCCACTATCACGACGAGATCGACGAGGCGCTCGCGGCGCTTGGCCGATCCGACACGCAGGTGCGGCTGATCGTCGGAGGACTGGATGAAGACGACGACGAGATCGACGAGTAACTGTCAACGATTGACTGTCGACTGTCGCTGTGGACTGTCGACTGTCGACTAACGCGTGTCAGCCTCGTAGACGTGCGTGATCGCGCGCGGTGACTGGCCGTTGCGCCCTTCCATCAGCGCGGTGATTCGCAACTGGCGGTGCTCGGGGTCGACCGCGTAGCTCTGCGTGATCTTGCCGGACCCGAGACCGCTGATCTCGACGACCAGCTTCCCGCCGTCCCACTTCGTTTTGCGCTCGATGTTCGTGTTCTCGTCTTTGACCTTCTTGCCGTCGAGCGACAGCCGCGTCGTGCGGCCGTCCACGCCGGTGAGGACGACCATCGAATCCGTCTGGGTGATGACCAGATGATCCGGCGGATTCATGATGTCGCGCATCGCGTCGCGCGCGCGCGCCATCGCCTCGCGATCGGGCATCCCGCCGCCGCCGCCGAAGCCGCCGCCACCGCCGCCGCGTCCGAATCCGCCGCGGCGGCCACCTCCGCCGCCGCCAGGTCCGTACCCGCCGCGGCGCCCCTGATCGCCGCCCGTGCGATCACCGCCGCGATCCGGCGGCTGATCGCTGAGATCTTTGTTCAGCGTCCACGCGCCGGCGAGCGACGCGGTTTCGACCGTCTGCGCGCGGCTCTCGATCGACAGCCACACGCCGATCAGCCCGACGATGACGACGATCACGCCGGCCGACAACAGACTGCGCGCCATGTTCACGCGGTGCTCCTCACGGCAGGCGCTGGATGCATCGGTCCGATATTCACTCCGTCCGCGAACGCGTGGGTGAGAAAAGTCTGTGACACTGATCATTGTAGGGATTAGGGATTAGGGATTAGGGATTAGGGATTAGGATCGTCTTCATTCGTTTACGATCGTCTTCATTCGTCACGATGTCGGATCGAGAGAGCGTAGCAGACCATGAGCGAGTCGGCCAACGTCGGCGAGCAACGGTTCGAGCGTGGCTCGATCGTCCGCGTTGATGAACTTCCGACGGGTCGCGAGTTCACATTGGGTATCGAGTTCTCCGTGAGAACCGAGAGCGATAATCACGCGGTGGATGTAGCCGGGAGTCTTATAACGAGTCCCTTCGGCGATGTTCGATGGAATAGAGACAGCCGATTTTCGCATCTGATAGGCCAAACCAAGATGCTCTCGCGGAGGAAACCTTTCGGTCACATCGTAAATCGCATCCGCCAAATCCATCGCTCGCTGCCAAACGATCAGATCTCTGAAGCTTGTGATCTTTGACATGTCGCCACACGTCGCAAAGAACGTTCCTAATCCCTAATCCCTAATCCCTAATCCCTACGAATGATCTGGCGCAGCCTTTATTGGAGAATCGCCGTCGGCGTGGTCGCATTTCTTGCGGCGATGCTCGTCGTGCAGGCGATGTTGTTCGTGTGGACGCTGTCGCAAACCGGACGGACCCTGCCGGGACAATCGCCGGGCCGTCTCGGCATGACGGTGGCCGTCGATCTCGCGCAGGTCCTCGATCGCGATCCGCAAGTCGACGTCGCGCGCTACGTCGAGAATCAGTATGCGGAGTACAACCATCCGTTCTTCGTGATGATGAACGATGGCCGTCTGATCACGAGCGGCAGCACGTCGTTTCCCGAACCGTTGATCCGCATGGCGAAGGACCGGCTCCAGCGCGGGCTCGACCGCTCGCCGGGCGGCCGCGGCGATCGCGGTGCCGGTCCACGTCCCGATCGACCGCGCGGACCACGGCCGCCGCCGGACTGGTGGCAGCAACCCGATCGATTCGTCGATCGACTCGAGCTCGACGCGAGCGGGTACCGCTTCGTCCGCCCCTCGCCGATCGTCGTCGACGGTCAGCTCGTGGGCGTCGTGGTCGTGCCGCCGCAGGCGCCGTTCGGATATCTGCTCCGCCGCTACGCGCCGATTCTCGCCCTCGTCGCAGGCGCCGTGCTGATCGTCGGCACGGTGCTCACATCCTTCTTGATCTTCGGTCCGGCGCGCCGGCGGCTGCGCGCGCTGGAAGGCGCCGCGCGGCGGCTCGGCGCCGGAGACCTCACGGCGCGCGCGCCCGATCGCGGCGGCGACGAAATCGCGGCGGTCGCGAGCGCGTTCAATGCGATGGCGCAGGATCTCGCCGCGCGCGCCGACGCGCTGGCGTCCTCGGATCGCGCGCGCCGGCAGCTCCTGGCCGACGTGTCGCACGAGCTGACGACGCCGGTGACCGCGATGCGCGGCTACCTCGAAACGCTGACCATGCCGGAGCTCGAGCTCGACGAAGCGACGCGCGCGCGATATCTCGCCATCATCGGCGACGAGACGGCGCGGCTCGAGCGGTTGATTGGCGATCTCCTGGATCTCGCCCGGCTCGAGGGCGGCGGCGGCACGCTGCAAATCGACGACGTGCCGGTGGTGCAGCTCTTCAACCGCGTGGTCGCGCGGCACGAGCGCGCGTCCGCCGCCGCGAACGTCACGATGACGACGGCGATCGACCCGGACGCGGAAGCGGTCTCGGGCGATCGCGATCGGCTCGAGCAGGCGATTCAGAATCTGGCCGCCAACGCCATGCGGTACGCGCCGGCGGGATCGACGATTCGTCTGGCGGCGCGCGCCGACGGCGACGGGACGGACGGGGTCGGCGGCGTCGCGCTGTCAGTCGAAGACGAAGGAGAGGGAATCGCGCCCGAACATCTGCCGCACGTGTTCGATCGCTTCTACAAAGCGGATGCGTCTCGTGCAGGCGTGTCGGGGGGAAGCGGGCTCGGGCTGTCGATCGTGAAGGCGATTGTCGAACGCCACGGGGCGCAGATCTCGGTCACGAGCCGCCCCGGGCGCACGATCTTTGAAATCGCAGGATTGTCGAGACCCCTTCGACAGGCTCAGGACAGGCCTTCAGGCCGCTGACTGCGTCGGCTGCGGCGCGGTCTTCACCTCGTCGCGGATCCGCTCGCGCAGCCAGACCACCGGCTGCGGGTGGCGCGCGATGAACGCCTGCCACTCGGCTTCGGTCAGCGTGACGGAGATGACACGATCGCGGTCGTTGCTCATGCGCTAGAGCGTACATAGGGCGAAGGTCCACGAAAAATAGAATGATCAGATTGAACCAATCTGATCAGCTCATGGGTGCTTCGGGCGGGCCCGCGCGGGCGGCGGCGCCAGGCGGAACCGGCCACGAACGGCGTCGAAGGCGGCGAGCAGCTCGTGAATCATCCGCGGGACCCGGTTGGCACGCGCGTACACCCAGCCGGTTTCGCGCACCAGCTCGTGGCCGTCGATGCGCGCGACGAAGAACTGCCCCGCCCGCACCTCGCGCGCGACGGCCTGGTAGGGCACGATGCCGATGCCCAGCCCCGTCTTCACCATCGCCTTGATGATCTCGACGTTCTCCGTGTCCATGACGACGGGCGGCTCGAGCTTTTCGGTGGCGAAGAATTGATCGATGACGCGGCGCGTCGCCGACCCGAGCTCGAACAGAATGAACGGCTGCGTTCCGAGGTCCTGCGGCGCCACGCGGCGTCGACGCGCGAGCGGATGCGTCGGCGTCGTGATGAGCATCAGCTCCTCGCGCAGGACGGGAACCGTGACGAGATCCGATTCCTCGACGGGCAGCGTCAGCAATCCCGCGTCGACGCGGCCGCCGCGGATTTCCTGGAGCGACCGGCCGGCGGTCGCCACCGTCAGTCGCACGTCGAGATTCGGATGCGCGCGGCGCAGTTGTTTCAGCAGCGACGGAAAGACGTAGAGGCAGACGGTCATGCCGCCCGACAGGCGCAGCGTCCCGCGCAGCTCGCGCGTGCGATCGGTAATCGAGCCGACCGTCTCGCGGACGTCCTGAAACACGCGCTGACCGAGCTGAACGAGACTTTCGGCCGCCGGCGTCATCCGCACCTGACGCCCGACGCGCAGGAACAACGGTTCGCCGAGCTCCTCCTCGAGCAGCAGAATCTGGCGGCTGATCGCCGACTGCGACACGTTGAGCTTCCGGCCGCACGCCGTGAACGACCCGGTTTCCGCGATCGCCTGGAGGATTTCGAGCTGCCGCAGATCCACAGCGCCAGCATTCTATCTGACGTGTCGCGGCGGGCCGACACGCGGGCCCGCCCCTGCGTCAACGGGCGTCCGTCGGCCGTGACGGCTGCAGCAGTTCGTCGACGATCCAGCCGGCGCCGTGGACCTCGCGCGCGATCGTCAGCGCGAAGCGGATATCGGTGCTGAGCGCGCGGCCCGCGACTTCGCTGTACGTCCAGTCGCCCGCCATCGCCTCTTCGTTGCCGTCGAAAATGAGACCGACGATCTCGAGCGATCGGTTGAGGATGGAGCTTCCGGAGTTGCCGCCGGTGATGTCGTTCGTGCTCACGAAGTCCACCGGCAGCGCGGCGTACTTCTGCTTGAACGCCGCGTCGCCGATCGACTTGCGCCACGTGTGCAGCTTCGCCGGCAGCGCGAAGTCGCCCTTGTTCCCGCGCGAGGCCGCGAGCGCGAACATGTCGCCGAAGCGGGTCGTGAACGGCACCGTCTTGCCGCGGCTCGTGTAGCCGGCCGCGTGCCCGAAGGTGACGCGCAGGGTGAAATTCGCGTCCGGGTACATGGCCGTCCCCGTCATCGCTGACCGGGCGGCGAGCGCCCGCGCGAACGCCGATCGATTCCGCAGCAGCTTCTCGTTCAGAATCCGCGTGCGCTGCCGCAGATCGTTCAGCGACGGCAGCAGATCGCGCGCGAAGGCGATCGCCGGATCCGTCGACGCGTCGAAGCGATCCGGCTTCGCGTCGATCAACTCCTTGCGCGCGTCGACCGACGTGATCTTCGAGCCGCCGATGACGGCCTGGGCCATCGTCCGCGGCGTCGCCGACGCGCCGAGCTTCTCGGCCAGCTTCTGCACCGCGGGAATCCGCTGCGAGGCCGGCAGCGCCAGCGCCTTTTCGAACCCGGTCGCCAGAGTTTCCTCGTCGAGCGCCGCAATCGTCGGATCGTCGTTCAGCAGACGCTGCTTGACATCGTTCCAGTGCCGCTCCTGGAATTGCGGCTCACGCTCGCGGTCCGACGATTTCGCGCGCTCGAGCGCGAACTCGTACAGACCGACGCCGTAGCCGACGGCATCGGCGCGCTGCAGCCAGCCGAGCGCCGCATCGTGATCGGCGTTGGCCTCCACGTCGTTGGCGTACACGGCGGCCTGCGCCGCGAGCACGCCGCCGAACTCCGCCTTCAGATCCGGACGCGTGTCGAGAAACGCCGTCAGCTCGCGCTCGCGCCGCTGCCGTTCGGCGACGACGTTGGTCGCCTTCAACGCGGCGAGGACATCTTTCTGGTACTTGAGCGTGTTGGCGAGCCCGAAGATCTGGCTTTGCAGCAACACCTGATACTCGGGCTTCATCGCCGCGTACTTGCGCAGCAGCCCGAGCTGCCGCTCGAGATCTTCGATCGTCGTCGGAATGCCTTTGCGGATGTTGTATTCGGCCGAGTAGCTCTCGCGGTAGCGGTTGGTGTTCCCGGGATTGCCGGACACCAGCGTGAAGTCGCCGTCCTTCACGCCGTTCATCGTGACGCGCAGGGAGTGGTCCGGTGTGACCGGCACGTGCGACTCGTCGTACTCGTCGTGGTTGCCGTCGCGGCCCTGATACGCGCGCAGGATCGAGATGTCCGACACATAGCGCGGGAAGCGGAAGTTCATCTCGTCGCCGCCGAAGTACCCGAGCTGCTTCTCGGGCGCGTAGACGAGACGGATGTCCCGGTACTCTTCGTACGTGATGAGCAGCAGCCGCGCCCCGCTGTTGAAGTCGACGACGTCGCACGAGAAGCGATCGCCTTTCTCGACCTGGCAGGCGCGCTCGAGATCCGATCGCGCCGCCTGACGAACGCGCTGAATCTCGGCGATCGGCATGCCCGGCGTGACGCCGCGATTCACCTCGGCCGTGACGTCGCGTGCGCTCCGCTCGACCTGCGCCTTGAACCGCTTGCACGGCAGCTCGTCGGCCTGGCTCTTCGCCGTGAAGCCGTCGTCGATCAAATTGTCCGCGCGCGACTTGTTCTGCTCGGCCAGCGTCGACGTGCGGATGCAGTCGAGCGCGACGTGATGGTTCGTGAGAATCAGACCGTTCGCCGAGGCAAACGTGCCCGTGCCGCCGCTTTCGGCCGACACCAGGCGCACGGGCGCGTACTGAAGCCGCTCGAGATCTTTCTGTTCCAGGCGCACGCCGTACTTTTTGGCGATGACGTCCAGCGGCAACTGATCGATGCGCCACATCCCTTCGTCGGCGACGAGCAGTGCCGCGCCGCAGATGGCGAACACGACGGCGACCGCGAATCTCATCCTGTTCATAAGACGAAGAATATCGTACGCGGCGGCACTGCCGTTGCTTCGGCGCAAACCGTTCGCGGTGTGCCGCGCGCTTTCGCGCGGTTATGGCGCCGAACAGCGCCTGTGTGGAAGACAGAGGGTGTATGCATTTACGCCGACGACTCGAATTCCGTCTTGCGGTGATGCTCGCGGGCGCGTTTCTCGCGGCGAGTAGCACCTCTGTGTCCGCCGCCACCACCCATTGGGTGAACGACAATGATCCAAACGGCGGTCGCTATGCCCCGCCCGGAAGGAGCTGCAAAGATCCCGGCTATGCGACCATCCAATCAGCCGTCGACGCGGCGGCTCCCGGCGACCGCATCAACGTGTGCCCGGGAACGTACACGGAGGAAGTGACGGTTCCGCCCGGCAAGGCCAACATCGTGTTGCGCTCGGTCAAGCTGTGGGCCGCCGTCATCAAAGCGCCGCCTGTGATGCTGGGTCTCACGAAATCGATCGTCCGCGTCAACGGCGCGCGCGGCGTGACGATTCTCGCGTTCACGATTACCGGACCTGGCGGCGAGCCCTGCGACAGCCTGCGATACGGCGTCCGCGTCGACGACGGCGGATCGGCCGACGTCCTCGGCAACCACATCACGCAGATTCACGACACACCGTTCAGCGACTGCCCAAACGGAATCGCGGTCCAGGTTGGGGCAGAGGACGACCTGACGGTCGGTTCGGCCAGAATCCTGGGCAATGCGATCGATACCTACCAACGGAATGGTCCAAGGGTCAGCAACGACGGCTCATTCGCGGAGATCGCGCACAACCGCATCCTGGGTGTGGGACCGACCACGGTGAGGCCGCAGAATGGCGTGGTAGTGATCGGCGGCGCGACTGCAACCGTTCGGCACAACTTCGTCGCCGGCAACCTCTTTGCCGCTGAGGACGGGCGCGTCTCGACGGGCATTCTGCTCTTTCTATCGGGCCAGGCGTTGGTCGACCACAACACGCTGAGCTCGAATGACATCGGCGTGGGCATGTTCGAACCGGCTCAAGGATCTTCGACAACTCACAATCGTGTCAGGGCGAGCACCTTCGACGGAATCTCGCTGTCGCCGGCGACCGGCCATCGTGTCGCCTTCAACAAAACCGAGCGAAACGGCGGCAGCGGTGTGCTGCTCGACAACGCCCGTGGAAATGAGGTCGATGGAAACGACGTTCGCCGGAACGGAACGGAAAGCGGGGACGACACGACGGACGGCATTCGCGTCACTGCGTCCTCGATATCCAACACGCTGCGAAACAATCACCTGAAGTTCAACGTGACGCACGACTGCCACGACGATTCGGCGGGACCGGGAACGGCGGGGACGGCGAATTTCTGGATCGACAATCACGGACAGACGTCGCAACCGCCCGGTCTCTGCGCTGCCGATGATCAAGACGGCGATGACGACGGCGACGATGACAGACGCGATGACGGCGATGATCACCGCGATCACGACGATTCATGGCGAACATCGAATGCCGCCGGTTGGGACACGCGCGATGCCTGGTATTTCGACAGTCTGCCGATCGGAGCCGCCGACACGGCGACGCTGCTCCAACTCGCTCCGCGGATGAGTGTGGGCGTTGGTCGCCGGTTGTTCAGCCCGGACGAGTAACGTTCTCAGTTCTCTGCGAGCTCGCCGGCTTCTGCGTTGATCGTCGTCGGCTTCCGCGTCGCGAGCGCCAGATGTGCGGCGCCGGCGGCGAAGAAGCCGACGAACCACGCGTAGTCATAGAGTGGTTTCATCGCGGGAATGACGAAGCCGCCCCACGCGAGCGCGCAGCCGAACGCGGTTGCGCCAATCGCGCGCCAGTTCCAGCCGCGATAGACGCCGTCGGCGAGATACAAATCTTCGAGCTTCAGCTCGCGGCGGCGCACCAGCCAGTAGTCGGCGATGAGCACGCCCGCGATCGATCCGAGCCCGCCTGAATATCCCAGGAGCCACGTGTAGATGTAGCCCGATGGATCGGCGAGCAGCTTCCACGGCTGAATGACGATGCCGAGGATGCCCGTGATGAGACCGCCGGTCTTGAAGCTGATGACGCGCGGGAAGGCGTTCGCGAAATCGTTCGCCGGCGAGACGACGTTCGCTGCGATGTTGACGGCGATGGTCGCGACGACGACCGTGAACATCGAGATCGCGACGATGATCGGCGACGAGAACTTGCCGACGAGCTGCACCGGATCCCAGATCGCCTGACCGTAGATGATCGCGGTCGCGCTCGTGATGATCACGCCCATCGCCGCGAACAACGACATCGTCGTCGGCAGCGCGACCACCTGACCGACGATCTGCTCGCGCTGGCTGCGGCCGAAGCGTGTGAAGTCGGGCATGTTGAGCGAGAGCGTCGCCCAGAAGCCGATCATCGCCGTCAGCGACGGGACGAAGACCGGCCAGAACTCGCCGAACGTGCGGAACTTTCCCGGCTGCGAGAGCAGCGGACCGAGACCATTCGCCTGGTCGATCGCCCACCAGAGTAGGAACCCGGTCATCACGAGGACGAACGGCGCGGCCCAGTTCTCGACTTCGCGCACCAGGTCCATGCCGCGATAGATGATCCAGACGTTCATCCCCCAGAACAGCAGGAACGACACCCATTCGGTCGTCGTGTGCCCGCCGAAGCCGGCGCCGAGGAGCGCCGGCCAGCCGGGGATGATCGTCTTGAAAAGCGTGTGCAGCGCTTCGCCGCCGATCCAGGCCTGAATGCCGAACCATCCGCAGGCGACGAGCGCGCGCATCAGCGCCGGGACGTTGCTGCCGAACGTGCCGTACGCGGCGCGCGCGAACACCGGAAACGGAATCCCGTACTTCGTGCCGGGGTGCGAGTTGAGCAGAATCGGAATCAGGACGATCGTGTTGCCGAGCAGAATCGTGATGAGCGCCTGCGACCAGTTCATGCCGGCCGACATCAACCCCGACGCGAGCATGTAGGTCGGAATGCAATGCGCCATGCTCACCCAGAGCGCGGCGTAATTGTAGGTGGTCCAGTTGCGGCGCGAGAGCGGCACGGGCGCGAGGTCGCGGTTGTAGAGAGGGCTCGCCTCGACGCGGCGCGTGTCGACGAGCTCGACGCGGCCGTCCGCCAGCCGTCGCTCGTTGCGGATCGACTCGGACATGAGACGGCATTATAGGTCTGCGGCACCTATATAATCGGCGCGTCGCGTGATCACCCTCGAAGGAAGTC
>DASYQZ010000210.1:0-15122 GCA_036004865.1 Vicinamibacterales bacterium
GCCTGCAGCTCGGCGAAGATCGGCTCGAGCCCCAGCCGCTGCGCCAGCTGGTTGAATCGCGGCAGGTAGGTGGTCAGCACGCGGTTCAGGCGATCGGTTTCGGCCTTCAGCTCCGCCTGCAGCTCGGCGAAGATCGGCTCGATGTTGCCGACCGGCTTGCCGTCGCCGGCCTGCACGACGCGCAGCAGCGACGCGAGCCGGTTGTTGGTCTTGATCGGGAAGTTCAGCGGATCCTGGTTGCTCTGGTTGCGCACCTGATACACGTCCTCTTCAACCGCGGTCAACTCTTTCCGCAGCTCGTCGGCAATCGCCTTGACATCAGCGCTCTTCGACTTGTCGACGCGATCCGCCAGCTCGCGCTTGATGCGGCGGATCTGGATAATCGCGTTGTTCGCCTCGTTGACCTTGTCGCGGATCTGGCTCGCGAGGTCGAACTGCTCCTGAAGGTCGGCGTCGCTGACGTTTCGCCACGGATGCTTCTTCACGGCGAACGACTGCGTCAGCGTTCTGCCGTCGACGGTCAAGCGCGCCTGATAGGTTCCCGGCAACACCGTCGGACCATTCGTCGTCGCGCCCCACAACACCATGCCCGGAAAACTGACGACGGGCTGCGATTGCAGATCCCAGGTGAAGCGCTGAACGCCGGGCGACATGTTGGCGGTCGGCGGACGACCGCGGCCGCCGCCCTCGTCTTGTTCCCCCGCCTCCGCAGCCACACCCGGTTCGCCCGCGGCTGCTCCGGCGCCGGTGTCGCTGCGCGCTCCTTGGGGCCCGCTGCGGCCGCCTCGCCCGTCCTGTTGATCACCTCGTCCTCGACCGCCGCGACCCTCTGCGGGCGGGACTGCGCCATTGATCGACCGCACGACCTGACCCTTGCCGTCGAGGATGTCGAGTGTCATCTTCTGCGGCGCCTTCTTCAGCCAGTACGTGATCGTCGAGCTGGTCGCCGATCGAATGGCGTCGGTCGGTTTGAACAAGTACGTATCCGCCGCGCTCGTCACCTCGTTGCCGTACTGCCGCAGCGGTCCCACGTCGTCGAGAATGTAGAAGCTGCGGCCGTGCGCGGTGATCGCGATGTCGTTGCCTTCGACCCAGATGTCGTGGATCGGCGTGTCGGGCAGATTCAACGACAGCGATCGCCAGTGATCGCCGTCGTCCATCGAGAGGTAGAAGCCGTGCTGCGTGCCGGCGTACAGCATGCCGCGCCGCACCGGATCGGCGCGCACGACGTGCGTGTAGTCCTTCGCCGGAATCCCGTTGACGATCTTCGTCCACGTGCGTCCGAAGTCGTGCGTGCGGAAGATGTAGGGTGAGAAGTCGTTCAGCAGCGGCTTCCTCACCGCGACGTACGCCGTGCCTGCGTCGAATGGCGATGCGTCGATCTGGCTGACGCGGCCGAGCTCCGGCATGTCGCGCGGCGTCACGTTCGTCCACGTCTTCCCGCCGTCGCGCGTCACGCTGACGACGCCGTCGTCCGATCCCGCCCAGAGGACGTCGACATCGGTCCTGCCTGGGGCCAGCGAGAACACGGTCGCGTACACCTCGGGGCTGTTCATGTCGTGGGTGATCGGGCCGCCCGACTCGGTCATCGTCTTCGGATCGTGGTGCGTGAGGTCGCCGCTGATTCGGTCCCACGTCTGTCCGCCGTTCGTCGTCCGCCAGACGTGCTGCGACGAGGTGTAGAGCACGTTGGGATCGACCGGCGAGAAAATGATCGGATACGTCCACTGCCAGCGCTCGACGAGGGCGCTCGCCGGCTCACCGGAGAAGAAGCGCGGATACGGTCCCACTTCGCGGACCTCGCCGGTGCGCCGATTGAGGCGCGTGAGGAACGTGCCGTTGTTCGCGCCGGAGTAGAACACGTCGGGGTCTCTCGGATCGGGAGCGATGTAGCCCGGCTCGCCGCCGCCGGCCTGATACGGATCGACGACGTTGCCGCGCCCGCCGCCGCCACCGCCGCCGCGCCCGAACGTCGTGTTGCTGCCGACGCACAGCGTCGAGTTGTCCTGCTGCGCGCCGCACACGTGATACGGCGCGTGCTTGGTCGTGATCACGTGATACATCTGCGCGGTCGGAAAATCCTGATCGCTCCACGAGCGCTGCGCGTTCGACACGTTGTAGCTGATGGCGCCGCCGCCGTCGTTCGCGTCGATCACATGCTCGGAATCGTCCGGATCGATCCAGAAATCGTGATGGTCGCCGTGCGTGCCGTTGCCGATGTTCGCCAGTGTCTTGCCGCCGTCCGTCGATCGGAACAAGCTCGTGTTGAGCATGTAGACGGTGTCTTTGGTGTTCGGATCGGCGAACACGTGCGTGTAGTAGAACGCGCGTTGACGGATGTTGCGCCCCGCATTCGCCAGCTTCCACGTCGCACCCGCATCGTCCGAGCTGAAGAGGCCGCCGTTCTCGTTTTCGATCAACGCATAGACGCGATTCGAATCGGCGCCGGAGATGCCGATGCTGATCTTGCCCACGAGGCCTGGCGGCAGTCCCTGGTTGCGCGTGATCTCGCGCCACGTCTCGCCGCCGTCGGTCGACTTGTAGAGGCCGCTGCCCGGGCCGCCGCTCGACATCTGGTACTCGAGGCGGTACGCCTCCCACAGCCCCGCGAACATCACGTTGGGATTTCTGCGATCGATCGCCACATCGGCCGCGCCCGTCTTGTTGTCCTTGAAGAGCACCTTCTTCCAGCTCTTGCCGCCGTCGGTGGTCTTGAACACGCCGCGCTCGTCGCTCGGCGCGCCGTACTTGCCGAAGCCGGCGACGAAGACGATGTTCGGGTTCGTCGGATGGATGCGGATTTTCGAGATCGCGTCCGAATCGGAGAAGCCGACGTGCGTCCACGTCTTGCCGGCGTCGGTGGACTTGTACACGCCGTCGCCCGGCATGATGTTGCCGCGGATGCACGACTCGCCCATGCCGATGAACACGATGTCAGGATTCGACTCGGACACGGCGACCGCGCCGACCGACGCGCTCTTGATCTGACCGTCGGTCACCGGTGACCAGTTGACGCCGCCGTCGGTCGTCTTCCAGAGTCCGCCGCCGGTCGCGCCGAAGTACGCTTCCTTCGGACGTCCTTTCACGCCGGACACCGCAATCGATCGCCCGCCGCGCAGCGGGCCGATGCTGCGCCACTGAAAGGCTTTCAACACCGCGGCGTCGATGTCGTCGCCTGGCCGCGGCGTCCCGCTTACGCTCGCTTGTTGCTCCGGCGAGCTCCGGCGCGGTTCGCCGAAGCCTTGCGAAGGCGACTGCGCCACGGGTGAAACATTCCAGCCGGCTGACAGCGCCAGCGCGGCGACGCCGATCCAGAATGTGTATCGTCGGGAAAAACCGCTCATGAAAGATCCTCCGATCAATGCGGAGGAAGTCTAGCATTCCCTTAATCAGGCGGATGCCGCCGTGAGTCCACGCTTCTTGGCGAATAGCTTGCGTAGCTCAGGGATCGCGGTACTATGCGCACGGAGCGCGATCATGAGCACAAACACTGGGATCGAGTGGACAGATGCTACTTGGAATCCTGTCACTGGCTGCACCAAAGTCAGTCCGGGTTGCGCGCATTGCTACATCGAACGCACTCCGGCTTTTCGCATCGCGGGCCGGCATTTCGTCAGAGGCGCGATTCCGATTGCCGTGCATGACAACCGCCTTGAGCAGCCGCTTCACTGGCGTAAGCCGCGGCGGGTCTTCGTCAACAGTTTAAGCGACCTGTTTCACGACGAGATCCCGGTTGCGTTCATCGCGCGAGTCTTCGCGACGATGGAACGAGCGCACTGGCATCGCTTCCAAGTCTTGACGAAGCGCAGCGCCCGTCTGTGTGAACTCGTGCCCCAACTCCAGTGGCCCCGGAACGTCTGGCAAGGAGTCTCCGTCGAGAACGCCGCTCATGCGCATCGCATTTCGGACCTGCGGCGTGTGCCAGCTGCCGTGCGGTTCCTGTCGATCGAGCCTTTACTAGGCCCAATTCCCGATTTGCCACTCGACGGCATCGATTGGGTCATCGTCGGCGGGGAAAGCGGACCTGTTCGACGACCGATCGATCCGGCGTGGGTCCGTGATATTCGGAACCAGTGCGTCGCCGCGGGCGTCGCGTTTTTTTTCAAGCAATGGGGTGGACGCGTCGCCAAGGCGGGTGGCCGAAGTCTCGATGGCCGGACATGGGACGAGATGCCCACCGAGTCCGACAGCAATCAGCTCGACATTTGAACGCATGACGGATCGTGTTCGACAGGCCGCTGATGGACAGCGGGCCCGCGTGGGTGGCGTGTGGACTCGCGAGAAGCTCGTCTACCTACGTGAGCATTCACCAATGGACGATCTTTGGGGGTCCCGCGAATGGCGTAAGACTCGTATTGCGCGTCTGCTCGCAGCATCCTCCGCAGTGCCGGCCATCGACGAACAGATCGACCAATCGTGGGTGCGCGCCTTTTGCGAGCGCGTCGCGACTCTCGGCTACACGCACTTTGACTCTGTCGGGCCCCTGCGGAATGAGCAGAATGCCCCGATGTACCACCTGTTGTTCTTTTCGAAGCATCACGCCGGTCTGACAATCTGGCACGGGATCGGGCGTATCGATCCGCGGGGTCAGCGCCAGTTGCCGCTCTGATGTGGGCTGACGCTGTTGCGAACGCCGACGCGCCCGTGAGGGAGGGATTGATGATGCGATCGTCAACGGCAACGGCGGATGTGAATGCCGCGTAATGGACCGCAAAACCGAGCGTTGTTTGCCGGAAAAGTCTAACATTTCCTTATGCACCCTCGGACCCGGGAGCTCCTCGATTATCTCGACGCACAGCGCGCGATTCTGCGCGCCGCATTCGATGCCGTGCCCGCCGAAGCGCGCCGCAAGGAGCCTGCGGGCCGGTGGTCGCCCAACGCGATCGTCGAGCATCTCGCGATCGTCGACGGCCGCATCGCGAAACTCCTGTCGAAGAAAATCGCCGAGGGGCGCGCGGCCGGCCTCGGCCCGGAGACCAGCGCCGATCCGATCCTGCCGGCCCTTGACATCGCGCGCCTGATCGACCGCTCGATACGTTTCACCGCGCCCGAGGTGCTGCACCCTGCCGGCCTCGACGCGGATGCCGCGTGGGCGGCACTCGAGCAGGCCACCGTCGCGCTGCGCACCTCCGTGATGGAAGGCGACGGTCTCGCGCTCGATGCGATTACGCATCCGCATCCCGGGCTCGGACCGCTGTCGCTGTATCACTGGATCGCGTTCGTCGGCGCGCACGAGGCGCGCCACGCGGCGCAGATTCGCGAATGCGTAGAGGCTGACGTATGAACGCGCGTCATCTGTCGATCGCGCTCGCTGCCGTCGCCGCGCTGTCGGCGCAGTCGCCTTCGCTCCGCTTCGGCGAACCTCGCCGAAGCTCGCCAGAACAACAAGCGAGCGTAGGCGGGCCGCCTGCTGACGGGATTGCCATCAGAGTGTTGTCGACGCGCGCGAATCGCGTGAGCGGCGGCGACGCGCTCGTCGCGATTGTCGCGACTTCGTCTCCACCGATCGTGCGCCTCAACGGCCGCGACATCTCGTCGTCTTTTCACGAAGACCACGGGTCGTTCGTCGGCCTCGTGACCGGGCTCGCGATTGGCAGGAACGAACTGAAGGTCTCGGGCAGCCGCGATCAGACACTCGAACTGACGAACTATCCGATCACGGGGCCGATCATTTCCGGACCGCATCAGGATCCGTTCGTGTGCCAGACCGACACGTTCAAGCTGCCCGACGGCTCCACGCTCGGCTCGCCGACCGACGAGAACTGCAGCGCGCCGACGAAGATCCAGTACGTCTACATGCCGAAGGATGGAAAGGAATTCAAGCCGCTCGCGAGCGCGAGCGCGCTGCCAGGCGATGTCGCCACGACGACAACCACCGGCGGCAAGCGCGTACCGTTCGTCGTCCGCGTCGAGACCGGCACGATGAATCGCGGCATCTACCAGAACGTGGTCCTGCACGATCCGACCAGGGATCCGGCGCCGACGCCGTTCACGCCGCCGCCGGCGTGGAACCGCCGTTTGATCGCGCTGCATGGCACCGGATGTCCGGGCGGCTGGTACCGCCAGGGCGGCGTGATGGGCGTCAACCCGCTCGCGGGCGCCAGCCTGACGCGACTCGGTGAAGGCTACGCGATTTTCACGAACACGCTGAACCACCCGACGAACAGCTGCAATCCGTTCCTCGCCGGCGAGACGGCGATGATGGGGAAGGAGCAGGTCATCGAGTTGCTCGGCGTGCCCGATTTCACCGTGAGCATGGGATCGTCGGGCGGCGCGTACACCAGCCTGCAGATCGCCGACGAGTTTTCGGGTCTCTTCGATGGCATCCTGATCAACGCGACGTTTCCCGACGCGCTCTCGATTGCGCTCGCGGGCAGCGACGCGCATCTGCTCGCGCACTACTTCGAGGCCGCCGATCCGTCAGCGTTCACCGACGCGCAGAAGATCGCCGTCAGCGGATATTCGGGTCTGAAGGCGTTCGCCGACGCGGCGAACCAGAGTCAGCGGACGGATCCCGTTCCGGGGCGCGCCGACCTCGCCGGCTACAACTCCGCCGTGTGGAATGCGGTCGTGCCGGCGAATCTCCGGTACGATCCGAAGTCCAATCCAAAAGGGGCGCGCCCGACCGTCTTCGATGCGGCGCGCAACATCTACGGCGTCGATCCGAAAACGGGCGCCGCGCGACGGCCGTTCGACAACGTCGGCGTCCAGTACGGCCTCGCGGCGCTGAACGCTGGCACGATCACCGCGAAGCAGTTCCTCGACTTGAACGAAACGATCGGCGGCGTGGACGACGATGCGAACTACATGGCCGGCCGATCGGTCGGCGATGCCGGCGCCATCAAGCGCGCGTATCAGGCCGGCGTGACGCTCGGCGGCGGCGGCGGACTCGCATCGATTCCGGTGTTCGACGATGGCGGCTACAACGACGCGGGGGGATATCACTATCAATGGTTCCACTTCGCGATTCGCGAGCGGATCGCGGCGCAGAACGGGAATGCGGACAACCACGTGATGTGGCGCGGTCCGGTGCAGGCGGCGCGCGCCTGGGACGTCTTCGTCAAATGGGTCGCCACGAACCAGAAGCCGGCCGAAGCGGTTGACGGCTGCTGGATCGTGGAGACAGGAAAGCCGGCCGAGTTCGTCGCCGAGCGACAGACGTTCAGCAGCAAGCCCGATTCGAAGTGCAACAGCGCGTATCCGTCGTACTCCTTCGCGCGGCTGGTGGCCGGCGGTCCGCTCGATGCCAACACGCTCAAGTGTCAGTTGAAGCCGATCGTCCGGAAGGACTACGCCGTGTCGCTGACTGCGTCGGACCTCGATCGCCTGCGGACGATCTTTCCGTCCGGCGTCTGCGACTGGTCGAAGCGCGGCGTGAATCAGGTCCGCGTGGTGCCGTGGTCGTCGTTCGGCCCGGCGCCGGACACCTTCATCTCGACCCGGTGAGCATGTCGCTGCATGTCGTCTTGCCGGTCGCCACCGGGATCGTGCTGATCCTGATCGCGCTGCCGCTGCTGCTCCGATGGATCGGACCCAACCGCCTCTACGGACTGCGCGTGCCCGCGACGTTCGCGGACGAGTGGGTGTGGTACGAGGCGAACGCGAAAAGCGCGCGCGACATGATCATCGTCGGTATCGCGCTCAACATCCTGCCATTCGCGCTGCAGGCGATCCCCGTCATTCCACCCACGGCTCACCTCGCCCTCGTTGGCATGGTGACAGTTACCGGCATCGTCATCGTCGCGATCGTCGGGTGGCGGAGAGCCAATCGTCTGCTGCAGCAGCGCCGCCGCACCTAGGCGCGCGCGTGGGCCGGGTGGGGCAGGGAGGGCGGATGGGAACGCTTTAGCCGGGCGGGGAGAAGGTGTGGCCCTCACCGCGACCATCTACAACTTCGAGATCGACCTCGCCGACGCCGATCGCCACGTCTACGAGTCGCTCGCGCTGCGCGTCGCGCGGCATCCTTCGGAATCGGAAGAATACCTGCTGACGCGCGTGCTCGCCTACGCGCTCGAGCTCACCGAAGGCATCGCGTTCTCGGACGGCGGTCTATCGGACCCGGACGAGCCGGCGATCGCCGTCCGCGATCTCACGGGCGCGATCCGGTCGTGGATCGAAATCGGCAGCCCCGATGCGGCGCGTTTGCATCGCGCGTCGAAAGCGGCGCCGCGTGTCGCGGTCTACACGCACAAGGACGGCGAGCGGCTCGCCGCGAACCTGGCCGGCGAGCGCATTCATCGCGCGGACGCGCTGGAGCTGTACGCCGTGGATCGCGCGCTCGTCGCGGCGCTGGCGGCGCGGCTGGACCGCCGCATGGCGTTCACGCTGTCAGTGAGCGGCGGAGAACTGTTCGTCTCGATCGGCGCCGAGACGCTGACCGGCGTCGTGAGGCGTCACGCGCTCTCGTGATGGTGGACCTTCTTTTCGATGCGGCGATCGGGCACGAGCCACATGAGCGCGACCGTCACGTAGATCGCATCTGAGATCAGCTGGTACGCGAAGGCCATCGGGATGGCCACGACATACAACGCCATCGACAACTTGCCCTTCACGTCGCTCCTGACCGCCGTCGCGAGCTTCGAGTGCGGCCCTTCGTCGCGGATGATGACCGTCTGCAGGATCGTGTACGAAATGGCCGCGCACAGCATGACGCCGCCATATACCGCAGTCGGCAGCGCCGCGAAGTGATTCTCGCCCATCCAGGCCGTGACGAACGGCGTCAGCGACAGCCAGAACAAGAGATGCAGATTGGCCCACATGATCCCGCCCGTCACGGACTCGGTGACGTGCATCATGTGGTGATGGTTGTTCCAGTAGATGCCGAGGAAGACGAAGCTGAGCACGTAGGTGAGAAACACGGGCGTCAGCGGACGCAGCGCTTCCCAGTCGGCGCCGTGCGGCACCTTCAGCTCGAGCACCATGATCGTGATGATGACGGCGAACACGCCGTCGCTGAACGCCTCGAGGCGGGCAGTCGTCACTCCGACAGTCGTTTCAACTTCTCGCGCAGTTCATCAACCTGCTGCTGGATCTGCGACATTCTTTTGATCTGCACGTTGAGCTCTCGGTAAATATCCTCGATGTGACGATTGACTTCGTGTAGCAGCATGGCGCGGCCTGTCGGAGCCGCCGTGCCCACCTGGCCTTGTTTGCCCGTTCTGCCCGGCTCGCCGCGGGCCCCGGCATGGCCGCGTGGTCCGCGTGGTCCCGCCGGTCCCGGTGGACCCTGTGCGCTTCGCCGCTCTTTTTTCGCCGTCATTCTTGTCTGGAGAGTATAGCGACTACTGTGACGGCGTCGGCCGCTGTTGTTCGATGGTCTCGGGTCGCGCACGCGGAATTGGACATCCTCGAGAAATGCGGCGGATAATCTCGCGTCATGCCACACCATGTGTCGAGGCGGAGGCTCCTCGAGACGATCGGAGCGGCCGCGGGCGCGGCGGTCGCCAGTCCGCGTCGGACCTGGGGTCAGACCCAGGCTCAGACGCTGCAGGGTCCGCCGAGCGTCGTCACGCTTCCGCCCCGTGACTTCGGGCCCAACGCGCCGCCGACGACCTACTTCACCGATCCCGACATCCTGACCGTCGATCCGCGGTTCGGTGAGTACATTCAACCAAACACGCCGATCAAACGCCTGTGGACCGGCGCGCTGTGGGCGGAAGGACCGGCGTGGTGCGCGCAGGGCCGCTACCTGGTCTGGAGCGACATCCCGAACGATCGTCTGCTGCGCTGGGTCGAAGACGATGAGCGCGTGACGGTGTTCCGGAACCCATCGAACAACACCAACGGCAACACGTTCGATTTTCAGGGACGCCAGCTTTCGTGCGAGCACCTCACGCGCCGCGTCGTGCGCTTCGAGCACAACGGCTCGATCACGGTCATCGCCGAATCGTACAACGGCAAACGCCTCAACTCGCCGAACGACGTCGTGCCGCATCCCGACGGCAGCTACTGGTTCACCGATCCGCCGTATGGCCGCAGTCTCTACGAAGGAAAGCCGGAGAAGCGCGAGCTGCCGACCGGCGTCTATCGCGTCGATCCGAAGGGCGCACTGACGTTAGTCGTGACCGAAGAACAGGTGCCCGACCCAAATGGGTTGGCGTTCTCTCCCGACTATAAGAAGTTGTATGTCGTCAGCACGGGACGCGGGCCCGGCGATACGGGCCCCGGTGGCAAGGGCGATCTGCACGCGTTCGACGTCGGCGCCGACAACAGGCTGTCGAATGGGAAACGGTTCTCCGATTTCATGATCGACGCCGTGAAGTGCGCGCCCGACGGCGTGCGCTGCGACGTCGACGGCAACCTCTGGTGCTCGAGCAACGCCGGCCGCGCGGTTGGCTACAGCGGCGTGACGATCTGGACGCCGGACGGGCGTCTCATCGGACGCATCCGGCTGCCCGAGGTCTGCGGAAACGTCTGCTTCGGCGGACCGAAACGGAATCGCCTGTTCATGGCCGCGAGTCAGTCGTTGTACGCGGTGTACGTGAATACGCAGGGCGCCGCGCCAGGATAGAGCGCGACGTCCGGCCAAATCGATGTAGGGGCGGACCCGCGTGTCCGCCCCAGGGCCGACACGTGGGTCGGCCCCTACGACGAGGAGATCGTGATCCGTTTCGCCGATTTTGAATTCGACGAGCGCGCCGGGGAGTTGCGGCGCAACGGGACCACGCGGCGTCTCGAGCCGCAGCCTGCGCGGGTGCTCGCCGTGCTCGTCGAGCGCGCGGGCGACCTCGTCTCGCGCGCCGAGTTGCAGCAGCGCGTCTGGAGCGGTGAGACGTACGTCGACTTCGATCGCGGGCTGAACTACTGCATCGCGCAGATTCGCGAAGCGCTCGGCGACTCGGCGTCGGAGCCGCGATTCATCGAAACGCTGCCGCGCCGCGGGTATCGCTTCATCGCGCCGATCGTCGCGGATTCCGTGCGGGACGGTCTTCCGCCTTCGCGTGACGCATCCGCCTTCGCTGAAGCTACGGCGGACCGCCGAAGTCTTGGCGGAGGTGGTCAGACCGTCCCGAACGATCAACCGCCTGGCTCGCAGAGGATCAATATCTCTGCGCTCTCCGCGTTCTCCGCGGTTGCGTTGGTGGTCGCGCTCATCGCCGGCGCGTCGATCCTCATGATGCGGCGCGACGCCGCGAAGGCGAAGCCTGACACACGCGTGCGCCTCGCGGTCGTGCCGTTCGACAACGAGACCGGCGTCGCCGAGTACGATCGCCTCGCGCAGACGCTGACCGACGCAACCGTCGCGCGCCTCGCGGCCGATCCGGTTCGCCTCGCGGTCATCGGCAACGCGGCGGTGCTGCGGGTTCCGCGATCGAACCGCGACCTTCTCGCCATCGGCAGCTCGCTCAACGTGGGCCACGTGGTGCTCGGCCAAGTGCAGCAGATCGACGGTCATCTGAGAATCACCACGCATTTGGTTCGCACCGGCGACCAGTCTCATCTGTGGGCGCACCGCTTCGAGCCGTCAGCGTCGGAGACCGGACATTTGGATCGCGACGTGTCAGAAGCGGTCGCCAACGCGATCGCGAAGCGCCTATTGGGCGGCTAACCAATCATTACAAGTCCGACACGAGTCTGACTCGAGTCTGACTCGAGTCGGAGTGGAGTCCGACTTCAACTGATCGCGGGCTTGTCATTGCTGTCGGGCCGGTTCTTGACAGTATCACGCGACTCTGACTTGAGTCGGAGTGCAGTCGGACTCGAGTCGGAGTGGAGTCGGGGTGAAGTCGGACTTGTAATGATCGGCTTCCTCATCGTTTCCTGGCTGCTTCCTGACTGCGCAGGCGGTCCGTTCGGCGTCCAATGGGCCAGATCAACATTCAGGAGGTCCGCATGTCTGTGTTGTCGCGTCGCTCGTTTCTCCTGACCGGCTCGGCGATCGTCGCCCCGAAGCTCGCGGCGCCGGTGACCGCTGCGGCGGCCGAGCCCGCTGATACTTTTCCGACCCAGGACCCGGCGCTGGTGAAAGAAATGGTCGCGGTTTCGCACGGCAACGTGAAGCGGGTGAAGGAGCTGGTCGAACGCCAGCCGACCCTGGCGAAGGCGACCTGGGACTGGGGCTTCGGCGACTGGGAATCGGCGCTCGGCGCCGCCTCGCACGTCGGGCATCGCGAGATTGCCGAATACCTGATCGCCAACGGCGCGCGGCCGTCGATCTTCTCCGCCACAATGCTCGGTCAACTCGACGTCGTCAAAGCGTTCATCGACGCCTCGCCGGGCGTGCAGCGGATCTACGGGCCGCACGGCATCACGCTGCTGGCGCACGCGCAGGCCGGCGGCGAGAAGGCGAAGCCCGTCCTCGCGTACCTCGAAAAGCTGGGCGACGCCGATCCGCGCATCGACTCTCGCGCGCTCACCGACGCCGAAGTCGCCGCGCTCGTCGGCACGTACGCGTATGGATCCGGATCGACCGCGCGCATCACGATCGACGCGACGAAAGGGCAGCTCGGATTCCTGCGGGCCGAGGCCACCAAGCGCGGCCTCGCCCAGCGCGCGGCGGGGGAGTTCTCGCCGGCCGGCGCACCGAACGTCCGCGTCAAGTTCGTGGTCGAGAACGGCAAGGCGACCGCGCTCACCATTCATGATCCGGATCTCGTCCTGACCGCCCGCCGCGTCGGCGACTGAGACTGGGTGTCAGACGTGTCAGACACCTCCCGGGCGGGGTTGTGACAGACTGAACGGGTGTCGAAGCCCCTCGGATGGGGACTCATCGGTGCCGGTGACATCGCCCGCAAGCGCGTAGCCGCCGCGCTGCGCGACGCGCCGGGCAGCGAGCTCGTGGCGATCAGCCGCGCGCGGCCCGAGCTCGCCGAATCGTTCGCGGCCGCGTTCGGCGCGCGGCACTGGCACGCGCGCTGGCAGGACCTGATTGCAGATCGCGACGTCGACGCGGTCTACGTCGCGACGCCGGTGCGCGTCCACGCCGAGCAGGCAATCGCCGCCGCCGACGCCGGCAAGCACGTGCTCTGCGAAAAGCCGATGGCGATGACGGTCGCGGAATGCGACCGCATCATCGCCGCGTGCCGCGCGAACGGCGTCCGGCTCGGCGTCGCCTATTACCGCCACTTCTATCCGGTCATCGCACGCATCAAGGCGATCCTCGCGTCGCGCGTCCTCGGCGACGCGGTCCTCGCGCAGATCGACGCGTTCGAGTCTTTCAATCCGCAGCGCGATCATCCGCGCGCGTGGCTCGTCAGGAGAGCCGACGCGGGCGGCGGACCGATGTTCGACTTCGGCTGCCACCGCATCGAAGTGCTGCTCAACCTCTTCGGGTCCGTCGAGCGCGTCACCAGCCTCGTCTCGAACCGGATCCTCGATCGCGAGGTAGAGGACACCGCCGTCGCGCTCCTGCAGTTCGAGCGCGGCACGACGGCGACCGTGACCGTCACGCACGCGGCGTGCGAGCCTCGCGATACGCTGAGCGTCTTCGGCACTCGCGGATCGATTCACGTGAAGACGCTGAATGCGGGGGAGCTCGTTCTCTCGATCGATGGTGTCGAAACGCGCGAGTCGCATCCATCCGCGGCGAATATTCATCAGCCGCTCGTCGAAGACTTCGTCGGCGCCGTGTCGGAGGGCCGCAATCCCGAGGTGGACGGCGCCATCGGCCGGATCGTCGCAACAATAGAGGACCAGATTTACGCCTGCCCTGATCTTCGATCTTGACGGCACGCTCGTCGACACCGTCTACGCGCACGTCTTCTCCTGGCAGCGCGCGCTCGCCGAGGCGGGCATGGCGATCGACGGCTGGAAGATTCACCGCCGCATCGGCATGAGCGGCGGCCTCTTCACGCGCGCGGTCGGCCGCGAGATCGGGCGCGAGCTCACCGACGACGAGGCGCGCGAGCTGCAGGAGGTCCACGACCGCCTGTTCCGCGAGCTGCTGCCGCCCGAGGAGCGCCGCCCGCTGCCCGGGGCGATGGAGATCCTCCAGGAGCTGCGGGAGCGCAACGTCACCCACGGGATCGCCACCTCGGGCCGGCGCCCCGGCATCGACGCGTCGCTCGCCGCGCTCGGCGTCCCCGACGACATGGTCGTCGTCCAGCGCGGCGACGTGGCACGCGCGAAGCCCGAGCCCGACCTCTTCCTCGAGTGCGCCGCCCGCCTCCAGGTCGAGCCCACGGACTGCTACGTGATCGGTGACGCCGTCTGGGACCTGCGCGCCGCGCGCCGCGCGGGCATGCTCAGCATCGGCCTGCTCTCAGGCGGCTACGGCGCCGACGAGCTGCAGGGCGCCGGCGCGTTCCGCGTCTACCGCGACGCGGCCGAGCTTCAGAGCTCGCTCGACGAACTCGGCGTCTGAGCGGCGCACTGCAGCGCGATCCGCATCGCGCTCTCGCCGCCCGAGCCCACCGCGATCGACGCCACCCACCGCATGGCGGCGAGCCTACTCGCGCAGCCGGTCGCCAAGCGCGCGGGCGTCCGCGAACAGCGTCTCGCGCAGCGTCTGGTTGTACATCGCCGCCGCCGGGTGATAGAGCGGGAACAGCTCGCGCCCACCGGCGGAGATCACGCGCCCGTGGACGTCGCCGATCTTCGCCCGCGGCGCGAAGTGCTTGAGCGCGTGGCGCCCCAGCGGCACCACGAGCCGCGGCTGGATGATCGCCAGCTCGCGCTCGAGCCACGGCATGCAGTGGGCGACCTCCGGCGCGCGCGGGTCACGGTTCTCCGGCGGCCGCGCCTTGACCACGTTCGTGATCCACACGTCGGCCCGCCGCAGCCCGGCCGCGGTCAGGAGCTCGTCGAGCAGCCGCCCAGCGCGCCCCACGAATGGCCGCCCCAGCGCATCCTCGGTCGCGCCGGGAGCCTCACCCACGAACATCACGGTCGCCCGCGGATTGCCCTCGCCGGGCACCATCCGCGTCGCCGTCTCGCACGGCTCGAAGCCGCAGCCGCGATGGGCGAGGATCTCGGCGCAAAGCGCGTCCAGCACTAGTCGACCAGGCGGCGCTGGACGGCCCAGCGGGAGAGCTCGTGCCGCGAGGACAGCTGCAGCTTGCGCAGGACCGCGGAGACGTGGGCCTCGACGGTCTTGGTGGAGATCCCGAGCCGGGCCGCGATCTCCTTGTAGAGATAGCCGCGGGCGAAGATCGGCGACGTCCACGGGCGCGTGATCTCCGCCG
>DASYQZ010000211.1:0-38495 GCA_036004865.1 Vicinamibacterales bacterium
TGAATGTTCTGCACGTACTTCGAGAAATAATCGTCCGGCAGCTTGTAGACGAACGCGTCCTCGAGCCGGCGCGAGACGTCGCCCGTCGTCTCGAATCCGCCGGGGAAGCGGAGCGCGACGTAATTCTTCGCGCGCGCGAGCTCGTCGGCCGGCACCGGCTTCAGAATCGCCTCGAGCTCGTTGAAGAATTCCTTGAGTGCTTCGCCGGTCTTGTCCGTCTGCACGCCGGCGCCGGCAGAGAAGGGGCCCGCGGACGCGCGCATGTCAAAAGACGATGAGGCCCCGTACGTGTAGCCGTGCTTCTCGCGCAGGTTCATGTTGAGGCGCGAGCTGAACGACCCGCCGAGAATCGTGTTCATCACCAGAATCGGGAAGTAGTCGGACGTCGATCGCGCCACGCCGATCCAGCCGATGCGAATCTGCGTCTGCGGCGCGCCCGGCTTGTCGATCAGGATCACTTCACGCGTGGCCGGCTGTTCGACCGATGGCAGTTTCTCGACTGCCGTCGACGCGCTGCCTGGCGCCTTCCATCCGCCGAAGCTCGATTCGAGCATCGGGAGCAGCTTGCCGCCGGTGACGTCGCCGACCGCGATCAGCGCCGCGTTGTTCGGGCGAAATGCCGCGGCGTAGAACGTCCGCAGATCTTCGACGGAGAACGCCTTCAGCGTTTCGGCGGTGCCGAAGCCGGGCGTGCCGTAGCGGTGGCCGCGTCCGTACAACACGCGCGAGAAACCGGCGGACGCAATCGGGCCCGGATCGTCGCGCGCCTGGATGATGTTCGTCAGCCGCTCCTGCCGCTGCCGCTCGAGCTCGTCTTTCGGAAAGGTTGGCCGCAGTGCGACGTCGGCCATCAGCGGGAGCGCGTCCGCGAGCCGCGCGGCCGGCACGTGCAGCCGCACGGCCAGCACGTCTGAGGTGACGCCGGTGCCGATGTCGGCGCCGAGATAGTCGATCGCGTCGGCCAGCTCGAGCGCCGATCGCGATCCGGCGCCCTGCTCGAGCATCGCCGCCGTCAGGCTCGCGATGCCGAACTTGCCGGGCGGATCCGCCGCCGTGCCGCTGAGCACCACGAGGTTGACCTGCGCGACCGGCACCTTGTGCAGCTCGACGATCCACACCGGCAGGCCGTTCGAGAGCTGGCGCCTCTGAATCTCCGGCAGCTTCAGCGCGGGCGGCGGACCGGGCTGCGGCGGGCGCGAGCGATCGGGAGCTTGCTGGGCCGAGAGCGTCGTCGCAGCCAGCAACAGAACGCAACCCCGAAAGCACGAAGTCGAGACGAAGGTGACGTTTCTCATATGCATCTCGTAGGGGCCGACCCGTGTGTCGGCCCGGGGCGGACACACGGGTCCGCCCCTACGGTTTCTGCGGTGCCACGATCAGCTCGACCCGGCGATCGAGCGGCAGGTATTGCGCGGCGGCGGCGCGGACGTCCGACGGCGACTGCGCGCGATAGCGGGCGAGGTCTTCGTTGAACCAGTCGGGATCGCCCGCAAACGTGAAGTAGGCGTTGAGCTGATCGCCCTTGCCGCCGAAGCCGCCGATGCGTTCGAGGCGGTTGTAGAACGACGCCTCGATTTGATTGATCGATCGTTCGAGCTCGCGCGCGGCCGGTTCTTCCCGCTGCAGTTTCTGCAGTTCCTCGTCGATCACCTTCTTCACTTCGTCGACCGTGTGGCCCGGCCGCGGCGTCGCGACGATCTGAAACGCCGACGCGAGCTGCTGCGACTGCTGGAATGCCGTCACGTCCTGCGCGATCTGCAGGTCGTAGACGAGCCGCTTGTACAGGCGCGAGTTCTTGCCGCCCGCGAGCGTGTCGGCCACGAGATCGAGGGCCGCGTCGCCCGGCGCGTAGTGCGCCGGCGTCACCCACGCGAGGTACAGGCGCGGAAGCTGCACGCGATCCGCGATCGTTTTCTTCTGCACGCCGGTGAGCGCCACGCCGGGTATCGTCATCGGCTCGGGCGGCGGCGCCGGCTTCACGTCGCTGAACCACTTCTCCACGAGCGGCCGCGTTTTCGCCGGGTCGATGTCGCCGGCCACGACGAGACTCGCGTTCGACGGCGCGTAGTACTTCTTGAAGAACTGCACCACATCGTCGTACGTCGCGGCGGTGAGGTCCGCCATGTAGCCGATGACGGGCCAGTGGTATGGATGGCCTTCGGGAAAGAGCATCTCGCCGAGCACTTCGTCGGCCATGCCGTACGGGCGATTCTCGTAACTCTGGCGGCGCTCGTTCTTCACGACATCGCGCTGCGCGTCGACGACCTGCGGCGACATGGTGTCGAGGAGATATCCCAGGCGATCGGACTCGAGGAACAGCGCGAGCTCGAGCGAGTTCGACGGCACGTTGATGTAGTAGTTGGTGCGATCGTTCTCGGTCGATCCGTTGTTCTCGCCGCCCGTGCGCTCGAGCCACTCGTCGAACTCGCCCGGCTTGACGTGGCCCGACCCCATGAACATCAGGTGCTCGAAGAGATGCGCGAAACCGGTGCGTCCCGGACGCTCGCGCGCGGAGCCGACGTGGTACCACATGTTCACGGTGACGACGGGCACGCTGTGATCCTCGTGCAGGATGACGGTGAGACCGTTCGGCAATCTGAATTGGGTGTACCTGACTTCAATTTTGACGGCGGGCATTGAGCCCGCCGGTGCGGGCATTGAGCCCGCCTGTGTCTGCGCAAAGACCGGCGGTGCAGAGAGCGCGAGCACGAACAGCAGAGACGCGCGTTTCATAAACCCCGATGTTATCCTTAGCCCTCACATGCCGCAATCGCCACTCGTCGGCGTCGTGATGGGCAGCAAGTCCGACTGGGACACGATGCGCGAGGCCGACGAGATGCTGACGCGGTTCGGCGTGCCGCACGAGAACCGCGTCGTGTCGGCGCACCGCACGCCGGGCGACATGGCGGAGTACGCGCGGGCGGCGGCCGGCCGCGGTCTGGAAGTGATCATCGCCGGCGCCGGCGGCGCCGCGCATCTGCCGGGCATGATCGCGTCGCACACCGTCGTGCCTGTCATCGGCGTGCCGGTGCTCAGCGCCGCGTTAAACGGTCTCGATTCGCTGCTGTCGATTGTCCAGATGCCGCGCGGGGTGCCGGTCGCGGCCGTCGCGATTGGCGCGCCGGGCGCCGCCAACGCCGGCCTACTCGCCGTCGCGATTCTCGCGACCAACCGCCCGGACCTTCGCGCGAAGCTGCAGGCATACCGTGACGAGCTTGCTGCAGAAGTTCGACGTGCTGAGCTTGCGGATTGAGATCACAATTGCGGATTGAGGATTGCGGAATGCGGATTTATTGGCGATTGCTGATTTTTGGATTGCGGATTTATTGCAGATTTTCGATTTGGGATTTGCGAACGAGTGCGGACTAATCTTCAATGAATCCGCAATCGCCCCAATCGACAATCTCCAATAAATCCGCAATCCGCAATCCGCAATCCGCAATACTGCCCGGCTCCGTCATTGGCGTGCTGGGAGCCGGGCAATTAGGCCGCATGTTCGCGATGGCGGCGCGGCGGCTCGGTTATCGCGTCCACACGCTCGCACCCGAGCACGACACACCCACGGGCCAGATCGCCGACGTCGAGGTCGTCGCGTCGTACGACGACCTCGACGCGGTGCGCGCGTTTGCGAAGGGCGTCGACGTCGTGACGTTCGAATTCGAAAACGTGCCGGCCCGAGCGGCCGCCGCCGCCGAGGAGTACGCGATCGTCCGGCCGAGCGGGCGCGCGCTCGCGGTCGCACAGCATCGGATTCGTGAGAAGACGTTTCTTGCCGAGCGCGGCATTCCGGTGACGCCGTTCGCGCCGGTGCGAACCGACGCCGATCTCGCGCCGGCGCTCG
Source organism: Vicinamibacterales bacterium (assembly GCA_036004865.1). Lineage (GTDB taxonomy): Bacteria > Acidobacteriota > Vicinamibacteria > Vicinamibacterales > CAVVIG01 > QHWF01. Next base: position 3,842 of record DASYQZ010000211.1, read on the forward strand.
CCGCGGTCGGCTGCCCGGCGGTGCTCAAGACGGCGGCGTTCGGGTACGACGGCAAAGGACAAATCCCGATCGCGTGTCCGGCCGATGCAGCGGCGGCCTGGGAATCGCTCGGCCGGCGCGAAGCGATCCTCGAAGCGTTCCTCGATCTGGATCGCGAAATCTCGGTCATCGGCGCGAGAGGCATTGGCGGTGAATGGTCGCATTTCGGCGCAATCGAGAACGCGCATCGGCGGCACATCCTCGACGTCTCGGTGTCGCCGGCCGACGTGCCCCCCGCGATTGCCGCGCTCGCGGTCGACGTGACACACCGTGTCATGGAGTCGCTCGACTTCGTCGGCCTGCTGTGCGTCGAGTTCTTCGTCACCCGTGACGGCCGGCTGACAGTGAACGAGCTGGCACCTCGTCCGCACAACTCGGGCCACCTGACGTTCGATGCCTGCCGTACGAGCCAGTTCGAGCAGCAGCTTCGTGCCATCTGCGGTCTGCCGCTCGGGTCGACCGAGCAGGTGCAGCCGGCGGCGATGGCGAATCTGCTGGGAGACTTGTGGGAAGCCGGGGAACCAGATTGGTCCGCGGCGCTCGGGTTTCCAACCGTGAAGCTCCATCTCTACGGGAAAAGCGCCGCCCGTCCCGGACGCAAAATGGGCCATCTCACCGCACTCGCCGCCACGGCGGGCGAGGCAAAATCGTTGGTCATTCGCGCTCGCGAGGCTTTGACACTTCACCGCGGGACTCGTTAGAAAGACGGTCTTTGCTGCGGCCCGTGATTTGCTTCCCCATGAGGCATGTCGCGCGGGCTCGGCCGTTCCCTGCTGGTGCCTCTCGTCGCCGCGTTGATGGCCGGCGATGTCATCGGGGCAGTCGCGTCGGGACCGACGAAATCGAAATCCGAAACGCCGGGCGGCACGCCAATCCTGCAACGGTTCCTGACAATCGCCGATCCCGACCCGACCGACTTCCGTGTAATGCGCCATGTCGACGCCCGCAGCGAACGCTTTGGCCAGAGCGCGTGGATGGACGTCTGGACCGAGGCCGATCGCCACGGCTTCCGCTACCGCATCGCCGCCGAAGGCGGATCGGAGTACATCCGGTCGAAAGTGTTCCGAGCCTCGCTCGAGACCGAGCGGAAGATGTGGGCCGACGGCTCGCCGGCGCGCGCCGCCCTGACCAGCGCCAATTACATGTTTGAAGAAGCGGCCGCACAGCCCGACGGCCTCGCGTCGTTCACGCTCAAACCGCGCCGCAGAGACGATCTCCTGATCGATGGATCGATCTACGTCGATCCGGATGACGGTGACTTGGTCCGCCTCGAAGGCCGCCTGGTCAAAAACCCGTCGTTCTGGACGCGAAAGGTAGAAATTGTTCGCACGTATCGGCGCTTCGCCGGTGTCCGCATGCCGGTGGCGCTCGAATCGGTCGCGCACATCCTCATCGCCGGCAAGTCCACGTTCCGCCTGACCTACGAATACGAAACTGTCAACGGTCAGCGGTTCGGATCGCCGAAGGCCCGCGTTCAGCTGGCCGACGCCGCCACGCAATAACCCCAAACAACCAGGCACATCGAAGGGTGCGCCGACAACAGACTATCGCCCAAGGACCGACGACCGGTCGACCTCCGTAGATGCGCGAGCGTAACAGCGTGAGCGTCAGGCGTTCGCGATGCCCAGCCCGGACAAGTAGGCGAAGGTCTCGTCGTAGAACTTGGGGGCGTCTTGTGGGATCCGAGGAGTCACCCGGCGGGACGAAAATCACCATCCCTTGACGCGCTCGAGTGAGCAGTACGCGATACGCGTTCAACAGGTATCGCTTCCGATCGTCCTTGTGAATGGTAGTCCACGCATCTCCGCGAAACGCATGGTACCGCCAGCAGTGACCCTCCAACCGAAGATCGGCATCCCAGGTCACGCAAATCCAGTCCAACTCCAGACCCTGTATCTGGAATTCCGTCGCGGCATCCTCGAGATAGTAACTGGATCGCGTGTCATTCCTGTCGTTGAGAAACCAGTGGACGGGATCCACATTGACACGAACATCGATCGCGTGTGGCTTCAAACGTTGCGCTTGAGAAGAGGCGACCAGGCCGTACCGTTCGGTGCCTCTTGCGTGTTCATGAATCCATCGCTTGGCCTGATTCAAATCACGAGTGATCGCGATCGGGTACTTCGAAGACACTTCCCGAAGTAGCTGCCGCGCCACGGCGCCCTCGCAGTCAAGCACAGCCTTGACGAACGCCGACACCTTCTCGGAACGAAACGAACGCATGGAAGTGGAAAGGTGGAGTCGCTCGTCGCGTGTGACGCGCGCGCCTTCTGCGAAGGCGTAGAGCGCACGAGCGGCCGCATACTCAGAGTCGGTGAGATCCGGCGAAACGTACACGTGCCAATGCCGGAACGTGTTGCGCACGGCGTCGAGCCATGCTGCAATGCCTGCCTCGCCGATGTGGATCTCCTGTCCGCCGCCGACGAGACAGATAACCACCGCCCATTCCTGATGGCGATCGAGATAACCAATCAGGAACTCAGATTCTGATTCATTGAAATCGGGTCTCTTCTTGCGTCGCTTCATGAAATCAGCGGTCTTCTCTCTATTCCAGGCACGCTGAGCTTCATCGAAGATCACGACGTGATCATACGGAGCCGCCGGATTCCGAATTCCCTCGTCACGGAAGTGATGGACGTTCTGAATGAATGGCTTGACCTGCTGACGGACGACGCCCTTGCGCACGTGATTGCCCAAACGAGCGAGTTCGTCGCGGGTGAGAGCCTCCTGCAGCACGGCGACGAGGGGCCCGTTCCCTGATAGGAACACCGCCCGAGCCTCACCGAACTTTCGCCGCCGGGTCGCCACGTTCAACCCGACGAGCGTCTTTCCGGCACCGGGAACGCCAGTCAGAAAGACGATGGCCTTTTCTCGGTTCGTTCGCGCCCGGTCGATGATTTCTTCCACTGCGCCTGATGTCTGGCGCAGGTTCTTCGCACCCGCGTCACTGCGCGAAATTGCTTCGACCGTGTGTCTGTAGTAAAGCGCGCGAGCGGCTTCGATAATGGTCGGCGTCGGATGGTACGGTGCCCGGCCCCACGCTTCACCATCCAACGGAGGACCATCGACGAGCGCGAGCCCCTGGACGAAGACACGCTCGACATCGGCCGCACGACAGCGTCGCGGCGGCCTCACGCCATCCGGGTGTGGTTCACCCCAATTGTCGTCGCTGCGACTCGCCGCTGTCGCGACGAGTACCGGCAGGACGGGAGCGTGGTGGCTCGCGAGGTGGAAGTTCTTCAGGTCGAGCGCATAATCCCATGCCTGGTTGTAGTCCGCTTTGTGGTACTCGCGCTCGCCACACTTGAACTCGATCGGGAAAATGGCCGGGCCTGAGATGAGGACGGCGTCGATGCGGCTGCCAAGCCGTGGCACGTCGAACTCGAGATAGATGATGCCGGTCAGCTCCCGTAATGCGGTCTTGAGAATGCCGATCTCCTGTTCCCACGCACGACGCTGTTCAAGGTCCAATTCGTGAGCATGGGCCGTCACGAGTGTTCCCAGAACTTGATCATTGGACTCCGCTAGGAACCGGTGGACAGGCGCCGCGTAGTAGGCCGAAGGTGGGCGCTCTAGCGGCGTACTCGCCACAGGCCTGAGGATACTTTACGGCATCGACAACCCCAACTCGGCTGGCGGCTCACCCCCGGAACGACGCAATCGGCATCGCAAGTTGTGACCCGATCCGTCACGACGGTCTAGTAAGTAGACACGTGGATGTGCACAAGAAAACTGAAATACGAGGAGGACTCTTGAAGGTTTGGCTAGTCTACATTGAGTACCAAGCAGACACACCGTCGATCGAAGGCGTCTTCGCGAATAAACAGGCTGCTGAGAAGCGAGCGCGCGAGATTGTCGAGAGCCATAAGAACGACCGCAAGCAGGTATGGGGCGAGGAAGCGGCCGACGAAGACGAGGCGAATTGGGACGTCGATGTTCATGTCGACGAATTAACAGTCAAGACGTAGCGACGTCAATGATGTCCTACGGAACGACGAATCCGCAAAGGTTTGGCTGCCTGGTCCGCAGCGCTATACTGCCGCGTTGACATACGTGGAGGATCTGCCTATGCGACTGCGCGTTCGAGTCAGTCCTGTCCTCGCGATCGTCGTGCTGTTGTGGACGGCGAGCGCCGCGCTCGCGCAGCAGAAGAAGCCCATCACCCACGACGTCTACGACTCGTGGAAATCGATCCAGGGCACGAAGCTTTCGGCTGACGGCGTCTGGCTCGCGTACGCGCTCGTGCCGCAGGATGGCGACGGCGAGCTCGTCGTCCGCAACCTGAACACGAACGCCGAAACGCACGCCGCTCGCGGGCGCGATCCGATCATCACGTCCGACGGCAAGTTCGTCGTGTTCGCGATCGCCCCTTATAAGAAGGATGTCGACACGGCCCGGAAGGCGAAGAAGAAGCCCGAGGAGATGCCGAAGAACGGGGTCGGCTTCGTCAATCTTTCCACCGGTCAGGTCACGACGCTGGCCGAACACGTGAAAAGCTTCCGGGTGCCGGATGAGACTCCTCAGGCGATCGTGTTCCTGACTGCCGCGGCATCCGCATCGAATGACACCAAATCGAAGGAAAAAAAGCAGCCGGGCACCGACCTCGTCATCCGCGATCTCTACAACGGGGCGCAGACCACCGTGTCCGACGTGAGCGACTACGCCGTGAGCAAGAACGGCGCGTGGCTCGTCTATGCGGTGTCGTCGAAGACGCCCGCCAGCGACGGCGCGTTCGTCCGCGGGCTCGCGAACGGTGTTCGCAAGACTCTTCTGTCGGGACCCGGCAACTACAAAGGCTTCGCCTTCGCCGACAGCTCGAGGCAGGCCGCGTTCGTCAGCGACCGCGACGACTTTTCCTCGACCGCTCCCCGCTACAAGTTGTACCAGTGGTCCACGAACGCTGACGTGGCGGCGGAGTTGCCGGTGCCATCCAACGAGGCGTTGATCGTCAGTGAGAACGGCCGTCTCGAGTTCTCCAAAGACGGCACGCGCCTGTTCTTCGGCACTGCGCCTGCGCCCGTTGCGGAGTCAGATGACACCGCGGACACGATCAAAGTCGACATCTGGAACTACAAGGATCCCGAGCTGCAGCCGATGCAGAGGGTCCGCGCCGACCAGGAGAAGAAGCGCACGTACCGCGCCGTGTTTCATCTGGCCGACAAGCGCTTCGTGCAGCTCGCGACGCGCGACGTGCCCGATCTCCGCACGGGCGACAACGCCGCGCGCGTGCTCGGCGTCAGCAACGTGCCGTATCGCCAGCTCGTCTCGTGGGACGGCAACTACGACGACTACTACCTTGTGAATCTCGCCGACGGCGCGCGGCAGAAGATCCTCGACAAGGAACGGTTCGGCGCGACGATGTCGCCGGGCGGCGCATTCGCGTTGTTCTTCGATGCGGACGACGACAACTGGTACGCGATCCGGATGAGCGACGGGCAGAAAACGAATCTCACCAAAGGGCTCGGCGTGAAATTCCAGAGTGAGACCGAAGACCGGCCGGAACATCCGAGTCCATACGGACAGGCGGGCTGGACCGAAGGCGACAAGTCGGTTCTTCTGTACGACCGCTACGACATCTGGGACGTGAAGGTCGACGGCACCGGCGCGCGCATGATCACCAACGGCCTCGGCCGCAAGCAGCAGATCGTGTTCCGATATCCGCGCACCGAGCCGCCGCCGCCTTCGGCGGAGCCGGAAGAAGGCGGACCGCGTCAGCGTCAAGCCGATCAACCGGCGGTGCCGGCGACGCGCCCCATCATCCTGTCTGCAGTCGACGATCGGACGAAGGCGAGCGGTCTGTATCGGGTGACGATCAACGCGAGTGCGGAACCCACGAGATTAGTGATGCTCGACAAAGCGTTCGGCGTGCCGATCAAGGCCAAGGACGCCGACGTCTACGCCTTCACGCTGTCACGCTTCGAGGAGTTCCCGAATCTGTGGGTGTCGAGCGGTGCGTTCACCGACATGAAGAAGGTGAGCGACGCGAACCCGCAGCAGTCGCAGTACACCTGGGGCACGTCGGAGCTGATCGAGTACGTCAACGCCGACGGCAAGCATCTGAAAGCGATTCTCACGAAGCCGGAGAACTTCGATCCGTCGAAGAAGTACCCGATGCTCGTCTACATCTACGAGCAACTCACCAACAACCTTCACCGCTATGTGGCGCCGGCGCCGGGCGGCAGCAGCATCAACGTGACGCGCTACGCCAGCAACGGCTACCTCGTGCTGCAGCCCGACATCGTCTATGACATCGGTTATCCGGGTCAGAGCGCGTTGAAGTGCGTCGTGCCCGCTGTGCAGACGGTGCTCGCGAAGGGCTTCGTCGATCCGCAGCGCGTCGGCATCCAGGGTCACAGTTGGGGCGGCTATCAGATTTCCTACATGATCACGCGGACCAATATCTTCCGCGCGGTCGAGGCGGGCGCATCGGTCGTCGACATGTTCGGGGGCTACGGCGGCATCCGCTGGGGCACCGGCATGTCGCGCGCGTTCCAATACGAGAAAACGCAGAGCCGCATCGGCGTGCCGCCGTGGGAGAACCCGCTCATCTACATGGAGAACTCGCCGATCTTCTGGATCGAAAAAATCCAGACCCCGTACCTGACGATGGCGAACGATGAAGACGATGCGGTGCCATGGCAGCAGGGGATCGAGTTCTTCACCGCGATGCGGCGGCTCGGAAAAGAGGCGTACATGTTCGTCTACAACGGTGAGAAGCACGGGCTGCGGCAGCGCGAGAACCAGAAGCACTGGACGGTGCACCTCGCCGAGTACTTCGACTACTTCTTCAAGGACGCGCCGAAGCCGGAGTGGATGGAGAAGGGCGTGCCGTATCTCGACAGGGGGAAGCGAGACATCTCGATCTTTTACAAGAAAAGCACTGATCAACAGTAGGGATAAGGATTCGGGATTATGGATTAGGCGATGAAGAAACTGTTTCTGGTCCTGGCGGTTGTGGCGGCGTGTGTAGCGCAGCCGCCTTCGCACAGCTTCGGCGAGCCTCGCCGAAGCTCGCCTGAAAACTCCGCGAGCGGAGGCGGGCCCTTCAGGGCTGCCTTGGTGATCGCGCAGCGCGGCAGTGTGGCGCCTCTGCCGTCGTTCGGCGAACCTGGCATCTCGCCAGACGGATCGACGATCGCGTTCGTCAGCGGCGGGGACATCTGGGAAGCGCCGGGTCGAGGTGGTGACGCCCGGCTGCTCGTCTCGCATCCCGCGACCGAGTCGCGTCTGCTGTTCTCGCCCGACGGCCGGCGGCTCGCGTTCACGTCGACGCGGAGCGGGAACGGTGACGTCTACGTCCTCACGCTCGCCAGGGGAGAAGTGTCGCGGCTGACGTTCGACGACGCCAACGAGCTGGTGAGCGGATGGTCGGCCGACAGCAAATCGATCTACTTTCAGTCGACGAGCCACGAAATCTCCGGCGTGCTCGACGTGTATCGAGTGCCTGCCGACGGCGGCACGCCGATGCCGGTGGCCGCCGATCGGTACACGACTGAGTACTTCGGCGTGCCGTCGCCGTCAGGCGACAGCGTTGCGATCACCGCGCGCGCCAACGCCGGGTCGCAGTGGTGGCGCAAGGGTCACAGTCATCTCGACGAGAGCGAAATCTGGGTCGTGCGCGACGCGAAATACCAACAGGTGACAAACGGCGGCGCGAAGGACGCGTGGCCGATGTGGAGCCCTGGAAACGATGACGGTAAGACGCTCTACTTCATGTCCGATCGCAGCGGCGCACAGAACATCTGGGGTGCTACGGTGCCGAGTGCTACGGTGCCTCGTGCTGTGCTGGGTGCCGCAGTGCAGGGTGCTGTGCCTGGTGCGAAAGCCATCACCACGTTCAAAGACGGTCGTGTCCTGTGGCCATCCATCTCGAAAGACGGCAAGACCATCGCGTTCGAGCGCGACTTCGGCATCTGGACCGTCGACACCGGGACGAACCAGGCTCGCGAAGTGCCGATCGTGCTCCGCGGCGCGCCGGCGGCAGCAGCCGTCGAGCATCGGACCTTCACCGATCAGATCCAGGAGCTCGCGCTGTCCCCCGACGGCAAGAAGATCGCATTCGCGGTCCACGGCGACATTTTCTCCGCCTCGGCGAAGGACGGCGGCGATGCCGCGCGCGTGACGTCGACCGCCGGCGAGGAAGGCGAGCTGGCATGGGCGCCAGACAGCCGGCGGCTCGCATACATGTCGGATCGCGACGGCACGCATCATCTGTTTCTGTACGACTTCGGCACAGACCGCGAGACGCAGCTGACGTCGGGCCGCGGGCGTGACGATATGCCGCGCTTTTCGCCCGACGGCAAGTGGCTGGCGTTTCAGCGCGATTCGCGCGAGCTGCGCGTGATCGATCTCACGGCGCCAGCGGCGCCACCGGGAGACAACGCCGAAAAACTGATCGCCACAGGCGTCTTCGACACGCCGCCGTTCTTCGATCCGCGCGACATCGCCTGGTCGCCCGATTCGCGCTTCATCGCGTACGTCAGCGCCGGCGCCAAGACGTTCACCAACGTGCACGTCGCGCCGGTCGCCGCAGGTTCGGCACGGCCGATCAGCTTCCTCGCGAACACGAATGCCGGGTCGCTGTCATGGAGTCCCGACGGAACGTACCTCACGCTCGCGACGGCGCAGCGCACCGAGCCGGGCGACGTGATTCGCATCGACCTCATCCCGCGCACCCCGCGCTTCCGCGAGGATCAATTCCGCGATCTGTTCAAGGACGAACAGCCGAAGACGACACCGGAACCGGCGCGTCCGGCGACACCAGAGCCGTCGACGACGACCCCACCAGCCCCATCCGTCCCACCAGCCCCGACGAGCGCGGCCGGAGGCCGCGCGAGACCCACAGAGATCGTGTTCGACGACATTCGCCGGCGCGCCTCGTCGCTGCCAACCGGCGTCGACGTGAGTCGACAGGAGATCAGTCCCGACGGCAAGTGGCTGCTGCTGACGGCGAGCGCGGCTGGTCAACAGAATCTGTACGTCTACTCGATCGACGAGCTGTCGAAGGAGCCGGCAGTCGCGCGGCAGTTGACCTCGACGCCCGGGCAGAAGCGCAGCGCGCACTTCACGCCTGACAGCAAGGAGGTCTACTACCTCGATCGCGGGCGCGTGTTCAACGTGACGCTGGAGCGGCGCGAGCCGAAAGCGATCGCCGTCACGGCGGAGCTCGACGTCGACTTCTCGCGCGAGAAGCTCCAGGCGTTCCACCAGGCGTGGACGTACCTGCGCGACCAGTTCTTCGACGAGAAGATGAACGGCGTCGACTGGAACGCAGTCCGCACGACGTACGAGCCGCGCGTCGCCGGTGCGCGGACGCCGGACGAGATGCGCCGGATCGTGTCGATGATGCTCGGCGAGCTGAACGCGTCGCACATGGGCATTTCCGCGCCGCCGCAGGGGACGCAGACCACGCTCGGCCGGCTCGCGGTCGATTTCGATCGCGCCGAGTACGACGCGAGCGGCCGACTGAAGGTGGCGGCGGTCGTCGCGCTCGGACCTGCCGCGATCGCGGGCGTCAAGGCGGGCGACTACATCCTGCAGGTCGAAGGCAGGACGATCGGTCCGCGCCAGAATCTCGACGAGCTGCTCGATCACACGATCGGCAAACGGATTGCGCTGGGCATTTCGGCATCGGCGGCCGGCGTGGCGGACCGGGGGGCAGGGGCCTCCGGAGTAGACAATGTCGTCATCGTGAAGCCGGTCGATCAACAGACGGAAAAGGGTCTGCGTTACCGGCAGTGGGTCGAGCAGAAGCGCGAGTACGTCGCGAAGGTGAGCGGCGGGCGCCTCGGGTACGTGCACATGTTCGACATGTCGGCCAACTCGCTGTCGCAGCTCCACGTCGATCTCGACGCCGAGAATCACGGCAAGGACGGCGTGGTGATCGACGTGCGCAACAACAACGGCGGCTTCGTCAACGTGTACGCGATCGACGTCTTCTCCCGGCGCGGCTACTTCAACATGCTGTCGCGCGGCTTCCCGCAGGTGTCGTCGCGGACGTCGCTCGGCCAGCGGGCGCTGGAGCTGCCGACGATTCTCGTCACCAATCAGCACTCGCTGTCGGACGCGGAGGATTTCACCGAAGGGTATCGCACGCTGAAGCTGGGCAAGGTGGTCGGGGAGCCGACCGCGGGATGGATCATCTATACGGGGAGCATCACGCTCATCGACGGATCGGTGCTGCGAATGCCGGGCACGAAGATCTTCGCGAGCGATGGCACGCCGATGGAAATGCATCCGCGCCCGGTCGACGTCCCGGTGAAACGGCCGGTCGGCGAGAGCTATTCAGGGAAGGACGTTCAGCTCGATACCGCGGTCGCTGAGCTCCTGAAGCAGATTGGGACGCGCACGAAGACCACTGCCGGACAGCAATAAGGAGTTCCGCGCGAAAAGCGCAACCACGAAAACACGAAAAGGAACAGGTCTTTTTCGTGCTTTCGCGTTTCGTGGTTGCGTTTCGGCTGGCGTTACCCGAGTTCGGCGAACTCGTCCGATTCTTTACTTGATCGTCACGCTCGCTACTTCGAACGGCTTCTTGTCCGCGCTGGCGAACGCGTGCTGGACGCCGCGCGGCACGAACTGCACGAACCCTGGCGTCCGCTCCGCGGTGGTTTTCTCGGAGCCGGACAAACTCTCAACGCCTCCTGGTGTGAGCTGCACGGTCAAGAGATCGTAGGGATGCGCATGCAGCGGCTCACGCGCGCCAGGGGCGAACTGCACGCGGATGACACGCGTGTCGCGGTTGTCGATGACCGTCGTGCGCGTAATGCCCGGCACCGCAGCGGGGGGCGGCGCAGCCGGTGGCGGCGTGCGGGTCGGCTTGATCGTGATCGCGATCTGCTCGAACGTGTCCGTGCCTGCGTTCATGACGTAATGCGGCATGTTCTGCGGAATGAACCACGCCGCGCCGGCATCCCGCCGCGCATTCAGATTGTCCGGGCCGATCGTCATGTTGACGATGCCGGACGTGATCTGAAGCACGACCGCCGAGAACGGATGCGTGTGGCTCGTCTCGCCCTTGCCGGCTTCGTATCTCAGCCGCGCGACGAGGACGGTCGCGTTGTCGACGAGGACCGTGCGCGAGACGCCCTGGGGAGTTTGTGGAGTTTGAGGAGCCTGTCCCGAAGCCGCCGCCATCAACGCCATCGAGATCGAGACGACAATTGCCAGGCGCGTCATACTCGTGAATCCATCATCCGCAGCGCGATCGCGAACAGCAGAAACCCGACCGCGCCGCGCCAGTAGCCGACCGGTTCGATCAGAAACACCTGATGGCGGAACGCGATGACCGTGCCGACCGTGAACGCCAGCGCTGCGAGAGCGATCAGCAGCCAGCACAGTGTTCGCATGGCGCGGATTATAGCGGGCAAAGAGGCAGAATCCGCCACGCCCCCAGGGCATGACGGATTCTGGCGAGACGCAGCAGAATGCGTCCGGGGGGAACGAAAGAAGTCGTCAGTTAACAGCCGTATCCATACGGATCCGGACACGGCTTCGGTTCCGGCGCCGTAGCCGAGTTGATGCCGCCGACCATCGACGGATGAATCGTGCAGTGAAAATTCACCGGGTTCGAGTTCCTGAGCGTCATGCCCCGGCTCGTCGCGCCTGGACCGACATCGCCAAGATCGGCCGAGCCGTCGTCGATCACGATGTGATGCATCGCCGAATCGTTGTTCTTGAACCACAGGGTGTCGCCGCCGTTGGCCGTCACCGGGTTGGGCCGGTATGCCTGGTTGCCGATCGATCCGACGATGTTCACCGTGATGTTCGACGGAGCGGTCGGCGACGGCGCCGCCAGCGTGCTCCCGCCGCCGCTGCTGCCGCCGCAGCTCCAGAGGACGAGCGCGCCGGCCATGGCGAAACCGGCCCCGAAAAGAGTTGGGGATCGCATTCTTTGGTGTCTCCTGAGAATCCGCTTGTCGATCACGACAGAGCAAGCGTGATACCAGACGCAAAACGTTGAAGATCAACGACATGCATCCTCAGGCCTTACAGCGGCCGTAAACGGTTACGGAGATCGAGAGCGAGCAGAAAGATCAGGGAGTCGCGACCTGGCGGACTGTCTTCTGGACGAGCCGGAGAAACGCGCGAATGGTTTTCTCCAGATGTTCAGCCGGTGTGTCTTCTTCCTTGCAGTGCGACAGGCCGTTCGACGAATACGCGAACATCATGACGACCGGCATGTGCGGCGCCATCTCGGCCGCATCGTGCAGCGGACCCGACGGCAGGCGCGGCGCCTCGCCGGTCTCCTCGCGCACCGCGTCCTCGCACAATCGGACGAGCCCGGGATCGAACAGGCGCGGCTCGATCTTCCACAGATTCCGCCACTCGACGGTCACGTGGTTGTCGCGGGCGATGCGCGCCGCCGCGTCGCGCGCCTCGCGCAGCATCGACGCGAGCACGCCGGGATCGAGCGCGCGCTGATCGAGGGAGATCTCGCAGATGCCAGGCACCGCCGTCACAATCTTCGGCTCGACGTTGACGATGCCGACCGTGCAGACGACATTGCCTCCAGGGGCGCCCGGCTTCGAATGCCGCAGCGCGATGCCGCGGCACTCGAGGGCGGTCTCGGCGGCGGCGAGAAACGCGTCGCGCCGCATCGGAATCGGCGTCGATCCGGAATGCGCCGCCTGACCGGTGAAGCGCAGCATGTGGCGCTCGACGCCGAATGTCCCGAGCACGACGCCGGTTGACTTGTTCATCGATTCGAGCACCGGCCCCTGCTCGATGTGCAGCTCCAGATAGGCGCCGGCATCGATCGTCTTCAGCTCGCGGTGCGCATCGAGCATCTGGTCGAGCACGACGCCGTTTTCCGCGAGCGCGTCGGCGAGGCGCGTGCCCTGGCGATCCGTCAGCTCGCGCACGTCGTCGATCTTCAGGCTGCCGGCCGCGGCCGACGATCCAAGAAGGCTGCGGCCGAACCGGGCGCCCTCTTCGTCGGCCCAGTCCACGAGCTTCAGCGTCACGGGCGGCTGCGAGTCGACGTGCATGCGCAGCGCCTCGAGCGCGGCCATGACGCCCAGGGCGCCGTCCAGCCATCCGCCGTTCGGCACCGAGTCGAGATGGCTTCCGACAATCACGGTCTTCGGCGACGCGCCGGCGAGCGTCACCCAGTTGTTGCCGGCCGAGTCGGTGTCGATGCGCAGCCCGAGCGCCGCGACCTTGCCGCGAAACCAGTCACGCGCCTCGCGCCAGACCGGCCCCCACGCGAGCCGCTGCGCGCCGTCGGCGGTCGCCGTGCGCGCGGCGAGCTCGCGAAGGTCGGCAATCACGCGTTGTGCTTGCATTGTCTGATCGCTCGCGGGGCCCCACCTCCGCTCGCCCGACACGCTCGCACCGTGGTGCTCGCGTGTATCCAGAACAGAACGTCGCAGCGGGCCGTCGTGTCCGGACAGTATACTTTCCGCCACGAGAGTGCCTATGAAGCGTATGCAGATTATCGGCACGCTAGGGCTGATCGCGCTGTCGGCGATTCACGTAGCAGCGCAAAGTCAACGAGTCACGCTTCGCGCCGCGTCGGCGTTCGACGGCAACGGGCGCACGATCCCGAACGTCACGATCGTCGTCGCCAACGGCAAGATCGCGGACGTGCGATCGGGCGAGGCCCGCCTACGCTCGGCGTCGGACGTGCCGAGCTCCGGCGGGGCTCGCCGAAGCGCCTCCGGCGCGGAGGCGGCCGCCGCCGCCACGTACGATCTGCGCGGGCTGACGATTCTTCCGGGCCTGATCGACACGCACGTCCATCTCGACACGCATTTCGGCAAGGACGGCCGTGCTTATGTGGCGGAGCGGGGCGAAGGGGTCCCCGCGCAGCGTGGCCGGGGGGCAGGCGCCCCCGGAGTAAACAAAGAGACGCCGGCGCAGTCAATCTTGTACGAGGCCGAAAACGCGTGGGTCACGCTGATGGCCGGCTTCACGACCGTGCAGAGCATCGGGTCGCCGTCCGACGTCGAGGTCCGCGCGGCGATTGCCCGCGGCGTCATGCCGGGTCCGCGGCTGCTGACGTCGATTCGACCGATCAACGAGAACACCGGCACGCCGGCGCAGATCCGCGAATTCGTCCGCAAGCTGAAAGCGGACGGCGCGGATCTCGTGAAGCTGTTCGCGTCGAAGAGCAGCCGCGAAGGCGGCGGCCAGACGATGACCGACGAGCAGGTCGCGGCGGCGTGCGGGGAAGCGAAAGCCGTCGGCCTGCGCAGCTGGGTGCACGCGCACAGTCCGACCTCGATTCGCGCGGCGGTCAACGGCGGATGCACCGTGGTGACCCACGGCAGTCAGGCGACGACCGCGGAGCTGCAGATGATGGCGTCGCGCGGCGTGTACTTCGAGCCGAACATCGGGCTCGTGTCGCAGAACTATCTCGAGAACCGGAGCCGCTACTACGGCATCGGCAACTTCGACGACCAGGGCTTCGCGTTCACCGAGAAGGGCATCCCGATGAAGCTCGAGATGTTCAAGAACGCGCTGAAGGCGAGCGGGCTGAAGCTGCTGATGGGCACCGACGCCGGCGCCGGCGCGCACGGCCGGAGCGCCGAAGAAATCATCTACCGGGTGCAGATGGCCGGCCAGCGCGCCGCCGACGCGCTCGCCGGCGCGACCTCGCTCAACGCGCAGTCGATCGAGCTCGCCGATCGGATCGGCACCATCGCCGCCGGGATGGACGCCGATCTGATCGCCGTCGAGGGCGATCCGATCAGAGACATCACGTCGCTGCGCCGCGTGGCGTTCGTGATGAAAGGCGGGAAGGTCTACAAGAACGAGTCGCCGCGCTGACGTTGACGATCAACGCAGAACACGCAGAACACGCAGAACCAATTTGTACGAAAAACCGACAGAACCGATTTCCTATAAAAGCAGTTTCTGCGGGTTCCGCGGGTTCTGCGTTGATCGTCGTGGTCATTCCTGCCGCAGCACGACGATCGGATCGACGGCGCTCGCGCGGCGTGCGGGTAGAAATGCCGCGGCTGCGGCGACCACCGTCATGACGACGACGACGGCCGCGAGAATCCGCGGGTCGGCGCCCGACGCGCCCACGACCAGTCCCTGAATGAACCGCGACGCTGCCAGCGCCGCGACGAGGCCGATGCCTGCGCCGATCGACGCAAGGCGCAGGCCTTCGCCGAGCACGAGCGCCACGACGCGGCGCGCGTCGGCGCCGAGGGCGAGCCGCACGCCAATCTCGCGCAGTCGCGACGACACCGAGTACGACAACACGCCGTACACCCCAATCGCGGCGAGCAGCAGCGCCGCGCCGGCGAACGCCGACAGCAGCCCGGTGTTGAACCGCGGCCGCGCGATGGCGGCGCCGATCCGCTCGTCGAGCGTCATCACGTCGTAGACCGGCAGCCCCGAATCGACCGAGGCCACCGCCTTGCGCAAGGCCGGCAGCAGCCACGCCGACCCGGATGTTGCCCCCGGGGCCCCCGGAGCGCCGCGCGCTTTGACGATGACCATCGTGTCGGGATACGAGAACTGCAGATAGGACGTGTAGAAATCGGCGCGCGACGGCGCCTCCGGCTGATCGACTCCTTCGTACTTCACGTCACCCACGACGCCGACGATTTCAACGGCGTGTGCGGGATCCGCGAACGGACCGGTCGTCCCGCCGAACCAGACGCGCTTGCCGATCGGATTCTCGCCGGGCCAGAAGCGGCGCGCGCCCGTGTCGTTGACGACGGCGACCGGCCGCGTGCCGGCGCGATCGGCGTCGGTCAACGTGCGTCCGGAGATGAGCGGGATGCCGAGCGTCCGGAAATAGTCGGCGGACGTGTAATGGCGTCCGACGCCCGGGGCATTCGCGCGATCGACCGGTCGATCGGGAAAGAAGACGACCGTGCGCGAGCAGCCGGTGAACGGCGTGCATCGATTCACAGCGGCCGAGTCGACGCCGGGCACCGCCTGGATGCGCGTCAGCAGGCGCTCGAGGATCGCCGGGCCGTCGGCGGGATATTGATATCGCGACGTCGGCGGCCGCACCCAGAACGTCAACACCTGATCGGGCACGAACCCGGTGCGGCGGTTCTGAATGCGCGTGAAGCCTTGGACGAGCAATCCCGATCCTGTGAGCAGCAACGACGCGAGCGCGACTTCGCTGACCACCAGCATCGCCAGGCCGCGGCTCTGGCGTCCGCTGCCGCGATCGCCTTCTTTCAACGCATCTGTCAGCTCCGGCCGCGAGGCCTGCAGCGCCGGCACGAGCGCGAACACGATGGTGGTGCCGAGCGTGAGCACGAGCGCGAAGATCAGGACGCCCGCCTCGAGCGCGGGACTGCCGAAAGTTGCGACCGCCGCGTAGTTGTTGCGCCCGCTCGCGATGACTTCGGGCGCCGTCCGCGCGAACAGGTCCACGCCCCACCACGCCAGCACGGTGCCGCAGGCGCCGGCTATGACCGCCATCAACAGTCCCTCGGTGAGGAGCTGTTGAACGAGGCGGCGCCGGCTCGAGCCGATCGCCAGGCGGACCGCCATCTCGCGCCGCCGCATCCGCGCGCGCGCGAGCAGCAGGCTCGCGACGTTGACGCAGGCGATGACCAGCACGCACGCGGCGGCGGCGAGCAGGACGAGCGCCGATCGCCGGACCGTCGGGTCGACGCGCGCGTCGGCGAGCGACATCGCGGCCGCGCTCCACAACGTGCCCGCCGTCGAATCGACGTTGTCGCCGGGAACGAATCTCGGTCCGATCGCCGCAAGCTCCGCGTTCGCCTGCTCGAGCGTCGCGCCGTCCTTCAGGCGCGCGACGACGCTGATGAAATTCTGCGGCGTCGTGAGGTACTCGGTGTAGGCGAGGCGCGTGGACATCGGCGGTGAAATCCACAGTTCGGCTTTGCCGCTCACGCCCGCGAAGCCGTCCGGCAGAATGCCGATGATCCTCAGCGGCACGTCGTTCACGCGCATGGTCTCGCCGATCGCCGCGGGGTCCTCCGCGAATCGCCGTTTCCACAGCCGCGCGCTGATGATCGTCAACGGCTGTGTCCCCGCAACGGTGTCCTCGTCGGGACCGAACGTGCGGCCGGCGATCGGCGTCACGCGCAGCGTGCGGAAATATTCAGACGAGACGATTTCTCCGTTGACCTGTTCGGGATCGCCGCGCCCGCTGATCGCGAGGAGCGGTCCCGTGAACGACGCGACGGACTCGAATGACGAGGCCGCCGCCCTCAGCGCGAGGATGTTTCGCCACGACCAGCGCAGGCGAACGAGGCCGTCGCGCGGCGTCGTTTGCGTGTTGAAGAGAATCGCCAGCCGATCCGGATCGCTGAACGGTGGAGGCCGGAGCAGCGTCGCATAGACCACGCTGAACATCGTCGTCGTCGCGCCGATGCCGAGCGCGAGCGTCGCGATGGCGACGAGGGCGACGCCGCGCATCCGCATCAGGCCGCGGAGCGCGTAGCGCAGATCCTGCTTTAGCGTGTCCATCAAGCGCCTGCGGCCACACCTCGCCGCGGACATGGAAATCCGCGGCGAGGTGTCAGCGTCAGTTCGCGGCGGGGGTGGGGCCCCGCCGCCAGTGCCATGAAGTTAGGACGTGCCTTCGGTGTCGGGTGTTAACATCCGCCCATGCTCGAGTTGCGAGCGATTTTATTCTCGGTTGTCGCTCTCGCCGCACTCATCGTGTCCGTGGTGTTCGCGCAGTTGCCGGCGTCCAGCCCGGCAGTCCCGCAGGTGTCTGCCCCGGTCGTCCCGCCGGCGTTGACGTTCGTGCCGATTCGGCCGATCGAGCCGCCTGCGGTCCCGCTGCCGCCGGAATCGGAGACAGCGAACGTCACGAAGTTCTCGTTCTTCGCCTACGGCGACACCCGCGGCGCCGGCACGCCGCCCGGCGCGGCGCCTGTTCCCAGCGACGGCGACATCCTTCATCCCATTCACAGCAAGATCGTCGACGCGATGCTCGCGCGTGTCCAGGCGCTCGCGACGACGCCGTTCCCGGTGCGCTTCGTCGTGCAGTCGGGCGACGCGGTCCTGCGCGGCGCGACCGGCGCGCAGTGGAACGTCAGCTTCACGCCGATCATCGAGCGGCTCACGCGTGCGGGCGTTTCATTCTTTTTCTCCGTCGGCAATCACGACGTGACCGGCATGCCGGCCGGCGATCCAAGCCGGATGCTGGGGCTGCACAATACGCTGACGGCGTTCTCGAAGCTGATTCCGCCGGAAGGATCGCCGCGTCGGCTGAGCGCCTATCCCACTTACACGGTCGCGTTCGGCAACACGTTCCTCATCGCGCTCGATTCCAATCTCGCGGCCGATACGCTGCAGCTCACATGGGTGACCGATCAGCTCGGGCATCTCGATCGGACGCGCTACCGTCATGTGATTGCCGTCTTCCATCACCCCCCTTTTTCCTCGGGGCCTCATGGCGGCGACGTCGTGGAACCGGCGACGCTGGCGATTCGCAATTCGTACATGCCGCTGTTTCGCAAGCATCACGCGCGCATGGTCATCACCGGGCACGATCATCTCTACGACC
The DNA here is from genome assembly GCA_036004865.1 of Vicinamibacterales bacterium. Classification (GTDB taxonomy): domain Bacteria; phylum Acidobacteriota; class Vicinamibacteria; order Vicinamibacterales; family CAVVIG01; genus QHWF01. The sequence continues at coordinate 22,341 of DASYQZ010000211.1, forward strand.
ATTGGGTCGAGCGGTACGTGGACGCCGGCGAGCGGCATCGCCTCGACAGCATCGTCACCGGCGGCGGCGGCGCGCCCGTCTATATCTACGACAGCGAGCCCGACCTGCAGGCGTACATGGCAGCCGGCGCTGCGCAGAGCGTCCGCGTCGAACATCTCGCCGCGCCCGGTCCGACCGTCGCCGACAACCCGCATCACTTCGTCGTCGTGACGATCGACGGCGATCGGCTGTCGCTCGAGGTGGTCGGCATCGGTCCGGCGCCGTTCGCGCCGTTCAACGGCCGATCGCAGATCGACCTGAACGATCGCGTGAACTAATCCTGAGGACTACGTAGCTGTCAGCTGTCAGCTGTCAGCTCTCAGCTGTCAGCTCTCAGCTTTCGACGCGCGTGCGGGTGATAAGATCGCCCACCGAAAGAGAGCCCGCATCATGAAAAAGCTCTTACTGCTGGCGTCCGCGATCGTCGCGTTCATCACGCTGAATCCCGCGCCCGGCACGCGCGCGCCGCGTCTGCAGGCGCAGGCGGGCGGCAATACGATCGTCAACCCGAACACGTATCAGGATCTGCGCTGGCGATCGATCGGTCCGCATCGCGGCGGACGATCGACGGCAGCGGTTGGCGTGCGGACGCAGCCGAACGTGTTCTACATGGGCGCGACCGGCGGCGGCGTCTGGAAGACGGAGAACTACGGCATCACGTGGGCGCCGGTGTCCGACGGTCAGATCGCCACCGGGTCGATTGGCGCGATCGACGTCTCCGACTCGAACCCGAACGTCGTCTACGTGGGCACGGGCAGCGAAGCGATTCGATCGAACGTCATCATCGGCCGCGGTGTCTACAAGTCCTCCGACGCGGGACGCACGTGGCAGTACGCGGGCTTGAAGGAGGTCGGACAGATCGGCCAGCTGAAAGTCCATCCGAAGAGTCCCGACGTCGCGTTCGTCGCGGCGATGGGCAATCCATTCGGGTGGGGTCCGGACCGCGGCGTGTATCGCACGAAGGACGGCGGCAAGACGTGGCAGAAGGTGCTGTTCATCAACGATCAGACCGGCGCGGTGTCGGTGGCGATCAACTGGTCGAACCCCAACGAGATTTACGCCGGCGCATGGCGCGCGCAGCGTAAGCCGTGGACGATCATCAGCGGCGGGCCGGCGAGCGAGGGCGGCGTCTACAAGTCGACTGACGGCGGCGATCGCTGGACGCGCGTCAGCAACGGATTCCCCGACGATCTGATCGGCAAGGTGTGGCTCGACGTCGCGCAGTCGAATCCGAAAGTCGTCTACGCACAGGTCGAAGCGAAAGGCGCGAAGGGCGGCTTGTATCGCTCGAACGACAGCGGCGCGACGTGGACGCTCGTGAACAGCTCGCAGCGGCTTCGGGCGCGGCCGTTCTATTTCAACAAGGTGTTCGTCAACCCGAAGGACGAGAACGAGGTGTACGTCGCCGAGCTCGGGTTCCACCGCTCGACCGACGGCGGCAAGACGTTCACCGACATCCCCACGCCGCACGGCGACAACCACATCGTCTGGATCAATCCGGACAACCCGAACATCCTCATCGAGACCAACGACGGCGGCGCGAACATCACGCAGGATCGCGGGCGAAGCTGGTCGACGCAGATGAATCAGCCGACGGCGGAGCTCTACATGCTGGACGCCGACGAGCAGTTCCCGTACCGGCTCTACGCGCCGCAGCAGGACAACAGCACGTACTACGTCGCGAACGTGCCTCCGTTCTCGTGGGGACCGGACGAGCCGACGCAGACCTGGTTCCAGGCGTCGGGCTGCGAGAGCGGTCAGATTCGTGCGACGCCCGACGGCAAGATCATCTACGGCGATTGCAAGGGCGAGTTCGGACGCTACAACGTCGAGACGGGACAGGAACAGCACTACTGGATTTATCCGCAGCAGCGCTACGGCAAGAACCCGAAGGACATGCGCTATCGCTTCGTGCGGCAGGCGCCGATCGAGATCGACGCGCACAATCCGAAAATCGTCTACCACGGTTCCCAGTACGTGCACAAAACGATTGACGGCGGATTCCACTGGACGCGCTTCAGTCCGGACGTGACAGCGAACGGACCCGAGGGTCAGGTGACGTCGGGCGAGCCGATCACGCGCGACATGACGGGCGAAGAGGTGTACGCCGCGCTCTACTCGATGCGATCGTCGCGGCTCGATCCGAACGTGTTCTGGACGGGATCGAACGACGGCCCGGTGTACGTCACGAAGGACAACGGCAAGACCTGGAAGAACGTGACGCCGAAAGATCTGCTGCCGGGCGGACGCGTCCACACGATCGAGGATTCGCCGCACCGCCGCGGATCGGCGTACGTGTCCGTTTATCGGATGTATCTCAACGACTTCAAGCCGTACCTCTACATGACGAACGATTTCGGCGAGCACTGGAAGCTGTTGACCGACGGCAGCAACGGCATCCCGGCCAATCAGCCGATGCACGTCGTCCGCGAGGATCCGGAGCAGGAAGGGTTGTTGTACGCCGGCACGCTCGAAGGCGCGTACGTGTCGTTCGATCTGGGCGCGCACTGGCAGTCGTTACAGCAAAACCTGCCGGCGACGCCGGTCACCGATCTCAAAGTCCACCACGGCGATCTGCTCGCGTCGACGATGGGGCGATCGTTCTGGATCATGGACGACGTGGCGCCGCTGCGTCAGATCGCGGCGAGCGTGACGAAGCCGTCGCGGCCGCGCTCGACGGACAGTCCGAATGGGCAGGTGGGGCAGGTAGGTCGGGTGGGTCAGGTGGGGCAGGTGGGGCAGGTGGGGCAGGTGGGGCAGGTAGGTGATATCGCGCTCGCGTCGATGCAACAACCTGCCGCTGCACCGGCACCAAAGCAGGCCGTCGCGCCGCCAACTTCGGGGCAAGCCCTGAGGCCGGCGGCGATCAAACCGTTCGAACCCAACGCGAACGTGTTCCTCTTCACTCCCGCGCCGACGTATCGCACGCGCTACGCCGCGATGTCGGGACGGCCCGACATGCCGGAGTATCCGCCGGTCGGCGCGCGGATCGATTACTACCTCGCATCGCCTTCTGGTGAAGTGAAGCTCGAGATCCTCGATACCACGGGCAAAGTCGTACGCAGCTACACCAGCGAATCGCGCGGCGGAGGAGCGGGCAGCGGTCGCGGCGGCGGCGGCCGTCGCGGCGGGGCGCTGCCGTCGACGCTGCCGGTCAAGACGGGCATGAACCGCTTCGTCTGGGATCTGCGCTACCCCGGCGGACCGGCGGCGAGCGGCGGCGACATGGAGGGCGGCGGTGGCGGACCGATGGCCGCGCCGGGCACGTATCGCGCGCGGCTCACGGCGGGCGGCGTGACGAAGACCGAATCGCTCGTCGTGAAGATCGATCCGCGCGTCGCGAAGGACGGCATCACGGTCGCCGATCTCGCCGAGCAGACGAAGTTCGCGCTCAAGGTCCGCGACAGCCTCGCCGAGGCGCGGCAACTCGCGCAGCGCGTGCGGCAGGCGCTCGACGCCAAGCGCGGCGATCAGGCGAAGCTCCAGTCGGTGTCGGATCGGCTGACGACGAAGAGCGGGCCGTACGAAGATCAGATGTTCATCGATCAGTTGTCGAACGTGAATCGCGAGATCAACCAGGCCGATCAGAAAGTTGGCGCAAGCGCGTACGAGCGGTACAACGATCTGATGAAGGAGTGGGCGGCGCTCAAGACAGACACGGAAGCCGCCTTGCGCTGAAATCGAAAACGCCGGGACTGCAACCCGCCGCCTGGTTTCCATTACGGCCGGGTGCGTGTCGAGAGCTTATTTCGGCGCCGCAACCAGGTGACCCCGACTCGGGTCCATGCGACGAGAAAGATGACAGCGTTGACTGCCGACGTATGCGGCGGCTGGGGAAGATAGGCTAGCGTATCACCACGATTCCTGTGACGGCCGCGAACCGGAATAGGCGTCACTCGGGAAAGATTGGTTCGCTTGCATGGGTATGACATGTGTGACACGGATCGCTGCGCTCATGATCGGCCAGATGCGACTCTGGCGGCAGAACTGTCAAAATGGGTGTTGATCATGTCATCGAAACCTATTCTGTGGCTCCTTGCGATAGCGTTCCCGATCGGCCTTAGTGTCGCCATTGCGGCGCAACTACCCTCGACAGCGGTCGCCCGCTATCTCGAGGGCCTGGTCTTCACGCTCGCGCTGCAGCCGGCACTGCGGCTGCACGGAATCAGCGAGGCAAACTACTGGAAGTTTTTTGCCGTAGTAGTCGCAGGATCCGCGCTGCTCATGCCGGTTCGGCTGCCGCCGACCATCGGCGCGGCCATCACTACCATCATCCTGGTCGCAATTGCCGCTGCCGGTGTGCGTACGCTTGTCCTCCGGCTACGTCGAACCTCGTCGTCAAGCTGAAAACCAGCCTTGAGCAGCGCAATGTCGCGTGGCGTGGGACGCTTGATTACGGTACGGCGAGCGCACCGTACATCCCCGATGACTGCTTAGTCCTTGCGGATGCCGGTGAGTGTGGCCCCGGCGAGTTCGTGCGCCTCGCGATAGACGAGCGGTAGCCCTGCCGGATGGGGGCGCGCCCGATCGCTTGCGCCAAGTGAACGGCGATGCATCAATTCACCAAATCGACCGCACGCCGCAGGCCATCGTGAAGACGGTTGATCGCCGCTGCGATCCCCGCGACTTCGCGCGTGGCGCGGTCGCGGTCGCGCAGGCGGATTGCGTCTACGAGACCGGGGAACGGCTGGCCGTCGTACAGCGAGTAGATGTTCCATCCGTAGATCACGTGGCGGTACCACGGCCGACTGTCGTCCACCAGCCGCTGCTCGAGGCGCGCGAGCGCGTCGTTGAGGCGCGACGCGTTCGTCGCGGGTACATCACCAGACGCCAGGCGGTCGTCGATGCGGCGCTCCACCAGATTCGCCTGCGCTGCGAGGCGCGCGACCGCGTCCCTCACTGGCGTCAGATCCAGGGCGCGCGCGCGCCGGTCGTCGTTTACTCCGGGGGCCCCTACCCCCCGGTGCTCCCCCGCGGCCCAGGTCGACGCCGTGTCGACGAATTCTTTCAACCGCGTTGCGTAGTGTGAAAACCGGAACGGCAGGATCTGCGACTCGCCCAGTCGCAGCGCCGTCGCGCCGAGCAGGCGCACCAGTTGAGCGCCGCCCTGAAATCCCGGATCGGCGACCTGCTCGACGAAGAAGCGCGTGTCGTAGTTCGAGTGGTACGCGCCGTAGGTGTACCCACCGGTGGCGGTGAGCTCGATCGACAGCGTCGGCAGGCCGACGTAGTCCTGAAACGGCACGAAGTCGGCTCCGGAACCGAGCGACTTCAGCTCTTTGTTGCGCCAGCCGTCGTACATGGTGCCCGAGCCTTCGGGGACATCCTGCGTCACCTCGACGAGCAGATCGCGCAGCGACGGCGTGCCGCCTGCGTCCAGCCGTCCTTTCATGTAAAGGTCGGTGTTGATGTAGCAGATCGCGCGCTCGCGAAGCGCTCGCAGCCGATCTTCTGCGTATTCGGTCGATCCGATCAGGCCGAACTCTTCCGCGTCCCAGAACGCGAGTGTGATGGTGCGCTGCGGCTGCCAGCCGCCGCGCCGCAGCGCGCCGAGCACGCGGCCGAGCTCCAGCAGCGCCGCGGTGCCGGTGCCCGGATCGACGCCGCCGAACGTCCACGCATCGTGGTGCGTCCCGAGGATGACCTCGCGATCCGGCTGACGCGCGCCGGGGACTCGCGCCACGACGTCGCGAATCGTTCGCAGCCCGTTGTCCATCTGCACGCGAAGCCGCGCGCGCACGGTGCCGCCGCCGGTGCGGTAGGTCAGCGGCAGGCCTCCCTGAAATCCCGGCGGCACCGGTTTGCCGTCGAGCCGCTCGAAAATCTTTCGCGCTTCGCCCCACGACAGCACCGCGGCGGGAATGCGAGGCAGCGTCGGCGCGCTCGCCGGATCCTGCCGCGCGGCATCTCGAACGGCGGCCACGCCCGGCGTCAGCGGATCGCCGTGCCAGAACCAGCTGTACTTGCCGTTGCCGCGCTGAATCTGATCCTTCGTGCGCCAGTAGCCTTTCGGCCACGTCTCGCCGCGCACGAACCCATCGTCCGCCGGGTCGCTGTAAAGAATGATGCCTGCGGCGCCCTGCTGCTCCGCCGTGTGCAGCTTGACTGCGCGGTGGCTGCGCCCGTAGCGCGCGATGACGAGCTTTCCGCGGACGTCGACGTCGCGCAGCGCAAGCTGCGCGTAGTCGTCGGGGAGACCGTAGTTGACGTAAACGACGGGCGACGTCACGTCGCCCGATGCCGCATACGCGACGAATCCCGGACCGAGCGTCGCGTTCTGCGTGTCGCGATCGATCGGCGACGGCGGCTCGGTGATGCGAAGCCGTTCCGCGCGCGGCGCGACGATGTCGACGGCAACGCTCCTGGGGAACGACAGGTACGCCTGATATTCGATGAGTTCGACGTCGAGCCCCGCGTCCGCCAGTGCGCGCTTGATGTACTCCGCCACGTCGCGGCCGCCGTCGGTGCCAGCCATGTGCGGCCGGCGCGTCACCATCTTGTGAAACGCGCCGATCTCGTCGGCGGAGACGCCGGCGCGGAAGCGCTGCTCGAGATCGCGCTGCTTCTCGAACGCGGCCGCTGAGTAACCCAGTCGTGCAAGCCCGGCCGACGGCGCAGGCCGCGAGCTACACGCGAAAGCAACCGCAGAGCCGACAATACCGACGATACCAGCCAATTTCTCCGTCACGGCGTCATAATCTGCCACAGGGCTGGAGGGCGTGATGCGAATTTTCCTTCGGGCACTCGTCGCGATCGGTGCGCTCGGCCTGACGGCCTCTTCCCCGGTGGACGCGCAGAACGACCAGGTCTACAGAGCTGGCAGTGGCGTCACGCTGCCGGTGGCGACCAAAACGGTGGCGCCGCAGTACACATCCGAGGCGATGAGGGCAAAACTCAAAGGCTCGGTGGTGGTGGAAGTTACTGTGACTGCGCAAGGCGAGGTCACCGACGTGGAGATAACCCGGTCGCTCGACACGGTCTACGGTCTCGACGAGGAAGCGGTCAAGGCGGCAAAGCAGTGGAAGTTCAAGCCGGGAAAAAAAGACGGCAAACCGGTCGCGGTACGCGTCTGGATCGAGATGACGTTCACTCTGAAATAGCCGACGTTTCCACAAGGGAGGGTGTGATGCGGAGTTTCGTTCGGACATTCATCATCATCAGCGCGGTTGCCCTGACGGTGCCGACCGCCGTCGCGCAGGAGCAGTCCGTCCACAAGCCCGGCAACGGCGTGACGCTTCCGGTCGTCACCAAGCAGGTCAAGGCCGTCTACACGCAGCAAGCCATGGACGCGCGCATCGAGGGAACGGTCGGACTCGAAGTCGTGGTGAAGTCCGACGGCATGGTCGGCGACGTGAAGATCGCGCGATCGCTCGATCCGACCTACGGGCTCGACGATCAAGCGGTGAAGGCGATGAAGCAGTGGCAGTTCAAGCCGGGCACGAAGGACGGCACGCCGGTGGCGGTTCAGGTCGACGTGATGATCAATTTCACGCTGAAATAGGCCGCGAGGAGAGCGCCGCATCCTCGGCGGCGTAGTCGAACTGGTGGGGCGTGAACCCGGTGGGCGGGTGCGCACGCTCCCACTCCACCGTGCGTCGAATAGCTTCATCGCGCGGCACGCGTTCCTGGAATCCGAGCTCTTCACGAAGCCGCGTCGTATCGGCAACCCAGTGCTGTTTCGTGTTGCCCGGCGCTCGCAGATACGGCGGCAGGCGCGCGTCCGGCAGTAGCGTGAACCTGCTTGTCCACCCAAGCGCGGCCGCGATTCGCTCAGCCCACTCCAGCTCGCTGAGCGTGTCGATCTCACCGACGTTGTATATCCGGCCCGCCGCGCGATTCGAGACGGCCGCCAGCGCGATCGCCGCGGCGACATTTTCGACGTAGCCTTTCGTCGCGCGCCACTGGGCCATGTCCGCTGAAAACAGAATCGCGCGGCGATTGTCGACGACGCGTTTGACGATCGGATGGAAACGGTGCAGCGGATCGCGGGGACCGTAGACCATCGGCAGCCGCAAGATAGTGCCCGGCAGGTCGTTGATCACTCCGGGGGCCCCTGCCCCCCGGTGCTCCGCGAGAATCTCGCGCTCGACCGGAATCTTGTCGTACGCATCGTCGAGCCAGCCGAAGATCTGCTGAAGCATCTGCACTTGTGCCGCTGGATAGGTCTGGAGCTTCGTCCGCAGCGCCGATGTTTCTGTGAGCGGCAGCGGTTCCAGCGGACCCTCTTCGAGGCCGTGCGTCACGCCGCACGCGCGATACACATCGCAACTGCTCAACGCGACGACGCGTGAGGTCGCCCCTCGAAAAACCGTCATCAGCTCGCGCGCCTGCGCGCCCGAGCTCAGAATCAGATCGATGACAACGTCGGGCGCGAGTGCGCGGAGCTCGGTGGCCGAATCGGCGAGGCGCCGCCGATCGCCGAAGATTTCCCGAGGGCCGACACGCGGGTCGGCCCCTACGACCTTGCGGGCTGGGTCGGTCCCCGTAACCGTACCGACGGCGTCGCCGCCTGGAACCGTAGGGGCGGACCCATGTGTCCGCCCGCGATGAAAAACGACCACCTCGTGTCCGAGACGCGCGAGCTCGGCGGCGACGAAGGGTCCGATGAAGCCCGTACCGCCGATGAGCAGAACGCGCATCCACCAAATTTACATGGGTGCCTTGAAATTGCGCCACCAGCTCGCTTCCCCGAGCCCGAGCGCGTTCCACCACCGATCGAGTGCGGTGCGGTCCAGAGCGAGCACGGCCTCGCGCGTCACGCCGGATGGCATCGGCAGCAGATCCGCCAAACGATCGACGACCGCGGCGCGATCGGCCTCGTCGACCCGCGAAATCAGGTGCCACAGCGTCACCGCATCGCCCGGTCCCGCGTGCTCGAGCACGACGCGGAGCGTCTCGGCGCGCACGCGCGCGTCGCGCGCCTCGTCGAACACGTCCAGCGCTTCGCGAAGCGCGGGATCCGCATCGTCGTACGACGGCGTGCCCGGACCGCGATCCGGATCCGTGCGGCATGATGCGCCGACTGGCACGAGCGACTCGCGGCCGTTGAGCTCCAGCGCGACCCAGCCGGAGGAGACGCTCAGCAGCCCCGCGCCGTCCTCGTCGACGTGCAGCGTGTACGCGCAGCCCAGGTCCGTGGCGGTGGCCGACGGCGTATTGACGACGAACTGGCCGGGCGGCGCGTTGATGACGGCGTGCAGCGTGCCGCGCTCGAGCGCGAGCTGATGATGGCCGTCGCGCGTCGCGACGAGCCGCACGCGGGTGTTCGTGTCGATCGTCACCTGACCGATTGTCGCGACCGTCATCCGCGCCTGCGATCCGCCGTCTGTGATCAGCGTCTGCCCGACCGCGATGCGGCCCGTGCCCGCGAGCGCCGCGGCGCCGACGCGCGGCTGGCCGGCGAGGCTCGCGACCTCCCAGGAAGACGAAGTCGACGAAGTCGACGAAGTCAACCACCTCGTCTGCCACGTCACGCCGATCATGACGAGCACCGCCGCGGCGGTCGCGAGCAACGGTCCGAGATAGCGCAGCGTTCGCCACCGGAGCGGCGCGTCCGGCAGCGCCGGCGCGGGCGCCAGCGGCGCCCGCAGCCCGCCGAGCAGCGCTTCGAGCCGCTGCACGTCGGGGTCCGGCGTCCCGGAGCCGTCCCACAGATAGTCGTTACTCATGGCCTTGCCATCCCAACTGCTCGCGCAGCAATTTCATCCCGCGGTGCAGGTTCACGCGCACCGACGCGGGCGTCAGTCCGGTTCGTTCGGCGATTTCGTTGCCGCTCATGCCTTCGACCAGACGCATCAACAGCGTTTCACGATAGGCCTCGGGCAGCTTGCGCACGATGTCGAGCACGGCGAGCGTCTCCGCCTGGATCGCCTCGCCGCCTGGAAGCTCGGCGGGCAGCTCCACCTGCTCGCGCGACTGGCGGAGGTAGTCGGTCGCGCGGTTGCGCGCGATGGCGGCAATCCAGCCGCCGAACGCCGCCGCGTCGCGCAGCTCGGCGATGCGCGTGTACACGGTGAGGAACACGTCCTGCACGAGGTCGTCGACGTCGCGCCGCGGCACGCGCCCGAGCAGAATCGCGTGGACCATGCGCACGTAGGCGGCGTAGAGATGCGGGAAGGCGTCCCGATCGCCCGCCGCGACCGCCCGAATCGTCGCCGCGAGCTCCGACCTGGCAGGCTCGTCCCGCCGCTCGGCCCCTCGCGGCTGAAAGGTCAACACGGGGTGAACACCGATTTCCAGTACATGCTCCATTTCTTACTCCGGGGGCCCCTACCCCCCGGTCACGCTGCGCGGGGCCCCTTCGCCCCGCTCCGCAGGCGTCCTGCTGAGAGGACGACAAGATACGAACGGATGTTAACCGGGTCCCTCAACCTTTCGGCCCTTGACACCGTCATATACCCTTGACCAATATGTCGCTATGCAACATATCAAGCAGATGCTCGATCGCGAGCTGAAGAAGGGGAGCGCCGAGCTGCTGATCCTCTCGCTCGTCGAAGATCAGCCGCGCCACGGCTACGACCTCAGCAAGCTGATCGAAGCGCGCTCGGACGGCGTCCTCAAGTTCCGCGTCGCGTCGCTCTATCCGCTGCTGTATCGCCTCGAAAAGCGCGGCTGGATTCAGGGACGCTGGATCGAAAAAGCGAGGCAGCGGCGGCGCCGCTATTACCGGTTGACGCCCACGGGCGCACAGGTGCTGAAGTCGCAGCGCAGCACGTGGCGCGAATTCGCCCAGGCGATCAATCGAATCACAGGAATCGAACCGGCGTAGCGAGTGAGACGGCCCATGCTCTGGAAGCATCTCCCCGACGAAATCGCGCACCACCTGCAGGACATGTATGACGACCTGCGCGCTCGCGGCGTCAGTGACGAGGCAGCGCGGCGCGCTGTGGCCGCCGAGCTCGACGGGATCACCTTCGATCGCCCGCTGAGCGACATCGGCGGCGACGTGCGGTACGCGTTCCGGGCGCTTCGGAAGAATGTCGGATTCGCGGCAGTCGTCGTCCTGACGCTGGCGCTCGGCATCGGCGCGAACGCGGCGATCTTCAGCGTGGTCAACGCCGTCGTGCTGCGCCCGCTGCCGTATCGCGACGCCGATCGTCTTGTCGTCATCCGGGACAACCTGCCCGCGAGCGGGCTGAGGGACATCGTCATCTCGGCTGTCGAGTATCTGGACTACCGCGCGCGCAATCATGTGTTCGACGAAATGGCCGCGTACGACACGACCGCGTTCAATCTCACCGGACGCGGCGAGCCCGAACGCCTCGACGGCGCCGTCACCACGGCGAGTCTGCTCCCGATTCTCGGCGCGTCGCCCGCCCTGGGCCGCGCGTTCGACGAGACCGACAATCAGGCCGGCCGCGATCGTGTGGCGCTTCTCAGCCACGCGCTGTGGCAGCGGCGCTTCGCCGGCGATCCCCGCGTCGTCGGCACGCTGATCACGCTCGAGGGCAGAGGCGTCGAGGTGATCGGCGTCATGCCGCCGTCGTTCAGGTTCCCAGACGACTCGGTCGAGCTGTGGATGCCGATCGCATTCGATGCGGACCTGGTGAGCGAGAACAACCGCGGATCGCGTTCGTACACGGCGCTCGGCCGTCTGAAACCGGGCGTCACGATTGCCCAGGCGCAGGCGGACATGAACGCGGTGACCGGCACGCTCGTGCGCGACTATCGCGAGCAGTACCGCGGCGGTTTCAGCACGACGGTGCGTGGTCTGCAAACCGACATCGTCGGCGACACGGGCCGCGGCCTGTTCGTCCTGCTCGGCGCCGTCGGCGTCGTGCTGCTCATCGCGTGCGCGAACATCGCGAACCTGCTGCTCGTGAGAGCGCACGGAAGACGCAAGGAGGTGGCGATTCGCACGGCGCTCGGCGCCAATCGCGCGCGCATCGTGCGGCAGTTGCTGACCGAGAGCCTCGTGCTCGCGGCGATCGGCGGCGGCTGCGGACTGCTCGTTGCGGTGTGGGGACTCGATCTGCTCGTTGCGATCGCGCCAGCCGATACACCAAGGCTGACCGAAATCTCGCTCGATCGCCGTGTCATCACGTTCACGGCCGCGGTGTCGATGATCACCGGCGTCTTCTTCGGGCTCGCGCCGGCGCTGCACGCGGCACGTGTCGATCTCAACGAGACGTTGAAGGAAGGCGGCCGCACGCCGGGCTCGGGCGGACGCCATCGCGCCAGGCGGCTGCTCGTCGCCGCCGAAGTGGCGATGGCGCTGGTGCTGCTCGTCGCCGCCGGTCTGCTCATCAACAGCTTCGCGCGCGTGCAGGACGTGGCGCCCGGCTTCGATGCGAGTCACCTGTTGACGCTTCGTATCGCGCCGCCGCCGGCGACCTACTCGTTCGCAAAGAGTCAGCAGTTCTTCGACGAGCTGTTCGAGCGCCTGCGCGCGCGGCCGGGAATCGAGGGCGTCGGCGCCGTCAACGCGCTGCCGTTCAGCGGCAGCGGCGGCGACCGGACGTTCTATCTCGAAGGCCGGCTCAATCCGCGCCCGGAGGAGAAGCCGGACGAGCAGGTGCGCTTCGCCAGCGCGGGCTACTTCGCCGCCATGAAAATCCCCGTGCGGCGCGGGCGCGAGTTCACCGCGCGCGACTCGCAGGACGCGCCGCAGGTCGCCATCGTGAACGAAGCGCTCGCGCGGAAGTACTGGCCGGACGACGATCCGATCGGCAAGCGCCTGACGTTCAGCCGCCAGGACGTGAAGTGGTATCAGATCGTCGGCGTCGCGGGGAATCTGAAGCATCGATCGCTCGAGATCGCCGACGTGCCGGAAGTGTACGTGCCGGTGGCGCAGCCGCTGTTTGCCGGTCCGTCGCCGCGTCCGATGTTCCTCGTCGTCAGGACCGCCGGCGATCCGATGACGGCGGCGGCGGAGGTGCGCGAGGTGGTGGCGTCGATCGATCCGAATCAGCCCGTGTCGAACATCCGCAGCATGGAGCAGCGCATCGGCGCGTCGCTGGGCTCGCGGCGATTCACGATGCTGCTCATCGGCGTGTTTGCGGCGCTCGCGCTCGTGCTGGCGTCGATCGGCATCTACGGCGTCGTCGCATACACGGTCCGCGAGCGGTCGCACGAAATCGGCGTGCGCCTCGCGCTCGGCGCGCAGCCGCGGAACGTCGTGGCGATGCTTGTAGGACAAGGGATGACGCTCGCGTCCGGCGGCGCGGCTGCCGGCATCGTGCTCGCCGTCGCGCTCACGCGCGTGATGACGGGTCTGCTGTTCGGCGTCAGCGCGACGGACCCCGCGACGTTCGCCGTGATCACCGCAGGGCTCGCACTCGTCGCGATCATCGCGTGTTATCTGCCGGCCCGCCGCGCGACGGCCGTGAATCCGGTCACCGCGTTACGCAACGAATGAGGCCGGCACTCTAGAGCCAGAGCTGCCGGCACTCTGGAGCCGGAGCCTCCAGGCGCTCCAGAGGCAAAGCGTCCAAGCACGAGAGCGCCGTCAGCATTCGCTACGGTCGCGGCGCTGCTCGTCGCCATCGCGCTCCTCGGAACACGTAGAAAGAAGATTTTGCTCAGCGGGTTCTGCGAGTTCAGCGTGATCGTCGTTATACTTGACGCCATGCCTGACAACGCCGAGCGGTTGCGGGCCCTGCACAAGGGTCCGGCAATCCTCGTCCTGCCCAATGCGTGGGACGCCGCGACCGCGCGCATCTTCGAGGCCGAGGGCTTCCCTGCGATTGCGACGACGAGTGCGGGCGTGGCGGCGGCGCTCGGCTATCCGGACGGCGGCATCGTGCCGACGCGCGAGATGATCGAAGCGGTCGCGCGCATCGTCCGCGCGGTGCGCGTGCCCGTGTCGGCCGACATCGAGCATGCATACGGCGCGACGCCCGATCAGGTCGCCGACATCGTGCTGCGCGTCATCGCCACCGGCGCGGTCGGCATCAACGTCGAGGACTGCGTGCCGGGCGCATTCGATCTCGAGCCGATTCCGCTGCAGACCGACAAGATCACGAAAATCGCGAAGGCCGCGGCGAAGTCGGGCGTGCGGGTCGTCATCAACGCGCGCACCGACGTGTTTCTCCGCGCGATGGGCCCGCCCGAAACGCGTCTTGCCGTCGCGATCGATCGCGGCAAGGCGTTCCTGGCGGCCGGCGCGGACTGCGTGTTCGTGCCGGGCGTGCACGACCGCGACACGATCGGCGCGCTGGTGCAGGGCATCGGCGGCCCCGTCAACGTGCTGGCGGTCCAGGGGACGCCGTCGATTCCCGAGCTCGAGGCGCTCGGCGTCGCGCGCGTGAGCATCGGTTCGGGCCCCATGCGCGCGTCGCTCGCTCTGGTGCGCGACATCGCGCGCGAGCTCAAGACCGCCGGCACGTTCTCCGGCTTCACCCAGCACACGCTGCCGTTCGAAGAAGTCAACGAGCTGATGCGGTGAAACGTGGTGACCCCGGCTCTTCACAACACACGAGGATCACGAAGATCACGAAGATCACGAAGAGAAAACCATTTGGTTCTTCGTGATCTTCGTGATCTTCGTGGTCTTCGTGATTCGTGATCAGCCGTGGCATCACCGGTGAAGAGCGCCATCGGTTTCCGGATCAAGTCCGGCTACGCGATTGCCGTCGTGCTGTCCGGTCCCGCCACGTCGCCGACGGCCGTCGCCCGCCGCGTTGTCGAGCTGAGCGATCCGGCGATTGCCGAAACGAAGCAGCCGTATCACGACGGGTTCGGAACCGAGCACGAGGATCCACGCGAGATCGCGCGGCGCGTGAAAATCATCGAGCGCTGCGCGAAGCGGTCGATCGCGTCGCTCGTCGCCGATGTGTGGAGCGCGCCGCCTTCGCGCCGACCCGTCCGCCGAAGCGCGGAGCGCGGAGGTGGAAGGCGCTCCGGCGAGCCTCGCCGAAGCTCGCGTGAATCGCGAGCGAGCGGAGGCGGGGGTGCCGCTCTGGTCGTCGGCAGCGTCATCGATCCGCAGCGGGTGGGTAACCCGCACATCCGCGCGCACGCGAACGAGGGCCGGCTCTTTCGCACGGTCGTCGAGGACGCTCTGCGATCGCACGGCATCGCGTGCGACGTGATCGTCGAAAAGCAGCTCGCCGCCAAAGCTGCCGCCGGCCTTCGTGTCCCCGAGGGCGCAATCAAGCAGACACTGGCCGCGTTCGGCAAGGCGGTCGGCGGTCCATGGCGCGCCGACGAAAAAGCGGCGGCGACCGCGGCGTGGCTGGCCCTCGCGTGACTCGGCAGCCGGTTCTGATCGTGAGATGAGGAAATGGATCGCGATCGCGCTGCTCCTGCTTCCCGCGACTGCGCAGGCGCAGACGCAGACCCTCGAGATCCCGCCATCCGCGATCCGATTCTCGGCATGGCGCGCGCGAACGCCATCACGGCCGACGATGTGTACGTGGTCGATCAGTCGCGCCAGACGACGAGGATCAGCGCAAACGTGAGCGGACTGCTGGGCACCGAGCGCATCAGCCTCAACGACAACCTGCTGCGCCGTTGCTCGCCCGAAGAGATCGAAGCGGTGCTCGGCCACGAGATCGGGCACTATGTGTTGAATCACGCCGTCAAGCTGGTCATGGAGAGCGCTCTCGTGACGGCGCTCGGCTTCGCGCTCGTCGCGCAAGGGTTCGAGCGGTTGCGACGGCGCAAGCCCGAATGGCGCATCGCGTCGGTCGGCGATGTCGCCGGACTGCCACTCATCGTGCTGCTGTTTTCCGTCTATCAGTTCGTCGCGACGCCGGTCAACAACACGATCATCCGCGTCAACGAATACGAAGCGGACATCTTCGGCCTGAACGCGGCACGTCAGCCCGACGGCTTCGCGAACGCGGCGCTGAAGCTTGGCGACTACCGCAAGCTGGATCCGGGTCCGATCGAAGAGCTGATCTTCTTCGACCATCCGAGCGGCCGCACGCGCATCTTCAACGTGTTCCTCCCCGACCTGCACGGCCCGAACGACAAGGGGATCGTCGTCGACGTCGCGCGCGTCGCGCCGGAGTACTTCGCGACGATCGGCGCGCCGATCCTGCAGGGACGGAACTTCACCAGCGTCGAGACGCCGAAGTCTCCTGGTGTCGTCATCGTCAACGCCGCGATGGCGCGGAAGTTCTGGCCGAATCAGAACGCGATCGGCAAGCGCATCCGGCTGTTGAAGTACGA
>DASYQZ010000212.1:0-4027 GCA_036004865.1 Vicinamibacterales bacterium
GCGCTCCCTGGGCGGCGATCCGAGCGGATCGTCACCCATGCGAGCGCGCCGGCGAGGAGGAAGAAGAGGAGGACCGCAATCACCCGCAGCCGGCCTTGGGCGCCGAAGCGCACAGCGCGAAGGCGGCGGCTGCCCACCGGCTGCAGGAACTTCGAGCGCAACGTCAGGGCAGCGGCAGCGCCTGCAGGCTCAGCGTGCCGGCATCCGAGCGGGCGAGCACCAGCGAGTGCGCCTCGTCGAGGAGATCGAGCTGCTCGACGCCCTTCATCGCGGCGATCGTCTCGTAGGCGATGCCCGCCTTGTCGTCGATCGGCTTGGTGATGCCTGATTGATCACCAAAGCGATCGGTCGGGATTTTCATCACGCCGCGGCTGTTGTTCGACATGAGCAGGAATTCTTTCCCGTCCTTCAGACCGCATGCGCGCTCCTTTCACGCGGGGATTCTACTACCATCGTGCGCACGTCACCATCGGCGAGCGAGGAGGTGGACCATGGCCAGCGGAACGGTCGTCATCGATCCGGGCCACGGCGGGACCGAGAACATGGACGGCTCCGACGCGAACCATGCCGTCAGCCCGAGCGGCGTGCTCGAAAAGAACATGACGCTGCAGATGGGCCTGCTCGTCCGCGACGCGCTGCTGGCCGCGAACAGGAACGGACACACCATCAAGGTCTTCATGACGCGGACGACCGACACGAATCTCCGGCTGTCGGCCCGCGCGAACGTCGCCAGAGATCACCGCGCCGATCTGCTGCTGAGCATTCATTTCAACGGCTTCGACGGGATGGTGCGCGGCGTCGAGACGCTCGTCCGTCCGGTCGCGGACGGCAACGTGAACCACGGCGAGGACAAAGCCTTCGCCGGGAAAATTCAGAAGCGCGTGTTCGAGGCCGTCAAGGCGCGCGATCCGAACACCAAGAACCGCGGCGTGAAGGACCAGAAGCTTGGCGTGCTGAACGACGCGGCGCTCGGAAACACCGCCGCGAGCCACCCGTGCCGCGCATGTCTCCTCGAGATCGAGTTCATCGACGTCGCCGACGTGGATGTTCTGCTCAACACGGGTCCGAACGCGGCGGCGGCGCGCTCTGACGTCGCTCACGCGATCGCCGCGGCGATCATCGAGGAGCTGACGTGACGCGCCTTCCGCGTGCGGACGTCCGGTGCGCCGTTGCGTCCGCCATCGTGTGGGTGATCGTGGCGCTCGTACACACTGGTTGCAGCCGTCCTGTCCCGTCTCCGGATGGCGCCGCCTATCGCCCGTTCTACACGATGCCCCGCGCCGCCACGCCGCAGCCACGCGGCACCCTGAAGGGCGACTTCGACTGGGCCGCCAGCGCCGCGACGCTGGGGGAAGCCTCCGAGAGGTGGAACGAGTTCCTGCGCGCGCATCCGCCGGACGGCGAGTACGAAGACGCCTTCCAGCGGAACCACGTGCGCGCCTCGCAATACGAGCTGATGCGCGTGGAATACCTGCGCGGCCGCGTGCAGGAAGGCGACAAGCTGCTGAATCAGCTCGAGGATGTGAGGCGGAGTCCTTAAAGAGTCTGAAGTCTGAACCTAAAGACGCACGCACGCTTGAGAGAGCGAAGTCATCGTTTTGGCTTCAGACTTCAGACTTCAGACTTCAGACTTCGTGAGCTGCTGCGACACCTGGCGGAAGAAATCGTCGGCGAGCTTGCGCGCCGTCGCCTCGATGAGGCGCGAGCCGACGGCAGCAATCAGTCCACCGACCTGGACGTCGGCGACCGCGTCGACGCGCGTCGATCCGCCGGCGTCCGCGAGCGTGATCGCCGCGGAGCCGCGCACGAATCCTGGTGTGCCCTTCCCTTCGAACGTCAACGTCAGCGAGTCGGGCGGATACTTGTCGCGGATCGTGGCTTTCCCGCTGTACTTTCCCTTCAACCCGGCGATGCCGATTTTGAGCGTCGCTTCATAGGCGTCGGGGCCCGCTTCAGTCAGCGATTCGCAGCCCGGGATCGCGCGTTGGAGAATCGCCGGATCGGTGAACGCTGCGAATACCCGCGCGCGGTCCGCGGGAATGACCTGCGAGATGTTGATTTTCATCGCGCCAGCGCGCGTTCGAGCGCGCGCCGTGTATTGACCTGCGCGAGGTGCGCGCGGTATTCGGCCGAGGCGTGGATGTCGCTGAGCGGATCCACGCCGTCGGCGGCGCGCGACGCCGCAAGCGCGATCGCCTCCGCCGTCGTCTGCCCGTCGAGCGTCTGTTCGACGGCGGTCGCACGATACGCCTTCGCGGCGATGCCAGTGACGCCGACGCGGACGCCCGATGGCGAGATGACCACGGCGACGCCCGCGAGCGCGAAGCCGCTCGCCTTCTGCTCGGTCTTCACGTACGCGACGGTGCGCGCGGTCGGCTGGACGCGGATTTCCGTGATCAGCTCGCCGGCCGCAATCGCGGTCTGCAGCAGATCGACGAAGAAGCTCTCGGCGCGAATCGTCCGGCGCCCGTTCGGTCCGGCGACGTCGATGTCCGCATCGAGGGCGAGAATCGCCGCGGGATAGTCGGCGGCCGGATCGGCGTGGGCGAGACTGCCCCCGATCGTCCCTTTGTTCCGCACCTGAAGGTCGCCGATGTGCGACGCCGTCTCGGGCAGCAGCGGACATTTCTCCCGGAGCAGCGTAGACGAAGCGATCTCCTGATGCGTCGTCATCGCGCCGATCGCGATGCGGCCGTCCGCCTCGCGAATGTAGCTCAGCGTCGAGATGCCTCCGAGGTCGACCACCACCTTCGGCTGCGCGAGGCGCAGCTTCATCGCCGGGATCAGGCTGTGACCGCCGGCCAACAGCTTGGCGTCGTCGCCATGCTGCGACAGCAGCGCGAGCGCTTCGTCGACCGTCGCCGGCCGCTTGTAATCGAAGTGTGCGGGATACATGTTCGTCTCCTGCCTCAGAGGAAATGCAACCACGAAAACACGAAAGCACGAAAAAGACCCTGCCTCCCTTTCGTACTTTCGTGGTTTCGTGGTTGCATTTTTCACGCTGAAGTTGCTAGACAGTCGCAACGGTCCGCGCCTCGAGTGCCTGCCAGATTTTCTCCGGCGTCATCGGCAGATCCAGGTGGGTGATGCCGAGCGGCCCGAGCGCGTCGAGCACGGCGTTCGCAATTGCCGGCGTCGCGCCGATCGTGCCGGCCTCGCCGACGCCTTTGACGCCGAGCGGGTTGACGGGCGACGGCGTGACGGTGTGGCCGAGCAGATACTCGGGAATATCCGCCGCGCGCGGGATCGCGTAGTCCATGAATTCACCGGTGAGGAGCTGACCGTTCTCGTCGTACACGGTCCGCTCGAAGAGGACCTGACCGATCGAATGCGCGATGCCGCCCTGCACCTGACCCTCGACGAGCAGCGGGTTGATTTGCGGCCCGCAGTCGTCGACCGCGATGTACTTCTTGATCGCGACGTGTCCCGTGTCGCGGTCGACGTCGACGGCGCAGATGTGCGTGCCGAACGGGAAGGTGAAGTTGCTCGGTTCGAAGAAGCTCGACGCTTCGAGTCCCGGCTCGAAACCGGCCGGCAGGCTCTTCGCGATGTACGCGGCGCCGGCGAGCTCCGCCCACGGAATCTCGCGATTGGTGACGCCGGGCGAGCTGAACGTCCCGTTCGCGAACTCCACATGATCGGCCGTCGTCTCGAGCAGGTGCGCCGCGAGCGCCTTCGCCTTCGCGACGATCTTGTCGATGCACATGACGATCGCCGTGCCGCCGACCGCCGTTCCACGGCTGCCGTACGTATCGCGCCCATAGTGCGCGACGTTCGTGTCGCCGTGCAGCACGACGACGTCTTCGATCGGCACGCCGAGCCGGTCCGCCGCGATTTGCGCGAAGCTGGTCTCCTGTCCCTGACCGTGCGGTGACACGCCCGTGATGACCGTCACCTTCCCCGAGATTTCCATCCGCACGCAGCCCCACTCCCAGCCGCCCGCGGGCATGGCCGCCGACGGCCCCATCGCGCAGATCTCGACGTAGGTGGACACGCCGACGCCGAAGAGCCGCCCGGCCCCGCGCGC
>DASYQZ010000213.1:0-12383 GCA_036004865.1 Vicinamibacterales bacterium
CGACGTATCGATACCGAGATTCGTCCGGTAGTGCGTTACGAAGCTGCGCGCCATCAGGCCTGCCCCCGCCAGCAGCACGAGCGTCAGCGCGAGCTCGCCGATCATCAGCGCGCCGGTCCACCGGCGCGCGCGCAGGCTGCCCGCGGCGCTCCGCGAAGCGTCCTTGAGCACATCGTTCAGGTTCGTCTTCGAGACGTGCAGGGCCGGCACGAGTCCGAACACGATGCTCGAGCCGAGACACAACGCGGCGAGGAACGCGAACACGCGTGCGTTCATCGACAGGTCGACCCAGTACGGCGTCGTGAAGCGATCGCCGCCGATCTCCGAGGCGTCGAAGGCCACGCCGAAGTACCGGACGCCCCAGAGCGACAGGATCAGACCGAGTCCCCCGGCCAGCGCCGCGAGCAGAAGACTCTCGATCAGCAGTTGCCGCACGATGCGCCAGCGGCTCGCGCCGAGCGACGCGCGAATCGCGATTTCGCGCGAGCGATTCGCCGCGCGCGCCAGCAGCAGGCTGGCGACGTTGGCGCACGCGATCAGCAGCACGAACACGACCGCGCCCATCATCGTCATCAGAATCGGCCAGGTGAAGCGTCGAAACGCGTCGAGCATCGGCGCGACAGTGGCGGTGATGTTCTTGTTGGTGTCGGGATACTGGCGCGCCAGCCGCGCCGCGATCGTCGAGAGATCGGTGCGCGCCTGCTCGATGCTGACGCCGTCGGCCATACGTCCGAGGACACTCAGGCTGCGCGCATCGCGCGTCGCTCCGGTCAGCCCCGCGAGCGCAGGCAATGGCTGCCAGACTTCAGCCGTCCCCGGAAAACGGAACCCGTCCGGCATGATCCCGACGACGGTCGATGGAATGCCGTTGATGCGAATCGCGCGGCCGACGATGCCCGCATCGCCGCCGTACCGCGCCATCCACACACCGTAGCCGAGCATCACGACCGATGGCGCGCCAGGGCGCTCGTCTTCGGGAAGAAAGCTGCGGCCGGCCATTGGCTCGCGACCGATCAACCGAAACGCGTTCGCCGAGACGTAGCTGCCGTTGACGCGCTCGGGGGCGCGCACCTCGTCGCTCACGCTCATTGCGCCGTTCGCCGTAGCCGCGATGCCGGCGAACGTCCGCGCCGACGCGCGCCAGTCCTGGAAATCGAGGTACGAGAGACTGCCTTCGCGCCCGCGTGCGTCGCGTGTGCCGATCCCGACGACACGCTCCGGGCGCTCGAACGGCAGTTCATTGAAGAGCGCGGTGTTGATGAACGTGAACACCGTGTTGTTGGCGGCAATCCCCAGCGCGAGGGCGACGATGGCCGCGAGCGTGAAGCGGCGATCCTTGACGAGCAGCCGAACGGCGAACCGGACGTCCTGTGCGATGTCCTGGAGCCAGGGCCAGATCCAGACGTCGCGCGCCTGATTCCGTGCGAGCGCGGCGCTCCCGAATTCGCGGGCGGTGGTCATCGAGCGATGAAACTCCATCTCCTCGGCGAGATCCGCTTCGAATTGTCGATGACGGATGAGGTACCACGCGCGTTGCAGAAGCTGTCGCATCGGAACCTCTTGACGGTGTCAGACGTGTCAGACACCGAATCTCAGTGGCCGCCGCGCATATTTGGTGTCTGACACGTCTGACACGTCTGACACCTCACTCGTATCTCAACGACACGTCACTCGTATCTCAACGCGACGACGGGATCGACTCGCGCGGCGCGGCGCGCGGGCCACACACTTGCCGTCGTCGCCACCACGATCAGCAGTGCGCTGACGAGACCAAGAGCAACGGGATCAGCGGGCGCGGTCCGCACGAGATACTGCGTCAGCAGCCGGCCGACGGCGATCGCGCCGGCAAGACCGACGGCCAGCCCAAGCAGCAACTGCACGAACGTCCGCCGCACGAAGAGCCACACGACCTGCGGCGACCGGGCACCAAGCGCCACGCGAATGCCGATCTCTTGCGTCCGCTGCGTGACGCCGTGAGCGGTGACCGCGTACAAACCGACCGAGGCCAGCAGCAACGCGATGAAGGCCAGCAGTGCGAACACGGAGGCAAATATTCGCTGCGGCCACCGCGATATCGCCAGCAGCTCGTCCATCGTCAGCACGTAGTACCCCGGAAGGTCCGGATCGACCTTCCGGACTTCCTCGCGGAGCCGCGAGACGATCGCCGCGCGGTCGCCCTCGGCACGCGCGATGATCGAGGCGAACCGGTGTGGGTTGGGCTCGCCGCGCAGTGACACGTACACAACCGGCTCGGGCGCCTTGCTGAACACCATTTGCGGGACGGTCGGGGCGATGCCCACGATCGTGAACCACGGCTGCGGCGCGGTCGGCGCGGCGGCGTTGGCCAGCCGAATCCGTTGTCCGATCGGATCGGCGTCGGGGAAGAACATCGAGGCGAAGCGGTGATTCACGATCGCCGCTTCCCGTCCGGGCGCTCCGTCGTGCTCCGTGAACTCGCGGCCGCGAATCAGCCGCAGGCGCATCGTCTCGAAATATCTCGGGCCGATGTAGAGGTACGCGACCGTCGGCGGATTCTCGTTCGGCACGGGTGCCCGTCCATCAATCGTCAACTGGCGCAGCGAGTTGGTCAGCGTCATCATCGGCACGTCGCTGGCGACCGTGACGGCCGAAAAGGCGCGCTCCGCGGCGAGCCGTTCGTCGAGCTGCCGGAAGAACTGTTTGATTTGCGCCGGCTGGGCGTATTTCTGAGCGCTGAGCGCCAGCCGCATCGTGATCATGTCCGACGAATCGAGGACGCGTCCCGCCTGATACACCGCGAGAAAGCTGCGCAGCATGAGGCCGGCCCCCGCGAGCAACACGACGGTCAGGGCGAGTTGACTGACCATGAGCGCGCCCGTCCAGCGCCGCGCGCGGATTCCGCTGGAGCCGCCGCGGCCGCCGTCCTTCAGGACGTCGTTGTTCGTTTTGGAGATATGGAGAGCCGGCGCCAGCCCGAACAGGATGCTCGTGGCGAGACACACAACGGCGAGAAACGCGTAGACCCGGCCGTCCATGGAGAAATTCATCCAGAATGGCGGAGGTCCTCCGACCGCGACCCGTACGAGCGCGCTCGCGAACGCCTTGACGCCGTACACGGACAACACGAAACCGACCGAGCCCGCGATCGCCGCGAGCAGCACGCTCTCGACGAACAACTGCCGAACGATACGTCCGCGCGTGGCGCCAAGCGAGGAACGGATCGCAATCTCCCGCGAACGATGCACCGCGCGCGCCAGTAGAAGATTGGCGACGTTCACACAAGCGATGAGCAGCACGAACGCCACCGCACCCATCACCACGAGGAACATCTGCCGGAGTCCGAATTCACCGCCCCAATAGGCGTTCTCGATCGGATCGAGCGCGACGGAGATTCCTTCGTTAGTGGCGGGGAAGTCGCGCGCCAACCGGCTCGTAATGGCGTCCATTTCTGCCTGCGCCTGGGCGCGCGTGACGCCGTCTGCGAGCCGCGCGAAGGCGACCGTGATGACCGTCCGGTTTCCGCGTCTGGCATCCATCGTGTTCGGCGGTCCCGCGGTCTGACCGACCGGCACCCAGACCTCCGTCCCCCACGGGAAGTGAAACTCCGCGGGCATCACGCCGATGATGGTGGTCGGTACGTCGTTGACGCGAACGGTTCGACCGATGACGGACGGGTCGCCGCCGTACCGGTTCTGCCACATCGTGTGCGCGATGATTGCGACGCGCGGTGCGCCCGCGCGATCGTCGTCCGGCAGGAACGCGCGGCCGAGGATCGGTGCGCGGCCGACCATGTTGAACGCGTCGAAGGAGATGAACGATCCGTTGTAGCGCTGCGCCGGCAGCGAGTCTTCCGCGACGTTGATCGCGAACTCGAGTGAAACGACGACGTGCGACAGTGTGCGA
This sequence comes from Vicinamibacterales bacterium, assembly GCA_036004865.1. Lineage (GTDB taxonomy): Bacteria > Acidobacteriota > Vicinamibacteria > Vicinamibacterales > CAVVIG01 > QHWF01. The sequence continues at coordinate 3,883 of DASYQZ010000213.1, forward strand.
GCCGCGGCGCGCCAGTCCCGGACGTCGGCGTACGACACGCCGAGCGGGCGGCCGCGCGTGTCGATCGTCCGAATGCCGACGAGTCGGTCAGGGTTGGCGAGCGGAAGATCGCGAAGAAGCGCGCCGTTTACGAACGTAAAGGCCGTGGTGTTCGCCCCGATGCCAAGGGCGAGCGCGACAACGGCCGCGAGCGTGAAGCGGCGATCCTTGACGAGCAGCCGAACGGCGAACCGGACGTCCTGTGCGATGTCCTGGAGCCAGGGCCAGATCCAGACGTCGCGCGCCTGATTCCTTGCTAGCGCGGCGCTCCCGAATTCGCGGGCGGTGGTCATCGAGCGATGGAACTCGATCTCCTCGGCGAGGTCGGCTTCGAGTTGCCGCTTGTTGAGCAGGTACCAAACGCGCCGAAGCATCTCGCGCATGCCACCTCACGCCGTGTTGAGCACCTTGTGGATCGCCATGATCAAACGGTCGAACTCGTCGCGCTCGACGGCGAGCTGCTTGCGGCCGGCGGCCGTCAGCTTGTAGTAGCGCGCGCGGCGATTGTTCTCTGAGGCGCCCCACTCGGCCTTGACCCATCCCTTGAGGAGCAGACGCTGCAGCGCCGGGTAGAGCGAACTCTCGCCGACCTGCAGCACGTCCTCGGAGACTTCGCGCAGGCGCTGCGCGATGCCGTACCCGTGCATTTCGTCACGCGCGAGCGTCTTGAGAATCAGCAGCTCCAGCGTGCCGGGCAGCAGATCGGACGGTTCGGGGATCCTTCCCATCGTTTGTCGATGGGAGTATACACGATCCGCCGCAGCTAGGTGTTCGGAACGAAACTTCTGAGATCGAGGACAGTAATCGTCGCGAAGGGATCGACTGAATTGTCCGGCGCGGGCACCGTCCAGCGGCTCAATCGCCGGTGGCCGGCGATCTCGAATGCGGCAATCGCCACGACGAGCACGACGAGACACGCGGCGAAAGCGGACGGACGCTCGAGGATCGCCAGTTCGAGCCGCGCGGGCCACCATGCCGACAGGTACACGCCGCTCACGTACAGCCACCAGCGCGTCTTCAGCTTCGCGCGCCCCGGCTCGTACGCGCGCGTGAACGGGACGAAATCGACCATCACCGCCGCGGCCTCGACCATCACGGCCGCCATCGCACAGACGAACAGCGTGTGGCGTACGGCCACGGTCCACCCGAGCAGCGGGAAGGTGATGAGCGCCGCGGCCGCGACAATCGGCGGCAGTACGATCGTCAGCATGGCCGCGCGCACCGCGGCCCAGTATCCAGCCGTCCGCTCCGGCGCGTTGGCGGCGAACATCCACGCGGACGGTAGCTCGCTCGGCACGAAGAACGCCGCGCGAAGGCCGACGATCAGCCAGAACGCGAGCACGAGCGGAATCCACAGTACGGCGGCGTTCGCGCGGGTCAGCGACGCGAAGTCGCGGATCTGCGTCAACCCGCCGCACGCGAGCGCCACGCCGACGGCGGCGTTCACCGCGACGAGCGTCTGCTGCGTCCGATTGCGCGTCAGCGTCAGGAGAATGAAGTCGGCCGTGGCCGACGCGACGCTGTTCCTGCCGCCGAGCGCGATCGCCATCCGGCGCGCAAGCCTAGTCGCGCCGCTCTGGCGTGCCGCGCTGTCCGGCGCGAGCGCGCGCTGCATCTGCCGTTGAAATCCGATGATCGACATCAGGACGGCGCCGGCGCCAACCGCCGCGGTCGCGAGGAGCGCGCGCGTGGCGAGCGGCTGAAAGTATGCGCGAGACGATCCGCGGAGCTGTTCGAACAGACCCGTGAACCACGACGAGGGCAGCCAGCCGGTAACCGTTGGATTGATCAGCTCGCGATGCGGCACGCGCCAGACCGCCGGGCAGAGGATGACGATCCCGAGCAGCGCGAGCACGAAGAGAAACTGCAGGAGCGACCCGAGCGCGGCCGCGACGCGCGGACCCGCGAGCAGATCGATCGCGCCCCGAAGCATGACCAGCACCGCAAAAACGAATGCGGCTGCCGCGACGGTCGACGTCAGAATCGCGACGAAGTGCCGCACGAGCGTCACGAAGCCGAGTCGATCGGCGGTCGCAAACGCGAACACGAACGCGTTCACCAGGTTCACCGCCATCGACGCGGCGAGCAGAAACGCGCCGAGGGCGGCGACCTTGGCCGTCACGATCGCCGCGCCGCCGACCGGCAGCGGGCTCAGCACCATGGCGTCGCGGCGGTCGAACACGAGCGCGTCCCAGACGCAGACGGCAATCAGTCCCACCGTGACGATCGAGTAGGTGACGAAGAGAAACGCGATCCATTCGAGCGTATCGTCGAGATGATCGAACAGCTGGTACCTGATGGCGCGCAGCACGATGCCCTGATAGTCGAAGAAGGCATGGATCAGCAGCAGGATGCCCGGCATGAGCAGGAAGGCGAGCAGCCAGACGATCTGCCGGCGCAGCTCGTCGTCTGAGCTGACCGTTTCGCTCGTGAAGAACTGCGCGAAGAACGCTCGGCAGAGGAGCAGTGTCCGCCGGCGCGCCATACGCTCAGGCCTGCCGCGCGGCGGTCGCGAGGGAAAGCACCGTGATGCTCGAGAGGCCGTCGGGAACGTCTTCCGGCGGCGTCATCGCCCACTTGAGCGAACGTCGCCGTCCGACGAGTTCGAGGGCGGCGATAGCCGCACCAATCCACGCTGCCATCTGCAGCAGAGACGACGGATCGGCCAGCATCCGCAGCTCGAGTCGAACGGGCCACACGGCGAACGCGAACATGCCGAGCAGATACAGCGGCCATCGCGATTTCAACTTCGCGTGGCCGGGCGGGTACGCGCGTGTGAACGGCACGAAATCGATCGTCAGCGCGATCCATTCGGCAAGCAGGACGAGGATGGCGGTGACGACCAGCGCATGCCACGCGGCCACGCGCCAGCCGACCAGCGGGCCGAGCGCCAGGGCGAGCGTGAGCGCCGGCGGGACGAGGAACGCGATGAGCGATGCCCGCACGGCCGACCAGTAGGCCCGGGACCGCGAGGGCGCGTTCGCGAGGAAGGTCCACGCCGCCGGCAGCTCGCTCGGCACGAAGAACGACGCGCGCAAACCGATGGCCGCCCAGTAGGCGAGAATGAGCGGGATCCAGAGCACCACCGTCCGCGGCCGGAAGAGCGTCGACATGCCGCCGGCGTGCGCCAGCCCGGCGACAGTCATGGCGAGGCCGATCGCGGTGGTCATCGCAATCGGCGCCTGCTGCGCGCGGTTTCTGGCGACGGTCGCGACGATGAAGTCCGCCGTCGCGCGCGCGACGCGATCGCGTCCGACGATGAGGCGGGCCAGCGCGCGGCGCAGCCGTGCGCTCGACTGCGACGCCGCCGATGCCGACGGTGCGAGCGCGAGCTGCAGTTGGCGTCGATAGCCCGCGATCGTCGCCAGGATCGCGATGACGATCGAGCCCAGCGTGACCTCGATCGCCACGACGGCATTGGGCGGGAACTCGGGGTCGCTCGCGCCGCGGACGACTTCGTACAGACCGAGAAACCAGTTCGTCGGGGCCCAGCCCGGAATCGGCACCATGAAGAAGCGGGCCTCGCTGCGCCGGCCCTGCACGACGTCGAGCCCGGTCGGGGCGAGCACCACGAAGCAAAGCACCGCGCTGACCAGCGCGAACTGCACCAGCGACGTGATCAGCTCACGGCGCTTGTTGATCATGCCGACGAGTACTCGAACCGTGACAAGCACACAAAACACGAACGTGGCCGCACACATCGTTGCTGTCATGTGCGCGACGAAATGACGTCCGGCCGACGATGCCCCGGTGTGGTTGGAGGCGATCATCGCGAACGGGACCGCCGTCATCACGTTCACGAGCGCGGCGCCCGAGAGGAGCAGCGCCGCCAGCGCGGCCAGCTTCGCCGAGATCACCGTCGCGCCGCCGACGGGCAGCGGTCCGAGCACCATCGCGTCGCGCCGGTCGAACCCGAGCGCATCCCACGTGAACGCGGCGATCACCCCGATCGACACGATGCAGTACGTGATGAAGAGCGTCGCCAGCAGGCGGATGAGCGGTTCGAGCATCGCCGGGAACCGGATGGCGGCGAACTCGAACGGTCCGGCGAGCTGGATCGGGAGGAGGAAGCCCGGCGTCACGAGGAATGCGAGCACGCCGATGATCGCCGTGCGGAGCTGGTGATCGGAGGTCGCCGACTCGCTGACGAAGAACTGCGCGAAGAACGCGCGGCACAACAGGGGGAACTTCCTCTTGTCAAACATGTCTGGGCGCGGGGCTCGCCAGCGACAGAACCGTGATGCTCGTGCTCGAGAGGCCGTCGGGAACGTCTTCTGGTGGAGTCATCTCCCACTTGAGCGCGCGCCACCATCCGATGATTTCGAGGACGAGGGCCGCCCCGGCGATCCACGCGACCATTCGCAGCAGCGATGCCGGATCGTTCAGCAGCCGCAGCTCGATGCGGGACGGCCACACGGCAACGGCGAAGATGCCGAGGAGATAGAGCGGCCAGAGGGTTCTCAGCCTGGAGTGGCCCGGCGGGTACGCGCGTGTGAACGGCACGAAGTCGATCGTCAACGCGATGACTTCACACAGCAACACGACAATCGCCGTGACCACCACCGCATGCCACGCGGCCACGCGCCAGCCGACCAGCGGGGCGAGCGCCAGGGCAAGTATCGCGAAGGGAGGAACCAGGAGCGCGACGAGCGATGCGCGGACGGCGGACCAGTACGCGCGCGATCGCGTGGGCGCGTTCGCCAGGAAGGTCCACGACGCCGGCAGCTCGCTCGGCACGAAGAACGAGACGCGAAGGCCGATCGCCGCCCAGTACGCAAGGATGAGCGGGATCCAGAGCACCGCCGTGCGCGGCCGGAAGAGCGTCGCCATGCCCCCGGCGCTGTACGCCAGCCCGGCGACGACCATCGCAAAGCCGACCGCGGTGTTCATCGCAACGGGCGCCTGCTGCGGGCGGTTTCTGACGATCGTCGCGACGATGAAGTCGGCGGTGGCGCGCGCCACATGACTTCGTCCGACCATCAGACGCGCGAGCGCCCGGCGCAGGCGCGCGCGGCCGTGCGAGGCAGCGGACGCCGACGGAGCCAGCGCGAGCTGCAGCTGCCGCCGGTATCCGGCGATGGTCGCAACAATCGCCAGGATCACCGAGCCGAGGGTGGCGGCGATCGCAATCAGCGCGTTGGGCCACAGCTCGGCTCCGCTCGAGCCTCGGATCGTTTCATACAGTCCGAGGAACCAGTTCGTCGGACTCCATCGCGGAAATTCGACGATGAAGGCGCGCGCCGTGCTGCGGCGGCCGGGGGGGATGCGCACGGCGGCCGGGGCGAGCACGAAGAAGCAGAGCACAGCGCTCACCAGCATGAATTGGACGGCCGACGTGATGGCTTCTGGGTGCTCGCCGACCATTCCCACCAGCGCGCGCGCGGTTACCAGTACACAGAAGACAAAGGTGGCCGCGCACATCGTCGCCACCATGTGCCCCGTCAAGTGGCGCAGCGCGGCGATGCCGCCCGTGTGATTCGACGCGACCATCGCGAACGGGAACGCCGTCATCACGTTAACGAACGCAGCGCCGGACAGGAGAAGCGCGCCAAGTGCTCCCAGCTTGGCGGAAATCACCGTCGCGCCGCTGACCGGCAGCGGTCCGAGGACCATCGCGTCGCGTCGATCGAAGCCGAGCGCGTCCCACGTGAACGCGGCAATCACGCCCATCGCGACAATGCCGTAAATGATGAAGAGCGTGGCGTTCACGCGAATGAACGGTTCGACCATCTCAGGAAATCGAAACCAGAAGAACTCCAGCGGAACGCTCAGCTGCATGGAACGGAGAAATCCAGGCGTGACGAGGAACGCGATCACGCCGATGAAGGCGGTCCGCAGCTGATGATCGGAGGTCACCGACTCGCTGATCAAGAACTGGTCGCAGAACTCGCGGAAGAGGATCTTCATGCCTTCATCGCCGCGACGAGGCCCCGCGATCGCTCGTCGACGTTCTCTTCCACGACCAGCGCGGCAAACACCGCGTCGAGCGACGGCAACTGCAGCGTCGCGCGCAGATTCGCCACCGAGTCGTGACCGACGATACGGCCGTCCTTGAGAATCACGACGCGCGAGCACACCTGCTCGACCACCTCGAGGACGTGCGAGCTGAAGACGACCATCTTCCCCTCGTCGGCGATCGATCGCACGAAGGCCTTGAGGACGCGCGCGGCGGTCACGTCGAGACCGGAGAAAGGTTCGTCGAGCACGACGATCCGCGGGTTGTGCAGGACGGCGGCGGCGACCAGGATTTTCTGCCGCATGCCCTTCGAGTACGACGAGAGCGTTTGATAGCGATCGTCGTAGATGCCGAGCAGTTGCAGGAACCGGTCGATCTTGTCGTCGAGCGTCGCGTCGGACACGCCGCGCAGGCGGCCGACGAGGCGCAGATACTCGGGACCGGTGAGATAGGTGTAGAGATGCGGCTCTTCGGGGACGTAGCCGGTCAACGCCTTGTACGCGTCGAGGTTGTCGAGCACGTCGCGGCCGTCGAGGCGCACTTCGCCGCCTGTCGGCCGCAGCAGTCCGGTGAGGATTTTGACCGTTGTGCTCTTGCCCGATCCGTTCGGACCGAGCAATCCGAGAACCTCGCCCGGCCGGACGTCGAACGAGACATCCTGAATCGCGACGAGCGCGCCGTAGTGCTTGGTCAGCCGGTGCGTCTGCAGCATGGCTGATTGGACACCGCCCACGGCAAGTCGGACCGGAGCCCGACTTCAAAACCGCCGGCCAGGCCAAAACCCAACTGAGCCGCGCCCGCGCGTCCGTGAGAGAATACGCGCCATCTCGTTCCTCTCTCGCCACGCCTCAATCGCCGGCCTGCTCGCGCTGTCGGTGGTCGGCGCCGGCGTCATCTGGAACACACGCGCCGCGGCCGGCGCCGATGCGTACGGCTACGTCAGCCAGGCCGATCTCTGGCTGCACGGCAATCTCCACATCGATCAGAGCTTCGCCGCGAAGGCGCCCTGGCCGCTCGCGCGCTGGACGTTCACGCCGCTCGGCTATCGTCCCGAGCCCGACGGCCCCCGCATCGTGCCGTCGTATTCGCCGGGACTGCCGATGCTGATGGCGGCGGCGCAGGCGATCGCGGGCACGTGCGCGATGTTCTGGATTGTGCCGCTGGCCGGCGGGGTGCTCGTGTTCGCGACCTATGGAATCGGCCGGCGTATCGTCCGTCCCTGGGTCGGCGTCGCCGCGGCATGCCTCGTCGCGACGAGTCCCACGATGCTGTTCATGCTGATGGCGCCGATGAGCGATGTGCCGGCGGCGGCCGCGTGGGCAGTCGCCGTGATGCTCGCGATCGCTGAAACACCATTTGCCGCGGCGGCCTCAGGCCTCGCGGCCGCGATCGCCATTCTGATCCGACCGAATCTGGTTCCGCTCGCCGCAATCATCGGGTTGTGGATGGTCTGGCGTGATTCGCATGATTTGAGATCGTTGCGGCCTTTGCGTTCTTGTGTGTTCGCAGTGACCGCGAGCTCAGGCGCGATCGCGGTCGCCGTCATCAACGCGCGGCTATACGGATCGCCGCTCGCATCGGGGTACGGCGATCTCTCGGACGCTTACTCATGGTCCTACCTCGCGCCGAATCTCAAACGGTACGGCGAGTGGCTCGTGTCGGCCGAGACGCCGTTGATGCTCGCGGGTCTGGCGTGCCTGTTCGTGCCTGTGTCCGCGCTATGGCCGACGCGCGAGTCGCGACGAACGCTCTGGCTGCTTGCCGGCGTCGCCGCTGCCGTGTGGGCCTCCTACCTTGTATATGTGCCGTGGGACGCGTGGTGGTACCTGCGGTTCCTGCTGCCGGCCTGGCCGATGATGGCGATTGGCGCGGCATCGCTCATTGCCGCGGTCCAGGCTCTCCACCACGGTGGACGCGAAGGACACGGAGGGTCGAACCTGAAGCAATCGGATCTCTCCTCTGTGTCCACCGTGTCCTCCGTGGTGGAGAGTTCAATTTTCCAACGCGCGTCGACGATCGCCATCATCGCCCTTGTCGTGGCGGCCGGGGTGTTCAACGTGAGGCGCGCGGTGCGGCTCGACGTCTTCAAGCAGGCGGGCGGGGAAGCCAAGTACGTCGAGACCGCCAACGCAATCGAATCGATCACGCCGCCGGACGCGGTGATCATCAGCGGTCAATTCAGCGGCAGCCTTCGATACTACGCGGGACGGTTGACACTGCGTTGGGACTGGCTCGATCCCGAGTGGCTCGATCGAGCAGTTGAATGGCTGACCGCCCGCGGCCATCACGTCTACATCCTGCTCGAAGCGCCGGAAGTCGATCCGTTTCGTGCGAGGTTCGGTCAAACCAGCGCGATGGGCCGTCTGGATTGGGTGCCGCTCGTCACATTCCGCGGCCGGTCGATTCAGTTGCACGATGCCGAGCGCCGCGACCGTTTCGAACGACCGATCGAGCAGCCGGCCATGCGCGCCGTTCGCGAATGCCTGCCGCAAAAACCGCCGCCGCA
>DASYQZ010000214.1:0-10254 GCA_036004865.1 Vicinamibacterales bacterium
CGGCGCCGACGCCAACGCGGCGCTTCTGAACGGCGAGACGGTGCTGATGACCTGTGCGCGCGCGGGCGACGCCGGCTCGGTGAAGGCGCTGCTCGCTCGCGGCGCCGGCGTGAACGCCAAAGAACGCGAGCACCAGCAGACGGCGCTGATGTGGGCCGCGGCAGAAAAACATCCGGACGTCGTTCAGCTGCTCATCGACGCGCACGCCGACATCCGCGCGCGTTCGCTGACCTACGCGCAGACCGTCGTCGGCGAGCAGACGCAGCGCGCCGGACGCGAGGAGCTGAACTACACCGTGCTGCGCGGCGGCGCGACGGCCCTGCTGTTTGCCGCCAGAGTCGGCGACGCCGAGTCCGCAAAGCTGTTGTTCAAGGCGGGCGCAGACCCGAATGATTCGCAGCCGGATGGCGTCAGCGCGCTCGTGCTCGCCGCGCACAGCGGCAACGGAAACGTCGGCGCGCTGCTGCTGGAGCACGGCGCGGATCCCAATGCGCTCGGCAGTGGCTACTCGGCGCTGCATGCCGCGGTGCTCAGAAGCGATCTGAATCTCGTGAAAGCGCTCCTCGCCCGCGGCGCCAACCCGAATCTCCGGATGACGAAGGGCACGCCGTTGCGGCGCGACACCACGGATTGGAATCTGCCGGCGACGCTGATCGGCTCGACGCCGTACTTGCTGGCGGCCAAGTTCCTCGAATCCGACATCATGCCGGTGCTCGTGGCAGGCGGCGCGGATCCAGCCCTCACCATGCCGAACGGCGCCGACGCGCTGATGCTGGCGGCAGGCATGGGATCCAGCAGGAACGCGAGCCGGCGCGGCATCGAGACGATCGATTTCGGCAAGGTCGAACCGGAAAGCCGCGCGCGCGACACCGTTGCGGAGGCCGTTCGTCTCGGCGGCAACGTGAATACGGCCAGTCCGACCGGCGATACCGCATTGCACGTCGCAGCCTCGCTTGGATACGACACCGTCGTTCAGTTCCTCGCGGAGCGCGGCGCCGCCGTCAACGTGAAGAACAAGCGGGGCATGACGCCGCTCATGGCCGCGATGTTCGGCTCGGTCGCCGGCAGAGGCCGAGCCGCAGCGCCTGCCGGCGCCGACTCGCTCGGCTTCGAGCCTCCGATCGAGCTCGCTCACCCGAGCACTGTGGCGTTGCTGAAAAAACTGGGCGCGATCGAGTAGGCCCAGGGGCGGACACGCGGGTCCGCCCCTACGACTGCGACGGAGTAGATCCGTTCATCGTAGGGGCCGACCCATGTGTCGGCCCCCATGTGAATCGGTTCAGTCATGCAGAAGATCCTGAGATGGACGCTGCCGCTCGTGCTGGTCACATCGCCCCCCGCGGCGGCGCAGCAGGCGTTCGCCGGCAGACTCTCTGACAGCACGTGCGGCGCTTCCCATCAGACGAAGGCCACGGCCGATGGGCTCACCGATCGACAGTGCCTGCTCGCGTGCATCAGAGCGTTGTCGAAATACGTGCTCGTCGATCAAAACAACCAGGTGTTGCCGATCGCGAACCAGGATGCGATGGGTCTTCCGTTGTACGCCGGCCGGCCGGTGAAGCTCACGGGTGAACGGAACGGCGATGCCATCGTCGTCACGAAAGTCGAGGCGATTCCCGCGCACCTGCATATCGGCCACGTGATGACGAACTGGCGCGACACGCCCGGCACGCGCGGATTCCTGCCGGTCGCGATCGACGAGGCGAGGGTCGCGGTCCTGCACGCGAGGCTCGCCGCGAAAAGCACGAGCCTCGACGACATCAAGCTTCATGCCGGCCACGTGCTGCACGCGCTCGATCCCGCCGTCGAACCGAAAGGGCCTGGCGCCGGATACGGTGTCAAGAAGGCGGCGGCCGGCGCGCTGCAGCATCTCGACTTCGCCACGAAAGCCGACGGCACGACGGCGAGCATCACGACGCACGGCGCGCAAGTGTCGTCTTCGCTGTCGAATGTGCTGCAGTGGGTGGATCAGGCCGTCGCGACCGCGCAGAAAATCCGCATGGCGACAGACGCCGCCGAAGCGTCGGGATCTGCGGCCGATCTCGTCGCCGTGACGCAGCGAATCAGCGATGAAGGTCTCCAGCCGGCCCAGACGCATATGACGATGATGCTGAAGGCCGAAGGTTTGCTCGGCGCACCGCGTTAATCAACAGTCACCGGCGGGGGGCGATCATGACCACAGTGTTGCGCACGCTTCGAGCGCTGCTCGTCGATCGTGACGAAGATACCCGACTGCTGTACAGCCAGCACCTGAGACAGGCCGGGTGGGACATCGACGAAGCGGACGAGGGACGCGACGCGCTCGCGAAGGCGCTGTCTCGACATTACGACGTCATCGTCACGGAGACGCGATTGCCCGGCATCGACGGCTACCAGCTCTGTGTTCTCCTGCGCCGCGATGTGACGACGCAGACGGTTCCCGTCGTCATCGTCAGCGCCGAAGCGAATCAGGGCGACCAGGCGCGCGCGCATCGCGCCGGCGCGAATATCGTTCTCGTGAAGCCCTGCCTGCCGGAGACGTTGCTCGGCGAAATGGGTCGGCTCCTCGACGAGTCGCGCAACCGTGCGGCGCGATCGCACGACTCAGGCGACACCACGCGCGGATCGATCGCGTACCGACACGCCACCGATCCGCTCATGCTCGGCCGTCGACAAATGCTGAGCCGCACGCATCAACGCGGCGACACGACGGCGCCGCCCGCCGCGCCGCCGACGCTGCTTTGTCCGGTCTGCGACAGGCCGTTGATGTATCAACGAAGTCATGTGGGCGGCGTCAGCGCCCGCCATTCCGAGCAATGGGACTACTATGCGTGTCCGACGGGATGCGGCACGTTCGAGTACCGCCAGCGGACGCGCAAGCTCCGCCGCGGTGAGTGATCCGATCCGGATTCGGGCGTCTCGTCGATCTACGCGTTGATTCAGGTCGGCGGCGGGCGTAACATGCTCTTTTGCGGTAACCGACAGGGTGAGTCATGACGGGCGGGCGCTTTGAACACCTCCTCAGCAGCATCGGCGTCCTTCGTCACCCCTGTGATCTGGACCTCATCCTCTTTTTCCATCGGCACCCTCGCGCACTGCTGACGAGCGACCGGCTCGCCGCTTACGTCGGGTATGACCTGAACCAGGTCGGACGCTCGCTCGATCTGTTGACGGAAGCCGGCCTGCTCGAACGATCCCAGAATCCGATGCATGCTCGCATGTACATCCTGAAGCCCGCTGAGAGCGGATGGCTGGCGTCGCTGCTCGAGATCTCCTCGACACGCGACGGACGACACGATCTGATACAGGCGATGCGCGAGTCTGCGCCGCCGGAACACGCTGAAAACCGCGATGGCGCCGACGATGTCGCGATCGCGCCTCGTCAAATCACACGGGCATCCTCGAGGTAGAAACCGTCATGGCTGCAGCCGATCTCGTTCGGATGGGAGTGACGGGCCTCGATGCCATTCTGGGAGGCGGAATCCCCCGCGGGAACGTCATCCTGGTCGAGGGCCCGGCCGGCGCCGGCAAGACCACGTTGGGCCTCGAATTCATCTACCGCGGCGCGTCCGAATTCGACGAGCCCGGTCTGATCGTGCTGTTCGAAGTCTCGCCGCTCAAGGTGATTCGCGACGCCGCGCAGTTCGGCTGGGACTTTCCCGAGCTCGAGCGCCAGGGAAAGGTCAAGATCATTTTCACGACGCGGTCCGTCCTGCAGCAGGAGCTCCAGCAGGCGGACAGCCTGCTGCTCGCCGAAGCCGCCCGAATCGGCGCGAGGCGGATGTTCATCGACGCGCTGCCGCCGCAGCCGCCGGATGCGTCGAACGGGGCGAACGTCCAGAACGGAAACCACGGATCGCGCGAAGTGTTTCACACGCTCGTCCAGGGGCTGCACCGCGAAAACCTCACGGCGCTGATCGCCGTCGAAGCGCCAGGGCTCGAACGCATACGGATCGCGAACCCGCCAGTCGAAGAGTTCATTGCCGACACCATCATTCTTCTGCGTGTCGACGAAGTGCAACGTTCGTCGTCGCGCTCCATCCAGGTGGTGAAGTCGCGGGGCCATCACTTTCAGATGGGAAGTCACACGTTTCGAATCGTCGATGGCCGCGGCATCGAAGTGTACCGCCGCGTGCAGGCGCCGCGGGACGACAAGCGCGAGCGAGCATCCGCCTTCGATACGACGACACGCGTGTCGACCGGCGTGCCCGGTCTGGATGCCATGGTCAATGGCGGCTATTTCCTCGGCAGCACCACGCTGATCGTCGGCGTGTCCGGCGTCGGCAAGAGCGTCATGGCGCTGCAGTATCTCGCGGAAGGCGCCCAGCGCGGCGAGCGGGGGCTGATGCTGAGTCTCGACGAGGCGCCTGAGCAGATCCTGCGCAACGCGAAGAGCGTCGGCATCGATCTCCAGCCCGACATCGATCGGGGGATTGTTCGTATTCAGTACGATACGCCGCAGGAGATCGAAGTCGATCGCCATTTTCATCAAATCGAACGAATCGTCGAGGAGTTCAAGCCGCGGCGCGTCGTCATCGACAGTTTGTCGACGTATGCCTCGACGCTGGGCAGCTCGGTGAGGGTCTTTCGCGATTTCTTCCACGCACTCGTCGCTCTGATGAAAGAGCATCAGATCGCGGCGGTGTACAACCACGAGAACCCGGAGATGCTGGGGATGTCCTCGATGGCCGGCGAGTACGCGATGAGCTCGCTCGTCGATAACATCCTCCTCCTCAACTGGGTCGAGCTCGGCGACGAATTCCGGCTCGGGTTGACGGTCGCCAAGATGCGCGCGAACCCGACGACGCGCGCCACGCACGAATGCGAAGTGCGCGACGGCCAGGGCATGCACGTCCTGCCGCGTCAGGTGCCTCCCAGCGCGCTGCCATTCGCGAGCTATTTCGGCCTGGTCTCTCGCTCGCCTGAACGCCATCGATCGCCGCCCAGAGACAACGACCGACGGCATCAGGAATAGGGCCCAGGTGGATCAAACGCTCTTCGACGCCGACGTCTGGGGGCCGGCGTTGAAGAAGTACGCGGGTGTCACGCATGTCACGGTGGCTTTGTACGACGCCGACGGGCAGTTGGTCTGCGGTCCGATCCATCCGACGCCGATCGCAGACCTGTTCGGGGAATCCAACTACGGATCAGGATTTTTCGACGACTGCGTGCAGCACTGCCTTCGGCGCGCGCAGAGACTGCCCGAGGTCACCCTGTCCAGTCGACACGGTGTGGCGGCCGTCGCGGCGCCGCTCGTCTCGAACGGCGAGGTGACGGCCGCGGCCGTCGCCGGCTACCATCTGATCGAGTTCCCTCAATCCATCACCGTCGAGCGATTGGCTCGTGACGTCGGACTCGCGTCGGCGCGGATCTGGGACGTCGTGCGGCAAGAAGCCCCAATCTCGCGGCAGCGATTCGTGGCCCAGGGCGAGCTGTTGCGGGTGCTCGGCGAGGCGCTGCTGACCGAACAGTACCGGATCCGGCAGCACCTGGAGCTCTCGGCGCGCCTGCAGGCCGCCGACGCGGCCAAAGATCAGTTTCTTGCGATGGTGTCCCACGAGCTGCGGGGTCCGCTGAACGCGATGCTGGGATGGGCGCGGCTGTTGCGGATGCAACCGTTGAAGGAGACCGCCCGCGAGCACGCGCTCGAAACGATCGAACGGAACGCTCTCGCGCAGGCGCGATTGATCGAAGACCTCCTCGACATCTCACGGATCGTGGCGGGACGGATGCAGATCGAGCCGCAGCCGGTGGCGCTGGCGCCGGTTGTCCAACGGGCGATTGAAGGTATTTCGCCGATGGCGGCGTCGAAAGCGATGCGTCTGGACGCGCAGCTTCAGGATCTGTCGGCACCAGTCTCGGGCGACGCGGCGCAGCTGCAGCAGATCGTCACGAATCTGCTGTCGAACGCCGTCAAATTCACGCCTCCGGGGGGGGAGGTCTCGATCCGGCTGATCGCCAGCGAGAGCGAAGCCGAGCTGTCGGTCGCCGACACCGGGGAAGGCATCACAGCAGAATTCCTGCCTCACATCTTCGAGCCCTTCCGGCAGCAGGATTCGTCAAGAACGCGCGTGCACGGCGGACTTGGGCTGGGCTTGACGATCACCCGCCACCTCGTCGCGTTGCACGGCGGATCGATTCGCGCCGAGAGCGCCGGCGTGGGGCAGGGCGCCACGTTCAGGATCAGGCTGCCGCTGAACACCGCGCCCGCGGCTGCGGCGCCGGGGCCGGATCGGTCATCCCCCGGCGTCTTCGGTCCGGTCGACTCGCTTCCGGACTTGCTCCGTCGTGTGCACGTGCTGGTCGTCGAAGACAATGACGACGCACGTGGCCTGATGCAGATGATCCTGGAAGAGGCCGGCGCGGAGGTCACCGCGGTCGCGTCCGCCGAAGAGGCGCTCACCGAGCTGGAGCGCACACGGCCCGATGTGCTGGTCAGCGATATCGGTCTGCCGGGTGAGGACGGCTATGCGCTGATACGCAAAGTCAGGATGAGTGGCGCGGAACGCGGAGACGACATCCCGGCCATCGCGGTGACGGCGTGGGCGAGCGCCGCCGACCGGGACCGGGCCATGTCGGCGGGTTATCACGTGCACATCGCGAAACCGTTCGACGCGGCAACGCTGATCGAAACCATCCGGTCCGTCGTGCCACGAGCGCGGACGTTGTCTCGCTACAGCCGGCCGCCGGAGCTGTGAGGCACGTTCGGGCGATTCAGGTGCTCGGCGACAGATTCTCGCATCAGCACGACAAGCACTTGTGATTGTTCTTCGCGCCGAGGCTCTCGAGGAATTTGATCGTTTCGGGCCATGGCTGCACGCGCTGCACCGGACCGTTCGCCATGTCGACCGTCGTCTGGCCCTCGCGATTCACGATGGTCACGTCGGCGCCCTTCGAGACGAGATACCGAATCATCTCGGTGTCGCCGCGTGCCGCGGCGTGGTGAACCGCGGTGCTTCCCTCGTGATCGCGGGCATTGACGTCGGCGCCGAGCTCCTCGACGAGGTATTTGACCGCGGCCAGCATGCCGCCCGGGGCATGACGATGAGAGTTGCCGGCGAAGCCTTCGCCGAAGCCGAAGCCTGCGGCCGCGAGCAGTGGCGGCACGCCCGGTCCGCCGACCGGGACCGGAGGCCGGCCTGATACGTCACGCATCTCGCGGCGGCCGACGTCGGCCGTTTCCGGACGCTCGACCGGCTTCACCGTCGGGATCGCCGGATCCGCTCCGTAAGAGACGAGCAGCTTCATCGCATCGACGTCGGCGCCGTACGCGGCGCGCCAGAACGGCGTCGCGCCGGCTTCGTCCACGCCCGACTGATCGAAGTTGTAGTTCGAGTACCAGACCTTCTTGTTGACGCGCTGATTCGGATCCGCGCCGGCAGCGAGCAGGCGCTTCATGAAATCGAGATAGCTCAGTTTCTGGTTCACGTGCGCGCGCGGCTGCGGATAGCCGGCGCGCGGCGCCCACATCAGATTGATCGCGGCGTACAGCGGGCCGACGCCGTTCTCGGCGATCAGGTTCGGGTTCGCGCCGCGTTCGAGCAGCATCTCGGCGAGATCGAACTGGCCGTTCACTGCGGCCACCAGCAGCGCCGATGCGCGATCGCCGCCCTTGCGCTGATTCACGTCGACACCGGACTCGATGAGCGCCTTCGCGACATCGATGTGTCCCTGGCGCGCGGCGTACAGCAGCGGCGTCATGCCGCCCTGCCATGCGACCTGCTCGTTGAACAGGTGCTGACGCTCGACGCCGGGCACGAGGATTCTCGGCGGGCCGGTTGGTTTCCGCGTCTCCGGTTTCACCGCGAGGTTGCGGCCGTCCGGGTTCTGACCGTTCCGGCTCAACTCGGCCAGATCGGTGAGCTTCGTTGCGGCATTGGGATTGCTGCCGCGCGCGATGAGCAGCTTGACGGCGTCGAGACGGTTGTTCGCGGCGGCAAAAATCAGCGGCGTTTGAAAGCGGTCGCTCTCCGTGGCGTTGACGTCCGCGCCCTTGTCGACGAGCGCAGCGATCGCCATCGTGTCGCCCGCGGCGGCGGCCAACATCAACGGCGTTGCGCCGGTGCTCGTCCTCGCGTCGACCACGGCGCCCGCGCCGATGAGCGCCTTGACGATCGGCGCCGATCCGCGCTCGGCCGCGAGATGCAGCGGCGTGTATCCGCCAAAGCGCGTAGCCGCGCGTGCGTTCGCGCCGGCGGACAGGAGCGCCGTCAGGAGCTCGGCGTCGCCGTGCCGCGACGCCCAGTGCAGGGCGGTGACGCCGTCGCCCTGCGGCGCATTCACGTCCGCGCCGCGTTTGATCATCGCGAGCACGTCCGCGCGATCGCCGCGCATCGCCGCGTCGGCGATCGCCTCGGGACCGACAGCACTAATCACAACGACGGCACCGAAAACGATGCCGCTCATCACCATCGCAGTTGTTCGAAGCATAAGATCTACTTTTTTGCACTGGCGGCGGGGCCCGCTTTTTTCCAGTGGCGCTGGGGCCCCACCCCCAGCGCGAGCTGTCGCTGACACCTCGCCTCGGATTCCCATGTCCTCGGCTCGGCGTGGCCGCAGGCGCTGCTGATTGATTTACGCGCCATCAAACCGACCCGACCTACCAGACCCACCAGACCTACCCGGCTTTATTGAGATCGAATTCGCCGGTGCTGTCGCCGAACGACTTCATGTCGGTCATCCCCAGCTTGTGCGCCATCGTCAGGAACACGTTCGCCATCGGCGTGCCGTCGGGCGCTTTGAGATGGAGTCCGCCTTTGAGCTGACCGCCGGCCTTGCCCGCCAGGAACAACGGGCAGCGCTTGTGGTTGTGCAGGTTCGGGTTGCCCATCGGCGAGCCGTACACGATCAACGTGTTGTCGAGCAGGTTGCCCTCGCCGTCGGGCGTCCGCTTGAGCCGCTCGAGGAAGTACGGCACGAGGCTCACGTGATACGCGTTGATTTTCGCGAAGTCGGCAATGCGCTCCGGCCGCTCGTTGTGATGCGACGCGTTGTGGAAGCCGGTCGTGACGCCCGTCGACGGGAAGACGCGGCCCGACACGTCGCGCGACATCTTGAACGCGAACACGCGCGTGATTTCCGACGACAGCGCGATCGCCTGCAGATCGAACATGATCTTCACGTGCTCGTCGTACGAATCGGGCACACCCACCGGCGCGTTCGGCAGCTCGCGGTGCTCGCCGCTGCGATTCAACGCCTCGATGTTCTGAATGCGGCGCTCGATCTCCCGCACGTCGTCCATATAGTCGGACAGACGCGCACGGTCGGCCGCGCCGAGCTGCGTCTTCAGACGGTCGATCGACGAGACGATCGTGTCCAGGATGCTCTTGTCTTCGCGGCGGCGGCGGGCGCGATCTTCAGGGGTCGCGCCCACGCCGAACATCGCGTCGAACACCGCCCGCGGGTCGCGCAGCATCGGCAGCGGCTCGCTCGGCGACGCCCAGCTGATCGCGTCCGTGTACGCGCAGGAGTAGTTGTATTCGCAGCCGCCTGAATGATCGACAGCCTCGATGCAGAGCTGCATCGAAGGAATCGGCGTGTCCTGTCCGAACTGCCGCGCGTAAATCTGGTCGAACGACGTCCCAACGTACAGATCCGATCCCATCGTCTGCTTGGGATGCGCCTGCGTGAGGAAGACCGAGCTCGCGCGGAAGTGATCGCCGCCGATCTCCGGCGTCGTGAAGGCCTCGGCCATGCGGACGTCGGTGTTGCTGACGATCGTCACGTAATCGCGCAGTGGCTCGAGCGGCGCGAGCGACGTCGGCGACAGATCGAAGGCGCGTCCCGTCGTGGCCGGCGACCACAGGTTGTTCTGCAGGCCATAGGCGCAGCTGCCGGCGGCCCCGTGGACCATCTCGATGGCGACGAACCGGACCTGCCGCTTCGCCGCCGTCTGAGCGAGTGCCGTGGCGGCTGGCATCATTGCATCGAGCAACGGCAACGCAGCCGTGACGCCCATCCCTTTCAGCACCGTGCGACGCGACAAGTGGCGCTTGGTGATGATCATTTCGCTTCGGCTCCCGCCTTCGCTCGCGCGACGTCCGGCGAGCTACGGCGTGGCAAGCCCTGGGCTGTTTCCACGGGACCAGGGCGGGTCATTTGAAACGCGGCGCTTCTCGCCACGCCGGCGACAAACGCCTGGACGCTGTAATTCTGCGTCTCGGCGCTGCGGACGATCGCGCGCAGCGCCGGCATGTCGTACGCCTCAAGGCGGCGGCCGAGCGCGTAGGTCATCAGGTTCTCGGCAAAGGTCATCAGGAACGCATCTTTGTGTTT
>DASYQZ010000215.1:0-10671 GCA_036004865.1 Vicinamibacterales bacterium
TCAAGATGGGCGGCCGGCTCGCGCGCCTGAAGTTCGAGGAAGGGACGCGCGTGCGCAAAGGCGAGGTGATTGCCGAGATCGAGCACGCCGACGTCGACGCGCAGCTCGAGGCGTCGCGCCGCGCCGTCGCGGAGGGCGAGGCGCAGCTGGGACAGGCGATTGCGGCGCGCGACGAGGACCTCCGCAACCTCGAGCGCCAGCGCGCGCTGATGAGGGACGGCATCACAACGACGGCGTCGCTGACCGGCGCGGAGTCGGCGGCGGCGGTCTCGGCCGCGCGGGTGAAGTCGGCGGAAGCGGCGATTGCGTCGGCACGCGCGCGCGTCCGCGTCACCGAAGAGGCGATCGAGAACTCCAACGTGCGCGCGCCGTTCGACGGCGTCGTCATCAAGAAGCGCGCGGAAGTCGGCGAGACGGTATCGCCCTTCGGCGTCGCCGGACAGGCGGCGCGCGAAGGCGGCGCGATTGCGACGATTGCGGATCTCGGCGAGCTGGAAGTGCAGACCGAGGTCAGCGAGAACACCGTCGCCAAGCTCATCGCCGCGATGCCGGCCGAAGTGAAATTGCAGGCCTATCAGGACCGGACGTACAAAGGCCGGCTGCGTCAGATCTTTCCGTCGGCCGATCGCGCGAAGGCGATCGTCGAAGTGCGAGTCAGCATTCTCGACGCGGACGCGTACGTGAAGCCGGAGATGACGGCCAGCGTCACTTTCCAAGAGCCTCGCAAGGACTCGAGTCGGAGTGATGTTGGCGTGAAGACCGGTGGCGACACCGCGCCGGTGGTGCTGGCGCCGAAGCGCGCAGTGACGGAGCAGAACGGTCAGTCGATCGTGTGGGTCGTGACCGGCAACACCGTGTCGCGCCGGCCGGTGACCGTCGGTCCCGAGCGGATCGATCAGGTCGAGATCAAGAGCGGCGTCCTTCCGGGCGACACGGTGATCCTCAATCCCCCGGCCGGCCTCGCCAACGGCGCGCTGGTTCGAGTCAAGGCAAAGTGACATGGCACTGATCGAGTTACAGGACGTCACGAAGGCATACAAGCGCGACTCGATTGAAATCCCGGTGCTCGATCGCGTGACGATCAGCGTGCCGGAAGGCGAGTATCTCGGGCTGATGGGACCGTCCGGGTCTGGCAAGTCGACGCTGCTGAACCTGCTGGCCGGCATCGACCGGCCGACGCATGGATCCATCCGCGTCGGCGACACGGAGACGACGAGGCTGTCGGAGCGCGCGCTCGCGGGATGGCGCGCGCGGCACATCGGCTTCATCTTCCAGTTGTACAACCTGATTCCGGTGTTGACGGCGTTCGAGAACGTCGAGCTCCCGCTACTCCTGACCAACCTGTCGAAGAAGCAGCGCCGCGATCACGTCATGACCGCGTTGGGCATCGTCTCGTTGACCGATCGCGCGCAGCACTATCCGCGTCAGTTGTCGGGCGGGCAGGAGCAGCGCGTCGCCATCGCGCGCGCCATCGTGACCGACCCGACGCTGCTGCTGGCCGACGAGCCGACCGGCGACCTCGACGCGAAATCGGCGAGCGAAGTCCTGACGCTGCTGCAGCGGCTGAACCAGGAATACAAGAAGACGATCGTCATGGTGACGCACGACCCGCACGCCGCCGAGCGCGCCACGCGTGTGCTTCATCTCGAGAAAGGCACGTTGGTCGAACAATCACAATCGGTCGCCGCGCGGTAGCAGCGCCTGCGGCCACACCTCGCCGCGGACTGGGAATCCGCGGCGAGGTGTCATCGAAAGCTCGCGGCGACATGGCGGGGTCCCCACCGCGGCAGCCGCGTTGGGGTGCCCGTGGGGCCCCGCCGCCAGTGAAGAAAAGTAAGACAGACCGTTCAACGCCGTCGACGAGAGATCTATGAAATTCATCGCCCTCGTACTCAAGAGCGCCAAACGCAGCAAACGCCGGACGCTGCTGACGGTGATGAGCGTCGCGATCGCCGTCTTCCTGTTCGCCTCGCTGCGCGCCGTGCTCGACGGCTTCAACGCCGCCACCGAAGCGAGCTCGTCGACGCGGATCGTCACGCTGCGATCGACCTCGCTCTTCTTCTCGATGCCGACCAGTCACGCCGAAGTGATCAGGAGCACGTCCGGCGTGCAGGACCTCACGTGGGCGAACTGGTTCGGCGGTGTCTACAAGGATCCGCAGAACTTCTTCGCGCAGTTCGCCATCGAGCCCGAAAGCTATCTGCGCATGTATCCGGAGATCGAGCTGCCGCCCGAGGCGCGCAAGGCGTTTCTCGACGATCGCACCGCCTGCATCGTCGGCGACGGCCTGGCAAAGCGCTTCGGCTTCAAGGTTGGCGACAAGATCGCGCTGCAGGTCGGGATTCCCATCTACGGCACGCGAGACTTCGATTTCAACGTCCGCGGCATCTACAAGAGCGGCGGCGCCGCGGTCGACAACCAGTCGATGTTCTTCCACTGGAAGTATGCCGACGAGCGATCGATTCAGCCGGGCCAGGTCGGCTGGTTCATCGCGCAAATCTCGAACCCCGATCAGGCGACGCAGGTGGCGATGGCAATCGATCAGAAGTTCGCCAACTCGCCGAATGAAACGAAGACCGATACCGAGAAGCAGTTTCAGGCGACGTTCGTCTCGATGTTCGGCAACCTGAACCTCCTGCTCGGCAGCATCGCGCTGGCGGTCGTGATCACGACGCTGTTCGTCGCGGGCAACACGATGGCGATGTCGGTCCGCGAGCGCACCACGGAAATCGCGGTGATGCGCACGCTCGGTTATCCATCGGCCACGATCTTCCTGCTCGTGGCGGGCGAGGGGCTGATGATGTCGATCGTCGGCGGCATTCTCGGCGTCGGCTTCGCGCGCTGGATCGTCAATCCCGACACCCTGCAGGTCGGCGCGTTCATCCCGGTCTTCGGCGTGACCAACATGAACGTGATCAGCGGGCTGGCGCTCAGCGCGCTCATCGGCGTGCTCGCCGGAGTGATCCCGGCCACGGCGGCGTCGCGCCTGAAAATCGTCGACGCGTTGAGACGGGTGGCGTGATGGGACTGATCGGCAGCTACAATTTGCGCTCGATGATCGTCCGCAAAGGCACCGCGGCGATGACGGCTGGCGGCATCGCGATGGTCGTCGCCGTGTTCGTGATGACGCTGGCGATCGCGCAGGGCTTTCGCGCGACGCTCGTGGCGAGCGGCTCGCCGGCGAACGCGATCGTCCTGCGGAAGGGCTCGACCGCGGAGTCGACGAGCGGCCTGCTCCGGACGGACGTTCCGTTGATCGAGGACCTGCCGCAGTTGGCTCGCGGCGCCGACAACCGTCCGCTGGCCTCGCCCGAGCTCGTCGTCGCGATCGCGTTGCCGCGCCAGACCGACAATCAGCCGGCGAACGTCCCGGTGCGCGGCGTCGGCCCGAAAGCGTTCGAAGTCCGCGACACGATGAAGTTCGTCGAAGGGCGCCAGTTCGCGCAGGGCAGCCGCGAGATCAACGTCGGTCTGCTGGCGGTGGGCCGCTTCAAGGGGCTGACGCTCGGCAGCGACGTGAAATTCGGTAACGCGACCTGGAAGGTCGTTGGCATCTTCACCGCCGACGACGCGGCGTTCGAATCGGAGGTGTGGGGCGACGTCGACCTGATGATGCCGGCGTTCCAGCGCGGCGGCTATCAGTCGATGACCGTGAAGCTGGCCGATCCGTCGATGTTCGAGTCGTTCCGCGACACCGTCGACGCCGATCCGCGCCTGTATCTGAAGCCGCAGCGCGAGCAGGACTACTACACGCAACAGTCGCAGGCGATGACGACGATCATTCGCGCGTTCGGCGCCTTCGTCACGCTCATCCTGTCGATCGGCGCCATGTTCGGTGCGATGAACACGATGTACGCGGCGGTGGCGTACCGCACGCGCGAAATCGGCACGCTGCGCGCGCTGGGCTTCTCAAGGTTTCGCGTCGTGACGGCCTTTCTCGCAGAATCGGTCGCGCTCGCGCTCGTCGGCGGGGTGATTGGCTGTATTCTGGCAATACCGGTGCATGGACTGTCGACTGGCACGACCAACTTCACGAGCTTCAGTGAAGTCGCGTTCAAGTTCCGGATCACGCCGGCCCTGATGGCCGGCGGTCTGCTTTTCTCCGCAGTGATGGGAGCAGTCGGCGGCCTGCTTCCTGCGATTCGCGCGGCCCGAATTCCCGTCGCCCGAGCGCTGCGAGAGATTTAGACGATCGTGCTGCCGAACATCATTCAAATCATCATCTTCTGGACGGTCCAGGTGTCCGCGCTCCTCGCGTTCGCGGTGCCGTTCCGCTGGGCGTTCGTGGCGGTCTGGGCCGTGTCGCACTTTCTGCGCGCCATCGGCCTCACGCTCGCGTTTCATCGGTACTTCGCGCATCGCGCGTTCAAGATGAACCGCGTCGCGCGTTTCGTGTGGGCGTGGATCGGCACGTCGGCGATGCAGAAGGGTCCGCTCTGGTGGGCCGGCCACCACGTGAACCACCACAAGTACGCCGACCGCGACGGCGATCCGCACAGCCCGATGGTCAGCGGCGTCTACTACGCGCACATCGGCTGGTTCCTGAACGACGCGAGGCACGACAAGCTCGCACCGACCAACCCGGTCGTCCGCGATTTCTCGAAGGCGCCCGAGATCGTCTTTCTCGACACGTATTTTTTCCTGCCGCCGCTGCTGCTCGCGATCGCCATGTTCGCGATCGGCGGTTTCCCGCTGCTCATCTGGGGCTTCTGCCTGCCGACGATGACGCTCTCGCACGCGACGTTCGCGATCAACACCGTCAATCACATGTTCGGATCGCGGCGGTTCGAGACGGTGGACGAGTCGCGGAACAACCCCTTCACGGCGTTCTTCGCCGTCGGCGAAGGATGGCACAACAACCACCACCGCTATCAGCGCGCCGCGCGCAACGGCTTCTACTGGTGGGAGTTCGATCCGACGTGGTACGTCATCCGCGCGATGGCGGCGTCTGGCCTCGTGTGGGACGTGCAGAAGGTGCCCAAGCGCATCTACGACGAGGCGAGGGTCCTCAAGGCGACGCGCGCCACGCGAAGGATGCCGAGCATCATCGAATCGGTTCCGCTGTCGCTGGAGCTCGCCGAGGAACCCGAATAGCAGCTGCCTCCGCCCGACAAATGCAACGACGAAACCACGAAACCACGAAAAGCCATAGGTCTTTTTCGTGCTCTCGTGGTTTCGTGGTTGCGTTTTTGGGGCGTAGGCTAGTGTAGCCGGATGTCCGCAACCAGCGGCAGGTGATCCGACGCGACGAGCGACAAACGCGTCCGCGGCAACTCTATTCCGACAATCTCCAGGCGGCCTGCATAGTAGATGTGATCGAGGTGCAGGATGGGGAACAGACCCGGATAGGTGCGCCGCCGCCGCAGATGATTGCGCAGGTCCACGCTGTGCAGCCGAGCGCTGAGCATCTTCGTCGCCAGCCCGCGCATCCACTCGTTGAAGTCGCCCAGCACCAACTTCGGACCGCCGACGTGGCGATCGGTGACGATCGTCGCGAGCCGTTGCGCCTGATGACGGCGCTCCAGGATCGCCGTGCCGAGATGCACGTTGTAGATGTGGAGCATGCCGCCGGGCGCCGCGATGTCGACGCGCTGCAGCCGCCGCGCCTCGCACGTCTTCCACGACAGATCGTGCTCGACGTGATGCGTGATCGGAAAGCGGCTGAGCACCGCGTTGCCGAACTGATGCCCGCGCAGGTGGCGCGCCGGCGCCATCACCCAGCCCATGCCGAGCGCGGCGCCGAGCTCTTCGGCGTGGCCGCCGGTGCTCGGCCCGGCGCCGATCACTTCCTGCAGCGCGATGATGTCGGCGTCGATGGCTCGAAGAACCGCTGCCGTGCGATCGGGACGCGTCCGGCCGTCGAGACCGCGGCAGCGGTGGATGTTGTACGTCGCGACGCGAAGCGTCTGACGCGGCGGATGAGCATGGCTCACGTCGTTATGTATGATAGTCCGGTGCTGATCCGACTGTTGATCGCGGGCGCGAGCATCGTGGCGTTTGCGATCGCGGCTGGCTGCTCGAACCCGCCGCAGGAACCCTTGAAGCTCGAGGGGAATCTGCTGACGGTCGACAACCGCTCGTCGGAGGACTGGAACGCCGTCGAGATCTGGCTCAAC
The DNA here is from genome assembly GCA_036004865.1 of Vicinamibacterales bacterium. Classification (GTDB taxonomy): domain Bacteria; phylum Acidobacteriota; class Vicinamibacteria; order Vicinamibacterales; family CAVVIG01; genus QHWF01. The sequence continues at coordinate 6,117 of DASYQZ010000215.1, forward strand.
GTGTACTATCGCGTCACGACGAAATCGATTCCGGCGGGCGGACGCTTTCAGGTGCCGCTCGACGCCTTCGTCGCCGGCTTCGGACAACGATTCGATTTCCGCCGCGCGCAAATCACCGACGTCCGGCTCGTGGCGAAGCTGCCCGACGGCAAGCCGATCGAGTTGAAGAAACAGTTCGAGCACGCCGGGCTCGCCGGCATGCTCGGGGGAAAATCGAGCGGGGCCGGGTCCCCGCGGAAGAAGTGACCATGGCCAAGCTCAAAAGTGAAGTCGAAGTCACCTGCCCGTGCTGCCAGGCGACGCTCGTGTTCGACACGAATCTCGGACGCATCGTCGCGCACAAGGAGCCGGAGCGCGGCAACAAGCCGGAGCTGACGGAGGCGCAGCGGATCCTGGCGGAGGAAGCCGCGCGGCGCGAAGCGATCTTTCAGCAGTCGGTGGATGCGGAGAAGACCCGCGGCGATGCGCTGTCGAAGCGGTTCGAGGAGGCGCTGCGTCAGGCGCGCGAAGAGCCGGTCACCAAGCCGATGCGCGACTTTGATCTCGACTAGATCACGAAGAAAACGCAACCACGAAGGCACGAAGACACGAAGAAGACTTTCTTGTACTGGAAGTTCTTCGTGCCTTCGAGTCTTCGTGGTTGCATTTTGGTCTCCGTCCTCTCGATTCCCTCATCGATCATCATCGTCCCGGTTGCGCCAGCGGCGCTTCCACTCGTTCTCGCGCCACCACCGCGCGACGATGTCGACCGCGAAGATGATGACGATCAGCGCGATGATGAACGTGGTCGATGTCAGCACGATGGCAGTGAAAGCTTAATCTAGGTGAACTCGGCCGGCAATTCGGTCCAGCGCTCCCGCCCCTTGTAGTCCACCGGTTTCCGATCCGGAAATCGGCTCCTGAACGCCCGATAACGGTTTCTGAGCGCATCGACCCGTTCGTCGGACGAGCGAATCGTCCGATGCGGGTGGTCGAGCAGCATACGCTCGACCTTCCACACGTTGCCCGGCGACAGCCGCCAGTCGTAGGCGCCGAGGATCCGCAGATCGACGACGACATAGCCGGTGACGCGGCCGGTGAAATCGATGTACGGATCGCAGTAGCTGAGCGCGAGCGCACGCGGCGTGGCGAAAACCGGCTTGCGGCCGTGCAGCCCCGGGTCGCGCGATCGCGCGATCGATCCCCATCGGCCGCGCTGGCGATAGAGGTAGATGACGTGGTCCAGTTCGTCGATCGACTCGAAAGAGAGCACGAGCGGCGGATAGCCGTGCTGCTCGAGGACCACGGCGGCGAAGAGGACCGCTTCGAGGCAGTGTGCGGCGCCGTGGCGCACCACGCCGCGAAAGGTGCGCTGCGTCGCGCGTCCGTGCGGCTCCTGGTTGTACGGCATCCGGTTGAGATACCGCTGCACCGCGAGCGGCGTCCGCAGCCGTGCGATGAGACGCCTTTCGCGCGGCGTGAACGTGAGCCCCTTAACCGACATGCTTCAGATCAGCGAGCACCTGCTCGGGCGTCCAGTCGTTGCCGGTGTACACCTTCACCAGCCTGCCGTCGGCGCCGATGATGACGGTGCGCAGGTTGTGCGTAATGTCGCGCGGATCGTTCATCGCGCGCGCGATCGAGACGCCGAAGCGCATGGCGAACCGGTCGACCTCGTCGCGATCGCCGGTCAGGAACGTCCATCGCGAGAGGTCGGCGTTCAGGGTCTTTGCGTGCTTCTTCAACACCGGCGGCGTGTCGGTCTTCGGATCGAAGCTGACCGTCACGAGGTGAATGTTGTGCAGCGCCGGATCGTCTTTCAACGGCCGCTGCATCGCCGCGAAGTGCCGATCCATCAGCGGGCAGAACGTCGCCAGCGGGCAGCGTGTGTAGATGAACGTCATGACGACCGGCGATCCGCGAAACGCGCCGAACGATCGTTTCTTGCCATCCTGATCCACGAACGGCGCGTCCGGCACCGCGTCGCCGTTCTTCAGCAGTTCGACACCAGATCGTGGAGCCGGCGCCGTCGCGGTATCGACCGGCGGTTTTTCGAGCGGCGCCTCTCCTACTTTTCGGATCGTACGGAGGTACGCATCGTTCGATTCGACGACGAGACTCGCGTCGATCAGGTCGCCTGCCGCAAGACCGTTCAAGAGCTTCGTGTCGCGCACCGAATACGGCATCGTCATCGCCGGCATCAGGCCTTTGATCTCCTCGTGCTTCACGACGACCTGCTTGTTTGGCGCGTCGATCTGCAGGATCTGTCCCTGCAGCGTATGAGTCCGATCCGTCGTCTTGCTGCTGCACGCCGATGCGATGACGGCAAGAATGAAAACGATGTGAACGCGCATAGAATCTAGTTTACCTATGATCTGGGTGGGGACCTCCGGCTACAACTATCCGGAATGGAAGGGCAGCTTCTATCCGAGCGATCTTCCCGCCGCGAAGATGCTGCCGTACTACGCGGCGCGGTTTCCGACAGTCGAGATCAACTATACGTTCTACCGGATGCCGAACGAGAAGCTCGTTGGCGGATGGGCGGCGCAGACGCCGTCGCCGTACAAGCTGACGCTCAAGGCGCCGCGGCGCATTACGCACGACAACCGCTTGAAGAACACCGAATCGCTCGTCAGCGGATTCTGTCAGGTCGCGGGCACGCTCGGCGACAAGCTCGGCGCGCTCCTGTTTCAGTTGCCGCCGAATCTCAAGAAAGATGTCGCGATCTTCGACGCGTTTCTGTCGGAGCTGCCGCCGAAGGTGTGCGCCGCGTTCGAGTTCCGCCACGAGTCGTGGCTGGACGAAGAGATCTTCTCGCGGCTCGCCTCGCGCAACCTCGCGCTGTGCATCGCCGACAGTGAGAAAATGTCCACGCCTGTCCGCATCACCGCCGACTACGCATACTTCCGCCTGCGTGACGAAGGCTACACGCCCGACGACATCGCGCGGTGGGGCGACACCATCGGGCGGGCGACGGAGTCGTCTCGCGACGTCTTCATCTACTTCAAGCACGAGGAAGAAGGGAAAGGTCCCGAGTTCGCGAAGCTGCTCATGACTCGTCTCGGTCTCGCGACATGATTGAACCGTTCGCCATCGCACGAACCGGGAAAGGCGCCGATCTCGGGTTTCGTCCCGGGATGGCCAACCGCCATGGCCTCGTCACCGGCGCGACCGGCACCGGCAAGACCGTCACGCTGCAGGTGCTCGCCGAACACTTTTCGAGTCTCGGCGTTCCAGTGTTTCTCGCCGACGTCAAAGGCGATCTGTCCGGGCTGGCGGCGGCCGGCGCCTCGTCGCCCAAGCTGGTGGAGCGGCTGACGTCGACCGGCCTGAGCGCGCCCGAGTGGCACGCGTGCCCCGTCGCGTTCTGGGACGTGTTCGGCCGGCGCGGGTTTCCGGTCCGCGCGACCATCTCTGACGTCGGTCCGCTGCTCCTCGGCCGGTTGTTCAACCTGAACACGATCCAGCAAGGCGTCCTGACGCTCGTCTTCAAGATTGCCGACGACAACGGATTGCTGCTGCTGGATCTGAAAGATCTGCGGGCGATGCTGCAGTTCGTCGGCGACAATGCCGCATCGTTCCGGACGGAGTACGGTAACGTCTCGGCCGCGTCGATTGGCGCCATTCAGCGCGCGCTCCTCGAGATCGAGCAACAGGGAGGCGGCTCGTTTTTCGGCGAGCCGATGCTCGACGTCGACGATCTGGTGCAGACCGGCGCCGACGGCCGCGGCGTCGTCAACGTCCTTGCCGCCGACGAGTTGATTCGTTCGCCGAAGCTCTACTCGACGTTTCTCCTCTGGATGTTGTCGGAGGTGTTCGAGCGGCTGCCGGAAGTGGGCGATCCGGAAAAGCCAACGCTCGTGTTCTTCTTCGACGAGGCACACCTGCTCTTCGCCGACGCACCGGCGGCGCTTCTCGAGAAGGTGGAACAGGTCGTCCGGCTCATTCGGTCGAAAGGGGTCGGCGTGTACTTCGTCACGCAGAATCCCGGCGATGTGCCCGAGACTGTCCTCGGTCAGCTCGGGAACCGTGTGCAGCATGCGCTCCGCGCGTTCACGCCCAGGGACCAGAAGGCCGTGAAAGCCGCGGCCGACACGCTGCGGCCGAATCCAGACGTGGACGTCGGGCGCGCGATCACCGAGCTGGCGGTGGGGGAGGCGCTGGTGTCGCTGCTCGACGGCAAAGGCACGCCGACCGTCACGGAGCGCGCGTGGATCGTGCCGCCGGCGTCGCGCATCGGCCCCATCACCGACGCGGAACGCGAGTCCGTTCAGCGCGCCCAGACGCCAATCTACGGTCACTACACGCAAGGGGTCGATCGCGAATCGGCGTACGAAAAATTGAAGACGCGCACCGACGCGAAGACCGCAGACGCCGGCGCGCCGCCCATTGCCCGTACGCCCGCAGGGCAGAGCGGCGGGTCGAGCGTCCTGTCAGGTCCGCTGGCCGACGTGCTGTTCGGCACGACCGGGCCCCGCGGTGGCCGCCGCGAGGGGATGATCGAAGCCGCGGCGAGGAGCGCCGCGCGATCGGTGGGCTCCGGCGTAGGCCGCGCGATCCTTCGCGGCGCGCTCGG
>DASYQZ010000216.1:0-4159 GCA_036004865.1 Vicinamibacterales bacterium
TGCCCGGCGTCAAGGCGATGCTGATCGCGGACGATCTTCCCGATCTGCGCGGCGGCGAACGCGCGCTGACGAACGAGCCGCTCTATCAGGGCGAACCGATTCTCGCGATCGCCGCGGTCGACGAAGAAACCGCCGCGGCCGGCATCGAGCGCATCGATCTCGATCTCGAGCCGCTGCCCTTCGTCGTCGATCCCGTCGACAGCCTGCGTCCGGCGGGTGCGAATGGGCGGCTCGAGGGCAACGTCTGGTTTCCAGCGGCGCCCGCTGCGCCCGCTGACGAAAGACAGGAAAGACAGGGAAGAGAGGGAAGGCCGGCCGGACCGCCGCCGCAACCCAAGCTGCAGACGTTGAAATGGAGCGAACAGGACTTCGCCGACGCGCCTCCGGGCGCACTGCCGATGGGCAAGGCGCCCGACGAATGGTCCTACGGCGATCTCGAAGCAGGCTTCAAGGACGCGGCGATCGTCGTCGACGAAACGTTCGTCGTGCAGTCGACGGGTCACCAGCCGATGGAATCGCGGAGCGCGATGGCGTACTGGCAGCACGGCACGCTGTATCTCCACGGATCCACGCAGAGCGTCGTCCGCACGGTCGATTCCGTGGCGCGGTGGGTCGGCATCGAGCCGTCGAAGGTCGTGATGATCAGTGAGTATTGTGGCGGCGGCTTCGGCAGCAAAGGCGGCGGCGCCGTCTCGATGGCGATCCCGGCGCTGCTGTCGAAGAAGGCGAACGCGCCGGTGATGATGCGCATCAGCCGCGAAGAGGAGCACTACATCGGCCGCGCCCGCACCGGCATGATCGGCCGCGCGCGCGCCGGATTCCGCGCCGACGGCCGCATCACCGCGCTCGACCTCTTCATCGTCGAAGACAACGGTCCGTACGGACCGATGGGCGACTACCGGTCGGCGGCCAACGCCGCGTCGCTCATCTGGCAGCCGCTGGCGATGCGATGGCGCGGCGTCGCGGTCATCACGAACACGCCGCCGCGGTCGCAGCAGCGATCCCCGGGAGCGATGCAGGCGAACGCGCTGATGGAGCCGGTCGTCACGAAAGCGGCGAAGACGCTCGGCCTCGATCAAGTCGCGATTCGCCGCATCAACTCGCCCGAGGGCAAAGCCTTGTATGGCGCGCCGCGGCCGAACGGCCAGCGGCCGCACGTCACGAGCGCGTTCGTGAAGCAGGCGCTCGATCGCGGCGCCGAGCTGTTCAGGTGGGAGGAGCGGAAGGCGCGCGCGGGCACGCGTCAGGGCTCAAAGGTTCGCGGCCTCGGCGTCGCAGTCGGCCCGCACGGCTCGGGCTCCGTTGGCTACGACGGTCTGATGACGATTCGGCCCGACGGCAAGCTGTACGTGCAGTCGGGTGTCGGCAATCTCGGCACGCACTCGTTGATCGATCTCGCGCGCGTTGCCGCCGACGTGCTCGCGATGCCGTGGGAGAAGGTCGTCGTCAACTGGGGCAACACGTCGAAGAATCTCCCGTGGAGCTGCATGTCGGTCGGCAGCCAGACGACGCACGCGATGACGAGGGCGAATCTGGCGGGCGCGACCGACGCGCAGCTGAAGCTGCAGGAGATTGCCGCGAAGGATCTCGGCGGATCGCCGTCCGACTACACGCTTGGACGCGAACGCGTGCATCGCCGCGACAATCCGTCGCGTGGTCTGACCTACGCGCAGGCGGCGGCGCGCGCGATCGACATCGGCGGCAAGTACGACGGCCACGAGCTGCCCGAAGACATCCATCCGTTCACGAAGAACTCCGCGACGGCGCTCGCGGGTCTCGGGCTGATGGGCGTCGCGAAGGACACGTATCCGCGCGATGGCGACACGTACTCGTTCGTCGCGGGATTCGCGGAGGTCGAGGTCGACGTCGAGACCGGCAAGACCCGTATCGTCGACTACCTCGCGGTGGCGGACGTCGGCACCGTCATCAATCCGCGCAGTCTGCACGGCCAGATCCTCGGCGGGATCAATCTCGGCATCGGACACGCGCTGTCGCAGACATGGGTGTACGACACCCAGTACGGCGTGCCGCTCGCGAAGCGGTTTCATCACACCAAGCCGCTCACGATCCTCGACATCCCCGCCGAGATGCACACCGAGGCGGTGGGCATTGCCGATCCGGAAACGCCCGTCGGCGCGCGCGGCGTCGGCGAGCCGCCGGTGGGCGCCGGCTACGGATCGATCTTGAATGCGATTGCGGATGCGGTCGGCGAGGACGCGTTCCGCCGCGCGCCGGTCACAGCCGATATCGTGCTGACGTCATTGGAGAGCGGTCAGCGCGTGCACGAGATGCGGGCGCATCTCTGAACTCAGAACTTGGAACTTCGAACTCAGAACTGAATTCCGGAACCTTGAACTCGAGACCAGCGTTTTGAGCTCCGAGGTGAGTTCTGAGTTCTCAGTTCAGAGTTCTAAGTTCGACGTCCGACGTCACCAACCGAAAATGTACCGTTCCCGTCGGACGTCGGCGCCACCGCGCAGCGTGCCCGTCTGTGGATCGACGCCGACCGCGACGACGCCGGTGCTCATGCTGTACGGGCCGAGCACCCTGAGCCGGTGGCCGCGTGCGGTCAGGGCGTCGCGGACCGCCGCCGGCACGCGGCTCTCGATTTCGAGGACGCCCGGCTCGCTCTCGTGGTTGTCGAACGAGCTGAACGGGTGCAGCGAGTTGATCCGCGGATCCTCGATCGCTTCCTGGATGCCCTTCCCGAAGACCAGTACTCGCAGCAGCACGTTCAGAATCTGCTGATCCTGGCTGTCGCCGCCCGGCGTGCTGATCGCGAGAAACGGTTTGCCATCTTTGAGCACGATGGTCGGCGTCAGCGTCGTCCGCGGCCGCTTGCCGCCGGCGAGGCGGTTCGGGCTCGCCGGATCGAGATCGAAGATCTGCATCCGGTTCGACAGCGGCACGCCGGTGTCACCCGCGATGAACGCGCCGCCCAGCAGCCACCCGGAACTCGGCGTCGCGCTGAACAGGTTTCCGTCTTTGTCCACGACGTCGACACACGTCGTGTCGCCCGGCTCGCCCGGTGTCTTCGCGCCCTGAGCGTGCGGCACATATCGAGACGGCGGCGGCTTGACCTGCGGATCGAACTTGAACGGATCGCCGACGCGCTGCTCGAGCGAGGCCTTCGGTCCAATCAGCGCGCGCCGTTCGGCGGCATACGGCTTCGACAACAATCCGGCGATCGGGACGGTCACGAACGCCGGATCGCCGTAGTACGCATTGCGGTCGGCGTACGCGAGCTTGATCGCTTCGTGCACGTTGTGCAGGTACTCGACGGAGTTGTCGCCCATCGCGCGCAGGTTCACGCCTTCGAGGATGTTCAGCGCCTGCAGCAGCACCGGCCCCTGATTCCAGGGTGCCGCCTTGTAGACGTCGTACCCATGGAAGCTCGCCGTCGTCGGCTTCTCGATGCCGCCGTGGAACGCCGCGAGATCGTCGTACGTGAACACGCCGCCGGCGGCACGGTTGGCGTCGGCGATCCGCCGCGCGATGCCGCCCTTGTAGAAGGCGTCGCGTCCCGCGCGAATGGCGCGCACGCGGTTCTTCGAGCGCCCGAACGCGGCCTTCTCGGCGGCGACAATCGCGCGAAGCGTGCGCGCGAGGTTCGGCTGGCGGAACATCTCGCCGACCTGCGGAATCCGCCCGTTCGGGTAGTACGTCTTCGCCGACCACTCGTACTGCTCCGTCGCCGGGCGTTCGGTGATGAGCACGTCGCGCAGGAACGCGTACATCGGGAAGCCGTCGGCGAGCTCGATTGCCGGCGCCATCACCTGCTCGAGGCGCATCGTGCCCTTCGTCTCGAGCGCGAGCGCCATCGCGTCCATCACGGCCGGGATCGTCGCGCCGAGCGGTCCGTTGCTCGGAACCTTGCCGTCTCGCTTGAAGAGATCTGGCGTTGCGCCTTTCGGCGCAGGACCTTGACCGTTGATGACGATGATCTCGCGCGTCTTCGCGTCGTAGATCATCGTCGGCGCCTCGCCGCCGAATCCGAAATGCGAGATTTCGCAGACCGCGGCCGCGAACACCGTCGCGACCCCGGCGTCGACGGCGTTGCCGCCCCGCTGCAGCATGCGCACGCCGGCCGAGACGGAATAGTGGCGTCCGGCCGCGACGATGCCGTGCGTGCCGAGAATCTCGGGACGCATCGTGTCGG
>DASYQZ010000217.1:0-2623 GCA_036004865.1 Vicinamibacterales bacterium
TCCGCCGACACGACGCGGATGCTCGCCGCAGAAACCGATGGTCAGACGATCGTGGGCGATCTCGATACCGGTCTGCGGCACATCGCCACCGACGCGAGCGCGTACTATCTGCTGACGTATCGCGCGCCGCATGCCGAAGACGGCAAGTTCCACGACGTCCAGGTCCGCGTCAAGCGAGCCGGCGTTCAGTTGCGCGCGCGAAAAGGATACTGGGCGCCGTCCCCGGACGACGCGCTGCGGGCGTCGGTGCTGGCGCGGCTGAACGAGCCCAAAAAACCGGCCCCGCTCGAGCCGATGCGGCACGCCAGTCCGCTGATTCGTCCATGGTTCGGCGTCGCCAGAGGAGACGGGGGCAAAACGCGCGTGACCGTGGTCTGGGAGCCGGCCGCGCGCGTGCCGGGCGACCGCAGCCGCCGCTATCCTTCGCGCGTGCAGCTCTCGGTGCTCGCCACCGACGGCACCGTGCTGTTCGAAGGCCGGCTCCAGCCGACGGGACCGGCCGCGATGGAGGAGCAGGGCGCGACGCCTTCGCGCGCCGTGTTCGACGTCCCGCCCGGCCGCGTGCGGCTCCGCATGTCGATCGAGGACGTCACCGCGCAGGTGCTCGACTCCGACTTCCGCGATCTCACAGTGCCGGACTTCCGTCGTCCCGTGGCGATCGGCACGCCTGAGATCCTGCGCGCGCGCAACGCGCTCGAGTTCCGGAAGATCGACGCGGACGCCGCCGTGCCGGTCGCCTCGCGTGAATTCAGCCGCGCCGAACGGCTGCTGATCCGGTTTCCCGCCTATGGCCCCGCGAACGCCGCGCCCTCGCTCTCCGCGAAGCTGCTCAACCGAATGGGTCAGACGATGCGGAATCTCACGGTCGCGCCGCCATCGACGCCGAGCGGCGCGAATGAGATCGATCTACCGCTCGCCGGACTTGCCAACGGCGAGTATCTGATCGAGCTCACCGCGAAGAGTCCCGCCGGCGAAGCGACGGATCGGATCAACTTTCGCGTGACGTCGTAGCGGGCGGGCGCGGAACACAGAACTCGGAACTCAGAACTCAGAACTGAGAACTTGAGAATTCAATACGCGATCCGACGTTTGAGCTCATTCCGGTTCTGAGTTCTGAGTTCTCAGTTCTCAGTTCTCAGTTCTCAGTTCAAGCGTACATCCCCCGCATCCGGGTCACGGTCGCGACGCGGCTGATCGCGACGATGTAGGCCCCGGTGCGCATGTCGACTTTGTATTTGAGCGAAGTCTGCAGGACGGCGTTGAACGCTTCGCAGATCTTCGATTCGAGACGCTCGTTCACTTCCTTTTCCGTCCAGAAGTACCCGTAGCGATCCTGCACCCACTCGAAGTACGAGGTCGTGACGCCTGCGCTGTTGGCGAGAATGTCCGGCACGATGAAGACGCCGTGCTCGTGCAGATAGCGGTGCGCCTCCGGCGTCGTCGGGCCGTTCGCGCCTTCGACGAGCACCTTGGCTTTGATGAGCGGCGCGTTGTCGATCGTGATCTGGTTTTCGAGCGCGGCTGGAATCAGCACGTCGACGTCCAGCTTGAAGATGTCCGTGCCCGGCAGCGGCTCGGCGTCGGGAAAGCCCGCGACCGTCTTGTGCTGCTGCGTCCACGCGATCAGCTTCTTGACGTCGAATCCCTTCGCGTTGTAGACGCCGCCTTTCCAGTCGGTCACCGCGACGATCTTCGCGCCGATCTCGGCGAGGAGCTCGGCGGAAATCGATCCGACGTTGCCGAAGCCCTGCACCGCGACGGTCGCGCCTTTGATGTTGAACCCGACGTGCTTGGCGGATTCGCGCGTCACGATCATCACGCCGCGCCCGGTGGCCTCGCGCCGCCCGAGCGAGCCGCCGAGCTCCACCGGCTTGCCCGTCACCACCGACGTCGTCGTGTGGCCGACGTGCATCGAGTAGGTGTCCATCACCCACGCCATGATCTGTTCGTTGGTGTTCACGTCGGGGGCTGGAACGTCTTTCTCCGGACCGATCGCGTCGATGATTTCGGCGACGTAGCGCCGCGTCAGCGCCTCGAGCTCGCGCTTCGACATCTTGGTCGGATCGCAGATGACGCCGCCTTTGCCGCCGCCGAACGGGATGTGCGCCACCGCGCACTTCCACGTCATCCACGCGGCCAGCGCCGTCACTTCGTCGAGCGTCACGCCGGGGTGATAGCGAATGCCGCCCTTCGCGGGACCGAGTGTGATGTTGTATTGCACGCGGTAGCCGGTGAAGACTTCGATCTCGCCGTTGTCCATCTGCACCGGGCACGAGACGATGATCTGGCGCTTGGGTGAGGTGAGGATTCTCCAGATGCCGGCATCGAGGTTCAGGATGCGGGCCGCGCCGTCGAACTCCTGGAGCATGTCCTCGAAGACCGGTCCATAGGTGAGCGGCATGACCCTCCTGTCTGACCGGCCACGTTAACTTGCGCCGCGTCGGGGAGTCAAACGACGTGCGGGTCCGATTGTCGTGGCGTCCGGCTTCAGCCGGACCATCGGTCGTGGCGTCCGGCTTTAGCGGGACCATCGAGATCGGTCCGCTATAATTTGTACGGATGAAAACCGTCGCCGACACCGCCAGGCAGCGCTGGGAGCGCGAGACGCTCGAGCCGGCGCGCG